>CAJOLC010000052.1 GCA_905235305.1 uncultured Bacteroidaceae bacterium | reverse complement strand
CTCCTCCTTGGCGTGCTTCACCTCTTCCAGTCGGGCCGGCATCTCTGCCTCGCTGCGACGATAGGCGATAAACACGCGCTCGGCACCCAGTCGCTTGGCAGTGCGGCAGCTGTCCATGGCGGTGTTTCCACCGCCGACGACCATCACGTTCTTTGCTCTCTTGATGGGCGTGGCAAACTCGGGATTGCTGGCATCCATGAGGTTGACGCGTGTCAGATACTCGTTGCTCGACATGATGCCGTTGCTGTTCTCGCCCGGGATGTTCATAAAGTTGGGCAGACCTGCGCCGGAACCTACGAAGATACCCTTGAAGCCCTGAGCCTCCAGGTCAGCCACCGTGATGGTCTTTCCAACGACGCAATCCTTCACGAATTTCACGCCTGTCTTCTCCAAGTTCTGTATCTCGACATCGACAATCGCGTTGGGCAGACGGAATTCGGGTATGCCGTACTTCAAGACGCCGCCGATTTCGTGCAAAGCCTCAAAGACAGTCACGTCGTAGCCTGCTTTCGCCATGTCGCCGGCGAAACTTAATCCCGAAGGACCCGACCCAATGACGGCAATCTTCTTGCCGTTCTTCTCGGCCACCTCGGGCAGTGCAATCTTGCCGGAATTGCGCTCGAAGTCTGCAGCGAAACGCTCCAGGTTACCAATTGCGACAGCAGGTTCCTTCATCTTCAAGTGGATACATTGTGCCTCGCATTGTTTCTCCTGAGGGCAGACGCGACCACATACGGCAGGAAGAGCCGAGGTCATCTTCAGCACACGAGCAGCGTCGAGGAACTCGCCGCGCTCAATATTCTTGATGAACGATGGGATGTTGATGCCAACAGGACAGCCCTGCATACAGGAAGGGTTGGCACAATCGAGGCAACGCTTTGCCTCTGTCATTGCCTGCTCCACGGTCAGTCCCTGGTTCACCTCTTCCGTTCGGGTGGTAGCCCTATAGACCGGGTCCAGTTCCGGCATCTTGCAACGCTCGATGGCCGTACGTTCCTTCGCCTTCATCGACTTGCGAAGTTCGTCGCGCCATGCAGCACTTCTGTCGGTCAGCTCAGCAAGAGGCGTGGTCGTATCCATGTTGTCGGCACTGATGGGACTGCCTTGGGCAGTTGCCTTGGCACGGCTCTCCTGCTCCTTGCCACTTGCTCCTTGCCCCTCTAATGCAGCCTGATAAGCCGCCATGGCCTCAATTTCCTCGGCCTTGAACGCGCCGCCTCGCTGCATCATCTCGTTGAAGTCGACCTGATGACCGTCAAATTCCGGTCCGTCTACGCAGACAAACTTGGTCTTTCCACCAACGCTTACACGGCATGCACCACACATGCCTGTGCCGTCCACCATGATGGTATTGAGGCTGACGTCAGTCGGAATGTCGTACTTCTTAGTCAGCAAGCAGCAGAACTTCATCATGATGGCAGGGCCGATGGCAAAGCACTTGTCGACCTTCTCGCGCTGGATGACCTCTTCCATGCCGACAGTCACCACGCCTTGTTTGCCGTAGGAACCGTCGTCGGTCATAATGATGACCTCGTCACTCGCGGCACGAACCTCGTCTTCAAGTATGATGAGGTCTTTGCTGCGACCTGCAATCACACTGATTACCTTGTTGCCGGCAGCTTTCAGAGCTTGGATGATGGGCAGCATGGGAGCAGTTCCAACGCCACCACCGGCGCAAAGAACTGTGCCGTAATTCTCGATGTGAGTGGCACGGCCAAGAGGTCCGACCACATCTGCCACGTAATCTCCCTCGCCGAGAGCACAGAGCTTGCTCGTGCTCGCACCAACCGTCTGGATTACCAACGTGATGGTTCCCTTCTCTACATCGCTTCCGGCAATCGTCAGAGGCACACGTTCGCCCTTCTCGTCAACGCGAACGATGACAAAATGACCTGCTTTGCGAGCCTTTGCAATAAGTGGAGCCTCAACATCAAGTCTGAAAACCTTCTCACTGAACTGAATCTTCTTTACGATTTTGTACATAGTTTATCGTCTTTATTATCTGTTATCCTTATTAATTTATCATGTCGCAACCCATATAGGGGACAAGTGCCTTGGGGACACGGATGCCTTGTTCTGTCTGGTTGTTTTCCAAGATAGAAGCCACGATGCGCGGCAAAGCGAGGGCAGATCCGTTGAGAGTATGGCAGAGTTCTGTCTTGCCAGTTGCTGTGCGACGCACGCGACACTTGAGGCGATTGGCCTGATATGTGTCGAAGTTTGACACGGAGCTGACTTCGAGCCAACGTTTCTGTGCCTCACTATAAACTTCAAAGTCGTAGCAGATTGCACTGGTGAAGCTCTGGTCGCCACCACAAAGACGAAGGATTCGATAGGGGAGCTCGAGCTTCTGCAAGAGTCCTTCCACATGTGCTAACATCTCCTTGTGGCTCTCGGCACTGTGCTCGGGCGTGTCGATGCGCACAATTTCTATCTTGCTGAACTCGTGCAGGCGGTTCAGTCCACGCACATCCTTGCCATAACTTCCTGCTTCGCGACGGAAACATTGCGTGTAGGCACAGTTCTTGACGGGCAGATCCTTTTCGTCGAGAATCACGTCGCGATAGATGTTTGTCACGGGCACTTCGGCCGTCGGAATAAGGTAGAGGTCGTCCACCTCACAATGATACATCTGGCCTTCCTTGTCGGGAAGCTGTCCCGTACCATAGCCCGAGGCGGCATTCACAACAGTAGGAGGCATAATTTCTTCATAGCCAGACTTCTGCGCCTCGTCCAAGAAGAAATCAATTAATGCACGTTGAAGCCTTGCTCCTTTGCCGCGATAGACCGGAAAACCTGCGCCTGTTATCTTCACGCCAAGGTCGAAGTCGATGAGATTGTACTTCTTTGCGAGCTCCCAGTGCGGCAGCTTTGCTGACTCTATGACGGGATTTGCATCCCAATTACCAACGGTGTCTTTACCGATGACACATTCCTTGAGGTTGGACTTCACGACCCAGTTGTCCTCGGCACATGAGCCTTCAGGCACTTCATCGTAGGGAATGTTGGGAATCTGACAGAGCAGACGGGTCAGTTCCTGCTCGGAAGTTTCCTTCTTGTTCTCCAGTTCCTTGTTGGTTTCTTTCAGCGCGGCGACTTTCTCCTTGACGCTGTCAGCCTCCTCGCGCTTGCCTTGCTTCATGAGCAGACCTATCTCGGCAGCCAGCTTCTTAGCGGCAGAAAGGTTCTGGTCAAGCTCAGTCTGTGCCTGACGACGTGCCTTGTCGACGGCAATGACCTCGTCTATTGCCTCGCGGGCACCTGTGAAGTGCTTCTTCTCCAAACCAGCGATGACGCGTTCGGTTTCTTCATTGATGAGTTTAAGTGTTAACATCTTGTATATTTACTATTTGACGATTTATTTCACCTTTTTACTTTTTTACTTTTTCACCTTTTCTTCAGAACGGCAACCACACGAATGCAGCCACATCCCAAAGGGCATGACTGATGATGATCGTCCTCAGTTGGTTGGGCATGAGCCAGTAGAGACCGCCCCATGCGATGCCGCAGACGAGGGCGGCCATGATGAGCATGAGGTTGCCCGATGGCAGATGGACTGCGGTGTAGCAGGCTGTGGTCAGCAGGAAAGCGACAAACGGCGACTGGAACTTTGCAAGAGTTCTCTGCACATAGCCTCGCCAGAATATCTCTTCAGCAGGCCCGATGACGAGCAGCAGAAGCAAGGCAAGCAGGGTAGGAGAGACGCCTCCCTTTATATTATATATAAGGTTTACCTGCGCGCGTGAAAAAGAGAAAAGAAGTTGTGAGACTTTGTCCCCGACAAAGAAGACAACCCAAAGTGTTGCGGCGATGGCAATGCCCAAGAGACAGGTGAATGTGGCGGGAGGCATGTCTTTCGGAGCGATGTCTGTCCCGATGCACTTGCTTCCGCCAAATGCAAAAGCGAGGCAAGTGAGGATGAGTGCCGAACAGGTCATGCAAACCCAGAAGTTCACATGAGGAGCCGTCCATGGCGAGAACATGATGAACCACAGCAAAGCAGCTACAAGCAGGCTCGCAACGAGCGTTGTCGCGTCGCGTCGCGTGGGAAGTTCAAAATGTTCTCGTGTATAGTTCATAATTTACTCGTTAGTAGTTTGCGATTTACTCGTTAGTAATTTGCTGTTTACTCGTGTTATGTCAGTGCTTCAATGATGAGACCGATGGCAAGAGTCAGACTGAAAGCGAGTTGCAGCTGCGCCGTCGCCTCGTCGAGCTTGGCGATTGCCTCGATGCCCTCCCGCTTGCAGGAAAGCATCTTCTTGCAGTTGCCAATAGCCAACGGCAGAGTGATGAGTGTCAAAAGCGTCCAAGGACTGACGTGACCTTGTATAAATGTCACCAAGAGCCAGCAGTAGGGGAGAATCAGTTCGAAGAGATAGACATTGATGGCTGTAGCCCTGCCTGTCAGCAATGCAAAGGTACGAATGCCTGCTCGCCTGTCTGTCTCGATGTCGCGGGCATTGTTGACGTGAAGGATGGCGACTGTGATGCTTCCCACAGGAACGGCAAGCCAAAGGACTTCTGGAACGATGATGCCGCTACAGATGAATGTCGTTCCAAGCATCGGCAGTAGAGCATAGCAAACCAAGATGACGAGGTCGCCGAGAGCCATGTACTTCAATGGAGGGTAAAGCAAGGAGAGTGCGATGCCTGCCAAGCCGAACCACAGCAGCGTGATGCCAGTGAGCCAGACCATCAGCAAGCCCATCAGGATGGCAGCGACTTGCAAGGTGACGGAGAGGCTGAAGACTTCCCGAGGTGTGAACTGCCCGTCGGTCAGGATGCGAATGCCGTAAGTGTCGGGGGTATCCACACCTCGCTTGTAGTCGTGGTAGTCGCTCCAGACATTGCCTGCCGCATGGACAAGGACGATGTTCACCAGTGCCATGATGCCAAGCCACCAGGAGACTTCATGCCCTTCAGCCCAGAGGAACATCATTGCCACGAGTACGGGCATGGTCGATGCAGGGAAAGACCAAGGTCTTGTGGCAAGCATCCATTCCTTAAAAGTATGCCCCTTCATTTTAATTCATAATTGTCAATTCTTAATTCATAGTTGTTTCTTCGGTGAGACTCAAGACGTAGTCTTATTATGAATTAGGAATTATGAATTGATATAAAAGCATAGTCCCCTCAGTGCATGAAGCATGAGGGGACCTTGTGTTAGAATTGTGTGCTTGTTGTTTGCGTGAGCATGGATGCCCTTATGCTTCAGCAGTCGGAACAACACTTACAGTACTGCGGTCGAGGCGACCTCTCTTGAACTGCACTGTTCCGTCAACGAGAGCATAGAGCGTGTTGTCCTTGCCCATAGCAACGTTAGTGCCAGGATAGTGACGTGTACCACGCTGACGAACGATGATGTTGCCTGCGATGCACTTCTCGCCACCGAAAATCTTAACACCTAATCTCTGAGCAGCCGATTCGCGACCGTTCTTAGAACTACCTACACCTTTTTTATGTGCCATGTTGTTAAGTCTTTTAGAGTGTTAAACATTTTAAGCGTTGATACCCTTGATGGTCAGTTCGGTGAACTGCTGGCGATGGCCGTTGAGCTTGCGATAGCCCTTGCGACGCTTCTTGTGGAAGACGAGCACCTTGTCGCCCTTGACCAGGGGTGATACAACTTCGGCCGTAACCTTTGCGCCTGCTACAGTGGGAGTGCCCACAGTGACGGTGCCGTTATCGACCAACAACACATTCTCAAATTCAACAGTCTTGCCTGCCTCAGCATCGGCAATGTGGTGGACGAAAATCTTCTTGCCTTCCTCCACGCGGAACTGCTGACCGTTAATCTCTACGATTGCGTACATTGTTTAATTAATTATTTATAACGGGTTTCGACCGCGGGGCGGAGCCAACTCGTGACCCTCTTTTTCGAGCCTCTACGGCATAAATCGGGTGCAAAGATACGGTTTTTCCTCATATTAACCAAATGTTTCAAGGATTATTTTCCTAAAAAGAGCAATCTCGTGCCACAAAAAGCGCCATTCGGCACCGCCCGAGGAAGAAAATCTCCCAATTGCTTGGCAGTTCGGAGGATTCTTTGTATCTTTGTGGCGATATTATGATATAATCCTTAAACGAAAGAATATGGCATCAGTACAACCAACGATATTCAACATCGGACAACTTCATATATTGGAGATGCTAAACAGATGTAATACCGAAGAGTCACTGAAGGCATTAAAAAAAGCCCTGTTCGATTTCTATTCCAAAGAGGTTGATGCAGAAGCAGACCGTCTATGGGAATCAGGAAAGATAAGCAATGAGAAAATCGAGGAATGGGGTAAAGAACACATGCGTACTCCATATATCCATGCCTGATGAGACGAATCGTTTTAGACACAAACTGCCTTCTGATGTGTGTGGCATCTAAGAGCCCCTATCACAGGTATGGTCGGATTTCATTGATGGTAAAGTGGCATGGTGTGTCACCACAGAGATTCTTGCTGAGTATACGGAGATTTTAAGTAAACACACAAGTCCCTGGTTCGCTGAAGTTGTTGTCAATACCATCGTAAATAACGAAAATACGGTAAAGGTTGCTCCTGCCTATTTCTTCCATCTTATACAGTCAGATCCGGATGACAATAAGTTCGTCGATTGTGCTATTTGCGGAAATGCTGAATTTATTGTGTCGAATGATTCGCATTTCAAAATCCTAAACGAGATAGAGTTCCCAAAGGTGAAAGTTATTAGGATAGAAGAATACTAATGCGTTGGCATATATTTGACTGTATCCCCCTAAAGATATCCTCCCAATTGCTTGGCAGTTCGGAGGATTCTTTGTATCTCTGCTTTTCGATGAGTAAACGGCGGTAATAGAAGTGTCGTAAGCTTCTATTGTGGACGTCATATTGAACAGTTTTGGCAATTACACTAAGAAACTTTGCAATTATCGTTGTCATTTCAGAGGAATTGCCTATCTTGGCGCTGATTATAGATAAAAATAATGTAAAACCACTAATAATTATCCATTCAAATGAAAAGACATTTTCTTTTTCTTTCGTTTGCCTTGCTTCTTCTTGTGGCAGGCATTCAGACGGCAGCCGCTCAGGGCTTCCGCGTGTACAAGAGTGACGGAACAGTGGCGCAGTACAGTGTCAAGTCGGACAGCATCGTGTTCTACAACGGCGCGGGCGAGGACTACGACCTCGGCCCCTTCACGCCCGTCAACAGCCTTATCGTGGGCAAGTGGTACAAGAGTCACAGCTCGTCGGTGACGTTCCGCGAGGACGGCACGACGGACTACATCGCCGATGGCATCTACGAGTTCCTGCCTTATCGTGGCGAGGTGCTTGTCTACAATTCTTCGAACCAGCTCAAGCGGGTTCTCCGCGTCCACAAGGTGACGGCAGAAGAGCTTGTCGTCAGCACGTTTGGCAGCACGACGTTCAGCGTGTGGAGCGCCACGCAGCCGCCGCAGCTCGTGACGGGCATCACGCTCAGCGAGACAGAACTGACGATGAATGCGGGCGACGTGAAGACGCTTACGTGGACTGTTGCGCCCGAAGATGCTGAGAACAAGACCGTGACGTGGTCGAGCAGCGACGAGGCGGTTGCGACCGTCACGCCTGCAGGCAACAAGGTCTATGTTGAAGCAGTTGCCAACGGCACCTGCGTCATCACCTGCTCTGCCACGGACGGCAGCAGCGTGACGGCTGAGTGTCTGGTGACGGTAGGCGAGCCTGCGGTGGAGGACGAGCAGACCTTCACGGTGGACGGCGTGACGTTCAAGATGAAGAAGGTGGCGGGCGGCACGTTCACGATGGGTACGACCGTCGAGCAGAGCAACGTCTACACGCCCGACAGCGACGAGAAGCCTACGCACCTCGTCACGCTGAGCGACTACTGGATGGGCGAGACGGAGGTGACGCAGGCCCTGTGGTATGCCGTGATGGGCGCGAAGCCCACGAGCAGCAGCAGTTGGAGCACGACGTACGGCCTTGGCGACAACTACCCGGCTTACTACATTAGCTGGAACGACTGCCAGACGTTCATCACGAAGCTGAACCAGATGACGGGGAAGACGTTCCGTATGCCCACGGAGGCAGAATGGGAGTTCGCCGCCCGCGGCGGCACACAGAGCCAAGGCTACATCTTCTCCGGCAGCAGCAGCACCATTGGCGACGTGGCATGGTATTGGGACAACATTCCCTCTCAATCAAGTGGCACAGCAGGCTATGGAACTCAACCCGTTGCCACCAAGGCTCCCAACGAGCTTGGTATCTACGACATGAGCGGCAACGTGTGGGAGTGGTGTCAGGACTGGTACGGTGACTACGGCAGCGGCAGCCAGACGAATCCCACCGGGCCGTCATCGGGCTCTGACCGCGTGTTCCGCGGGGGCAGCTGGTGCAACTACGCTGCGGGCTGCCGTGTGGCGAACCGCGACAGCAACTCGCCGTCGAGCACGTACAGCAGCCTTGGCCTGCGCCTTGCCCTATAGTTTCTTTCCTTCAAAAAGAAAAAGCGTTTTTTGTCTGTTCTGTCAAGAAGGAGCGGCAATAGAAAGCCGCTCCGAAAAGACAGAAAAGACAGAAAACGCCCCGCGAAAACGTCCACCGCGTGCGTAGCACGCTTTCGATTCATTTGATTTATTTCTGTCCGGGGAAAAGCACCGACGGTGCGAAAGAACATAGACGGGGGTGTACTCCGTCTGTGGCCTCTCGCACCTTGACTTTCGTCGACCATTGGTTCGGTGCTTATTTAGCGGACGGCAAAGGCCTAAGAATTCGTGCAATTAGTGTAATTCGTAGTTCCAATACAAATCCCCTCGGGTGTCCCCTCCCGAGTTACTCCACGTAGCTCTCGAGGAGCTTGGCGTTTTCGTCGGGCAGGATGTTTACTTCCTTAATCGCGGCTGGCACGACGATTGACTCGCCTTCATGCAGGAAGATGCCTTGTCCCTCTGGGCTGAGGAAGCAACATTGCCCGCTGAGGCACATGTAGATGCGGAAGCTGTCGATGCCGGAATAGTCGCGGCGGAAGGGCTTGGTGAGCTTCAGCTCGTTGGTCGTGAAGAAGGGGCACTCCACGAGGCTCACTACGGTGTCGCGGCTTTCGGTGTAGACGACCTTCGGGTCGTTTGTGATGTCCTGGAAGTTTATTGCTTCGAGGGCGAGCTCGGTATGCAGTTCGCGGAGGTTTCCGTCGCGATCACGACGCAGATAATCGTAGATGCGATAGGTGACGTCGCTGGTCTGCTGGATTTCTGCAATGACCATTCCTGCTCCGATTCCGTGGACGCGTCCGGCGGGAATATAGAAGCAGTCGCCTTCGCCGACGTTTACTTTGTTGAGATCATCCTCGATGCTTCCGTCGGCTACTTTCTGGGCGTAGTCGCTTGTTTCTATTTTCTGGCGGAAACCTGCTATAAGTTGGCTGCCACGATCTGCATCGACGACGTACCACATCTCGTTTTTACCCATCTTGCCATGCCTTTTTGCACTGAGTGCATCATCAGGGTGAACCTGAATGGAGAGGTCTTGGCGGGCATCGATGAACTTGATGAGCAGGGGGAAGTCTTTGCCGAACTTGTCGAAGTTCTTCTGTCCGAGGAAGTCAGCTCCGTAGCGGCTGACGATTTCGGGAAGCGTGAGGCCTTTGTCGATGCCGTTTATTGCGACGGACTCCGACCCTTTAACTGCTGACGTCTCTGAGCCCCAGAGCGTGGGTTTGAAGATGGGACTGAATTTGAGGATTTCCATAAAAACACTGTTTATGATTAGACGGTTTACTATATGAGATTCATGTGCTGTCTACATATATATTATATATAATGTATATAGGCGAGGCGCCTTATGCCGTTCGTGAACGATATATTTCTAAATAGATGATGTCAGAGTTCTCTTATTTCAACTTGTTCATTCTGTATACTATTCTTGCCAGACGCAGCTCTTCTTCCTTGTAGATGTCTCCGTACTCCCTCATTGCCTCCAGCATGTCGTCGGACTTGGCATTCTCGAAATAGTCGAGCAGTTCATTCATGCATTCGTCGCCAAGCACTTCGTCCGTGAAGTAGGTTATGTCGAGGCGGCGCTTCTGTTCTGCAAGCAACTCGAGTTCGTCAAGCACTTCGTCCAGCCCGAGTCCTTCGGCTTCTGCGTAGGAATCAAGTGCCAGGTGGCGGTCGATGGCTGTAATAAGTTTGATTTGTTGCTTGGCAAGTTGCGAGACTGTATGTCCGAACACGAGCCGTTCCTCCTGAGCTTCCTCCAGCAGAGAGTCGATTTCCTGCACCTCCGGTTCGGTTTCGTTGATGGGTTCCTCATCTGGAATGGTGAAAGACGTCGGCTTCCTGGCGAACTTCTTACCTGCCGCTGTCGGCAGCAAGGCGTTTTTCTTCGAGGCAACCTGCTTGAGAAGTCCGTTCTCGTAAGCAGTGTCGATGATGGTTGCCCAGAAATCATCGTCGTTGGTTTCGCCGTCGCCGAAGTATTCTTTATCGAAGAGTTCGTATTCTTCTATCAGTCGGCTCCTCCTGCCCATCATGAAATCTATGAGCAGTTGACGCTGTGTGGGCATGTTGATCTCCACAAGCGCCTTGATGAGCTTCACTATTTGTTCTTTTGCTTCCATGTATTTTGACTTGCGTCGTACGTGATATTTGACTTGCGTCGTACGTAATATCTCTTATCGTACTTCTTTCGGGGTGCAAATATAGAACATTTATCTAATGCAGCAAAGGAATTTAAGTTTTTTTTGGAAGATAACTTTCAAACCACTTCAGACGAGGATTTATTCAAACCGGCAGGCATATCCATAAATGCCTGTCTATCAGCACAAACGAACCAATGCAAGGAATTCTCCCGACGCATGAACCCGAACAGGTCATTAGAGCTTTCCGCCTTTCCTCTTTTACGCTTTTCCGTCACACTTCTCCGAACTTCGCGTCAGAGGACACAGCCTAATGGGTTGTTTGCACATACATGTACATTCAATTGCACATACATGTATATTCAATTGCACATACATGTATGTTCAAACAAGGCATAGTGATGGGGGCAAGGAGCAAGGTGCAGGGAGCGAGTGGTGAAAGGGTATCTAATGACCGATCTGGGGGTGAAAGCAGTCGACTTTTAAAGGCCGGACAACGATGATGATGCCAGGGCAGAAACGTCTTGCCTTCTCATGTCGTCTTGCCAAACACGGCAGACGAGGTATAGGAAGTGTGGTCAGGTTATCTGAGACGATTCCTGAGGAAATGGCCCGAGGCATAAGCAAAGAAGAACACAGCGCCGATGGCATTGCCAATCCAGCCCGTCCAGAAGGCCGCAACATAGGAGAAATGCTCTGCCACAATACCGCCGAGCACCATGCCCAGGCCGACTCCCGCATCCCAGGCAGTGAGGAGCGTGCCGTTTGCCGTACCTCTTTGTGAGTGGGATGCCAGGTTTATGAACATCGTCTGAAAGGCAGGGAACATGTGTCCGTTGCCCAAACCTATGATAAAGGCTGCGCCATAAAAGCCCCAGGCTCCACGGAAGGCAGCAAAGACAAGGTATCCGATGAAGGAGATTACGACGCCAGCAGAGGCATTCTCAATGATACGTCCCTTCTGCAAGCCTCGCGCTCCAACCAGTCTGCTCGATATGAGACCTACGCAAAGCAATGTGAAGAAGAAGCCTGTGCCAGTGGTTATGCCAAGTTCCTGTTGGGCATAGATGGCAATATATGTGCTCACGACTCCGTAGGAGAAAGCGTAACTGGTGATGCAAAACGCTTCCGGCCATCCCTTCAGCAACAGGAAGCGATCGAAACTGAGCGACAGTGACAGTGAATGCGTAGGCCGTGGCTCCAGATGCAAAGTACTGTTGATGGCAAAGCCAATGCCTGCGGTAATGAAGGAAAGGAGGAATATAAGGTCGTAGTTATGCGAAGCCTGATAGATGAGCAACCCAACTGTTGGCGCAATAGCCGTGCCAAGGTTATTGCTCAGACCATAGTATCCGATGCCTTCGGCTCTTCTGCTCGAAGGCAAGACATCGATGGCAACGGTGCTGTTAGCAACCGTCGTCGCTCCCATCGGCGCGCCATGCAGTGTCCTCAAGACGCAGAAAGCGAGTAGGGAACCTGCCACGATATACCCTCCGAAGAACAATGCAAAGAGTCCGTAACACACGAGAAGCACAAGCTTCCTTGGGAATGAATCGACAAGGAAACCGCTGAAGGGACGGATGAGCAAAGCCGTCAGAGCATAGCCGCTCAGTGCCATGCCAGTCTCGTCCTTCGATATGCCGAACATCTCGCTCAAGTATAACGGGAAGAGAGGAGTAACCACCATGAAGGAGAAATAAAGCATGAAGTTCGCCGTCCATGCCTTCAGGTAGTTGCTGTTCCAGAGTCTCTCACGTCCCACCTCCTTGGGAGCTGGTGCCTGACCGCAGCCAGGTGCGGAACCTCCAGGCGACGATGGGTTAGGGGAGAGGGCAGAGTATCTTTTTAAACTCGTCATAGTCCTTGCTCGTGGAGACAGACTGTTTTGTGCCTTTCATGAAGTCTTGAAGTCGCCCAGGAATGGCAATGTCGCTACCACAGATGCTGTCCACCGTCTGCTTGAATTTGGCTGGATGAGCCGTCTCAAGGAAGAAGCCGACCTCGCCTTCCTGCAGTCCTTCCCTCAAGGCCCTGTATCCACATGCACCATGAGGATCGAGCTGATAACCGGTCTCAGCAAGGCAGCTCTTCATGGTCTCCGCAATCTGTTGGTCGGTATAGGTGGCACCGCTGATGTCTTGGCATATGGCTTCATGACTCTTGCCATATAGATCGATGATACGGGCGAAGTTGCTCGGGTCGCCCACATCCATTGCATTGGCAATGGTCTGTATACTTGGCTTTGGCTCATAGCGGCCCGTCTGCAGATAATTATAGAAGATGTCGTTGGCGTTGTTGGCTGCAATGAAACGACTGATAGGGAGGCCCATCCTTTTCCCAAAGAGGGCAGAGCAGATGTTGCCGAAGTTGCCGGATGGCACACAGCAAACGACTCTGCCGTTTTCCCTTCTCTTGAGTTGGGCGTAGGCATAAAAGTAATAGAAACTCTGCGGCAGGAAGCGGGCTACATTAATGCTGTTGGCAGAGGTAAGTTGCATCTTTGCGTTGAGTTCCTCATCCATGAAGGCATTCTTGACAAGAGCTTGGCAATCGTCAAAAACACCATCTACCTCGATTGCCGTGATATTCTGACCAAGTGTGGTAAACTGACATTCCTGAATGGGGCTAACCTTTCCCTTGGGATAAAGCACATATACATGAATGCCTTCTACGCCAAGAAATCCATTGGCAACAGCAGAACCTGTATCGCCGCTGGTGGCAACCAGGACATTGACACACCTGTTGTTTGAGGGCTTAGCATTTATAAAGTACTGCAACAACCGTGCCATGAAGCGCGCTCCGACATCCTTAAAGGCGAGGGTAGGGCCGTGAAAGAGTTCGAGGGAATAGATAGCCCCTTTCTCACCTTTTAGCCCTTTCTCCTTTCCTACTTTAACCAATGGAATGTCGAAGGAAAGTGTGTCATAGACAATCTTACGAAGGCTTTCGGCATCCACATCCTCGCCAAAGAAGCAATCTGCAACATGATAGGCAATTTCTTGTAGCGTCAAGTCCTGTATGTTATCGAAGAACTCCCTTGGGAGCTGCTTGATGTGCTCTGGCATATAGAGTCCCTTATCTTCGGCCAAACCTTTTACGACAGCCTTTTCAAGTGTGGCAAACGGTGCTTTGCCATTAGTGCTATAGTATCTCATATCTTTTTACTTTCTCATGAATTCTTTGATGAATGCATCGCCTTCAAGATTGCCATAGATGCCTTCCCTTGCAGCCATCTCGTCGAAAGTCTGAACATGGTCTGGCTCTATGCCAGGATAGTAGATGCAGAAGGGAATAGGCTCGGCAGTATGAGTGCGATGATGTACAGGTGTCGGATGGTCGGGAAGGAGGGCAACTGAGCATTGCAGGTTGGACTGTAGGCATTCGTCAAGGATAGGGGCAAGAAGCTTCTTGTCGATGTTCTCGATGCAACCCAACTTCAACTCCAGGTCACCGTCATGACCAGCTTCATCGCTTGCTTCAACATGAAGATAGACAAAGTCGTTTGTATGCAAAGCGTCGATGGCTGCTTTTGCTTTGCCTTCGAAATTTGTGTCCCAAAGACCTGTCGCACCAGGCACATTGATGACATCTAAGCCCGCATATCGTCCAATGCCACGAATCAAGTCGACAGCCGTGATGACTGCGCCTTTCTTGATTTGAGGAAAAGTCTCTGTGAGAGGCTTCATTCTGGGGCGATAACCGCCGCCCCATGGCCAGATGCAATTGGCAGGGTCTAAGCCTCGCTTTTGTCTTTCAATGTTGAGTGGATGATTTGACAACAGTTCCTGGCTTCGGAGAATGAGTCTCGTAAGCAGCTGTGCAGTTTCCTCTGCTTCAGGGCAATCTGCTTTGAGCATGTTGTTTCGCCAGGGCTTAAGCGGAATGTCGTGTGGCGGCGTGCAACGAAGATGCTTGTTCCCACCTTTTATGACCAACAAATGCCGATATTGAACGCCAGTATAGAAGTGGACTCTCTCAGAGCCAAGTTCCTCCTGAAGAAAGCGAATCAATACATCGCCTTCTTCCGTTTCAAGCCTGCCACAAGAATGATTCTTCAAGAGGTCGCCTTCTATACAAACCAAATTGCAACGCAAGGCAAGGTCGTCTTCCTGCAACTCAACGCCAATGCTTGCAGCTTCGAGTGGTCCACGACCTTCATATACAATATGCTGGTCATAGCCGAGAATGCTTGAATTGGCCACCTCGCTTCCTGGATGGAAGCCATCGGGGATTGTCTTCAGCAACCCATTGCGTCCATGCTTTGCAAGCCAGTCAAAGTGAGGAGTATCGGCGTACTGAAGTAAAGTCTTGCCGCCCAACTCCTCGCAAGGCCAGTCGGCCATGCCATCGCCAAGAATGATGATGTGTTTCATTATGCCAAGCTCATTATGTCGGCAAATACTCCTGCAGCAGTCACGCTTGCTCCCGCCCCGTAGCCCTGAATAAGCATCGGGTATTCGCGATAGCGTTCTGTCGTGAGCATGACGATGTTGTTGCTGCCTTCCAGTGCATAGAATGGGTGACCATTGTCAAACTCTTGAAGAGAGACACTAGCCTTCCCATTCTCAAGTTTAGCAACGAAGCGCCAAACTTTCTTTTGTGCCACAAGTTCCTGACGACGAGCCTCGAACTCAGAATCAAGTGAGGGCAGGTTCTTCCAGAAATCCTCCAATGAACCTTCGAAGAAAGGCAGTGGGATGAAGAGTTGGGCTTCAACGTCTTCCTGACTAATCTCATAGCCAGCTTCGCGAGCTAATATGACAAGCTTCCGTATAACATCTTTGCCGCTCAAATCGATGCGTGGGTCTGGTTCGCTATATCCCTTTTCCTTTGCCAGACGAACCGTCTTACTGAAAGGTATGTCTTTGCTTATTGTGTTGAATATAAAGTTGAGTGTTCCACTGAGAACTGCTTCAATCTTAAGTATTTTATCTCCAGAGTTGCAGAGGTCGTTGATGGTTCGTATAATGGGGAGGCCTGCACCGACATTTGTTTCGAAGAGGAACTTGACTCCTCGCTTTTGACTGGTCTCTTTAAGAAGATGATAGTTTGCGAAGTCGCTGCTTGCTGCAATTTTGTTGGCAGCAACGACGTTGATATTGTGTTCAAGGAAGTCGGCATATAGTCCAGCCACCTCCGGATTGGCAGTGCAATCAACAAAGACACTATTGAAGATGTTCATGCCGATGACTTCGTCGTGTAGCCTTTGGATGTCACTCTTTGGTGATGCGGCGAGTTGTTCGCGGAAGTTCTCAAGATTGATTCCTTCGCGAGTGAACATTGCATTGTGTCCGTTGGCAATGCCCACGACATTAAGCTTGAGCCGGAGTTCGCGCTTCAATTTGTCTTGTTGCTGATGAATTTGCTCTATTAAGCTGCCACCGACAGTTCCGACACCGCATATGAAGAGGTTAAGCACTTGGTATTCGGAGAGGAAGAACGAGTCGTGGATGACGTTGAGTGCCTTGCGGAGGAAGTTCTGATTGATTACGAAAGAGATGTTTGTCTCGCTGGCACCTTGGGCGCAGGCGATGACGCTGATACCTGAGCGACCAAGGGTTCCGAAAAGTTTGCCTGCAATGCCAGGAGTATGTTTCATGTTCTCTCCTACAACTGCAACTGTCGCCAAGTCTTTCTCGGCAAGCATGGGGAACATTGCTCCGTCTTCAATTTCCTTCTGGAACTCAATGTTCAGTACGCGACAAGCTTCGTCGGCATCTTCGTCCTGAACGCCGATACTGGTACTGTTCTCACTGGAGGCTTGGCTGACCATAAAGACACTGATGCCGTTATCTGCCAGACAAGTGAATATACGTCGATTGACGCCAATAACACCCACCATCGAGAGACCGGAGATTGTGATGAGCGTGGTTCCCTTGATGCTCGAAATGCCTTTGATGCTTCTGGAGTCGTTCTTTACATTATCCTTGATGATGGAGCCCGGGGCATCGGGATTGAAAGTATTCTTGATGAGAATGGGAATATGCTTGATGCAGACAGGGTAGATGGTTGGCGGATAGATTACCTTAGCGCCGAAGTTGCTGAGCTCCATGGCTTCGATGTAGGTCAATTCTGGGATGACATAGGCCGAACTGATGACTTTGGGGTCGGCTGTCATGAAGCCATCCACATCTGTCCATATTTCAAGCACGCTGGCATCCAGGGCTGCTGCGATAATGCTGGCTGTATAGTCGCTGCCGCCTCGACCTAAGTTGGTCACTTCGCCACTTTCGATGTCTGTGCTGATGAACCCACCTACGACGGCACATTTGTGTGCCCCCTTCACTTCTTCGAAGGTCTTGCGAACCAGTTTGTTGGTTAATTCACGAGCCAATCTGTTCTTGCCTGCCTTGAATTCTGTCTTGATGAACTCGCGGCTGTCGAACCATTCTGCGCCTTCAATCAGTGTTGCAACGATTTGACTGCTGATGCGTTCGCCATAGGAGACGATAGCAGCCTGAGTCTTAGGACTGAGGTCGCGAATCAGGTAGACGCCTTGATAGATGCTGCGAAGCTCTTCGAGCAACTCGTTGACGATAGAGACAAGCTTGTCGCACTTCTTTCCTGCAGGGATGATGGCACTTATCATCTCTTCATGCCGTTGCTTTATCTCCTCGAATGACTTCTGATAGAGAGCATCGCCCTCCACTGCCATCTGACTTGTCTTGATGAGCTTGTCTGTAATGCCACCAAGGGCACTGACTACCACGATGACAGGTTCTTCTTGCCTTTCAACAATCTTTTTTACATTCAGTATGCTATCCACGGAACCGACAGATGTTCCGCCAAACTTTATTACTTTCATTCCTGCATGGTTAAGTTTTCGCGTGCAAAGATATGAAGAAATTGGGAATTTAGAGTGATTAATGAGGAATTATTTTGTACCTTTGCACGGAAAAGGCTAAGTCTAACATCAAATGGTCAGTGAATTTAATTTGCGGATTCTGCCGCAACAAGCATATAATGAGCAGAGCATCCTGGCTTATCTTCATCAGGAAAAGGGCATAACTGCTAAAGCTGTGAGGGTTATCCGTCGCAGTATTGACGCCCGGCAGCGCACCATCTTTGTCAACCTGACGGTAAAGGCTTATGTAGGTGAGGAACCTCCTTTGCAAGACTTCGAGCCTTATATATATAAAGATGTGAGCGAATGCCCTCCTGTCGTGGTGGTCGGAGCCGGCCCTGGCGGTCTGTTTGCATCCCTTCGTCTCATCGAACTTGGCTTTAAGCCGATTGTCATAGAGCGAGGCAAGGATGTTCGCGAACGCAAGAAAGACATTGCACGCATTAGGGCTGAACAGCGTGTAGACCCAGAGAGTAACTATTGCTTTGGCGAGGGTGGGGCAGGAGCATATAGTGACGGAAAGCTCTACACCCGCAGCAAGAAGCGCGGCAACACGGATCGCATCCTGCAGATATTCGTACAGCACGGTGCCAGTCCGGCTATACTTTCTGATGCACATCCGCATATTGGCACAGACCGTTTGCCTCGAGTCATCGAGAACGAGAAATACAATCCTAAGATGTGGAGGCGAGGTGCACTTCCAGACCAAGATGACGGGACTTGTAGTAAGGAGCAAAGAGCAAGGGGCAAGGAGCGAGAGAACAGTTGTGGGAGTAGAAGCAGAAGTAACCTCTTGCTCCTTGCCCCTTGCCCCTCGCTCCATATTCATGGGCCCTGTCATCCTTGCCACAGGCCATTCGGCCAGAGATGTGTATCGATACCTTGCGAAGAGCGGAATAGACATTGAGGCTAAGGGGCTTGCGATTGGCGTTCGCTTGGAGCATCCATCCGAGCTTATCGACCGGATTCAGTATCATAGTAAGCAGGGACGTGGCAAATGGTTGCCAGCTGCGGAGTATAGTATGGTGACACAGGTACAGGGGCGCGGAGTGTATAGCTTCTGCATGTGTCCGGGCGGCTTTGTAGTGCCTGCGGCGAGTGGTCCTGAGCAAGTTGTTGTGAACGGCATGAGTCCTTCGAACCGAGGTGGCCGTTGGAGTAACAGCGGAATGGTCGTGGAGGTGGACACCGAGACTGCATTTGAGGGTAACACATCCCCCCTTCGAATGATGATGTTGCAGGAGGAGCTCGAACGTCAATGCTGGTTGCAAGCTAATCGCATGCAGACGGCTCCGGCGCAGAGGATGACTGATTTTGTGAACGGACGCTTGTCTGCCGACCTCAACGACTCTTCTTATGCCCCGGGCTTGATAGCGAGCCCGCTGCACTTCTGGCTGCCGGAGTTCATCAGCACCCGACTTCGCGAGGCCTTCAAACTATGGGGCAGGCAGAAACACGGCTTCCTGACCAGCGAAGCGACGGTTATTGGCATTGAGACGCGAACCAGCAGTCCTGTTCGAATCCTTCGCGACAACGAGACCTTGCAGCACATTCGTTTCGAAGGTCTTTTCCCGTGTGGCGAGGGAGCCGGATATGCTGGTGGCATCGTAAGTGCTGGTGTCGACGGAGAACGATGCGCCGAAGCTGTGGCTCTTTATCTGGGAAAAGATTCCAGGCAGAATGCCTAAGACATTGACAATCAGTACTATTTCTGACAACTAAACAGGGTTGTCCACCTTATTTAATATATTACGACGCTCAACTCAACATGCCTTGTCTGCCAACATAGCACATTGGGTTGATTGAATATTCATGAACATTCAATTGCAGGTTCATGAATATTCAATTGCAGGTTCATGATGCTGCAACGAACCTATTACTATATGTCGTGTAAAGAACTATGTTGTGGCGAGGAATGCAATGTATTATGTCCGGCAACCCAATACAGTGGTTCGGCTAATCGGACTGCCTACGCCTGTGAGCGAACGCTGCCTGAAGACCTTTTCTACACCATACAAGAACGAGCACAAATAGCAGGCGAGTGGAGAGAATCCAGAAGGCAGACACTCCAGCAGTAGCAAAGACCAGAGTGTCCTCCAGCATGGAGTGGTTCATGATAAGATGGTAGTTTACTTCATCAGCTTCCTGCCTCGTGATTTTACCCTCATCTTCCAGCTGAAGCATTACGGCTGAACCGTAGCTGATGCCTAATACATTGCCCACAAGCCACAGGTAAGCAGCATTCCTGGGCAAGCCGAAGATGACCATCAAAGGCTCGAGCGGCTTCGTCAGCTTCTGCATCAAGCCCAGCTCTTCCATGAGTTTCTGTATGAACATTAAGGCATAGATGATGAGGAAAATCATTGCACTTAACTTCACAGAAGACAGGAGCCATCCCTTCAGAACCGTAATGAGCGATGCTTCCGATGCAGAAAGTGTAAGGGCAGAAAATGCCTCCGGCATCTCGGGCAAGAGAAGATTCAGGTAGACAGCTGCAAGAAGAGCTCCACAGACACGCAGTAAGGCCATCCGAAAAGGCTTGGAGCCAACCTTCTTATTGACCGTACATTCCAACGGCAAAGCATGGCAAATGAGTACCATTATTGCTATGATGGTGGCTTGTCTAAGTGTCAGTTCCATGCTCATCATAACAGCAAGAGCTGCATAGGTCGTAGCAGTTGCGCCCGTCAGGAATGCAATCGACGAAGCTCCGGGCAAGCCTATGTGGCAGAACAATGGATTGAGCCACTGAGCACACCAAGCTATCAAGCCATAGAACTGCGCTAAACATACACAAAATGATATAGGAAGCATAATCTTCAGCAACCATAAAACCGTCCTCACGGTTGGCTTCAAGCTGTCGAAGAATAGGGATTTTGCCAATTTATAACTAAACATAATTGCCATTATAACTGTTACAAATAGAAGTCTTCAGTCAGTTTCTGGTATTCCAGGCTTCTGTTTCCATCCTCGCTGATTAAGTAGAGCGTTTGCATTTCACAATTAGAGTTTTGTCGTGAGAACTCAAGCAAAGCTCTTCGAGCAGGCTTTCGTGCAGTCGTGTGGACATGGCAGCGACGAATGAGATGCAGTCCGTTTTCAATGCTGAGACTAATAATCTCTTGCACGAGAGCATTTGGAACGATGAGCGAAAAGGTGCCTTTGTCAGCAAGCAAAGTGGCAACTTTCCTGATTAGAAGCGGGAACGGCATGCTGACATTATTGCGAGCCAAAGCTCGTCCTTTATCGTCGGACAAAGTATCCTCAGTAAAGAATGGCGGATTGCAGAGAATGGCATCGAAAGGCACATCTTGTTCGAACGTCAGGACATCTTGCAGAATGCACTCAACACGACTGCAGAATGGACTTCCGGCAATGTTCTCCCTTGCCTGAAGGACAGCCGAATAGTCAATGTCAATGCCCAGAACATCGGCATCAGCATTCCTTTGTGCCGCCATCAAGGCAATAAGACCAGTACCCGTACCAATATCCAGGATTCTGCGTCCCTCAACACTCCCCCAGGCTCCCAACAGCACTCCATCGGTGCCTACTTTCATGGCACATCGGTCATGATGTACGGAGAATCGCTTGAAACGGAATATATCGTTGCTCACTATTTGCTCAGAAATTAATCAATTCATATTAAAAAAACAGGTCGTTTCTTAGTCGGGAATTCCTTTTAGCCTGCAAATTTACAATAATTAATTGTATGCGTGCGCGAAGTTTGGCTTTTTTTTTGTACTTTTGCCGCGCTTTATTGGTCATTGACCATAACAACAGTAAATCTTTAAAAGTAAATAGTAGATAATCTCGATGTTTGAGAATAACA
Organism: uncultured Bacteroidaceae bacterium; assembly: GCA_905235305.1. Lineage (GTDB taxonomy): Bacteria > Bacteroidota > Bacteroidia > Bacteroidales > Bacteroidaceae > Physcousia. Next base: position 11,226 of record CAJOLC010000052.1, on the reverse strand, counting down.
AGAAAACATTTTCCTTCGTGGCTGAAGTATCCGGCGAGACAGACAAACTGATGCATGCCAATCATGGCGGCGACATGCCTGTCATCATGCTTCGCGACAATATCTTCTTTCCGGGCACAGTCTCCCCTATTACCGTTGGCCGCAGGCATAGCATTAAGACCTTGAACAAGCTGGAGCGAACGGATGGACTGGTGGCATTGCTGACGCAAAAGGTGCCAGATGTGGAGACGCCACAGATAGAAGACCTCTACCCCATCGGCGTCGTGGCCAAACTCGTCCATTCCATGAAGATGCCGGATGGGACATACAATGCCCTCTTCCAAGCATTTAACCGCATTGAGATACAAGAACTCCGACAGGTTGCAGGCTCCTATGAAGGCACAGTTGCATGTATGACCGACTCCATGCCAGGCAACATTGAGCAAACAGAATACAAGGCCATGTTGGCTCTGCTCAAGGAACGTACCCAAAACCTAATGGGCATACTCGACGACTACCCAGATGAGCTTATCCAGTACATCAATAATATGGAGCCAACCACCTTCATGCTCAATACGATATGCAGTTATCTGCCACTCAGCATCGAGCAGAAGTATCAGCTCCTCTCATGCCCAACAGAACTGACCAGACTGCAACAGGCCATTCAGCTTACCAACAATATCATCGAGCTGATGAAACTCAAGCGAAAGATTGAGAATAAGACTCGAAGCGACCTTGACCAGCAGCAGCGTGAATACTTCCTTCGCCAGCAAGTCCAGAACATCCAAAGCGAGCTGGGCGACAAGGACGAGTCGAGTGTCAGACAGGATGATGTCTCGAACCTCAGAAAGAAAGCTGAGACGAAGCACTGGAGCAAGCAGACTGCAGAAATCTTCGATAAGGAGCTTTCAAAACTGAATCGTATCAACATCCAGTCGCCCGACTATAATGTCCAGCTCCAATACTTGCAGACTGTCGTAGGACTGCCTTGGGACGAATGCACCAAAGACAACACCGACATCAAAAGAGCCGAGAAGAAACTCAACAGAGACCATTATGGAATGGAAAAGGTCAAAGAACGCATCCTCGAACACCTTGCAGTACTGAAGATGCGCAAAGACCGTCAAAGCCCCATCATTTGCCTTTATGGTCCTCCAGGAGTAGGCAAGACAAGTCTAGGCAAAAGCATTGCAGAATCGCTTGGTCGCAAATATGTCAGGATGAGTCTTGGCGGCGTTCATGATGAAAGCGAGATACGCGGCCACAGGCGCACATATATCGGAGCAATGCCTGGTCGAATCATTCAAGGAATGCAAAGAGCAGGCAGTTCGAATCCCGTCTTCATCCTCGACGAAATAGATAAAGTTTCGGTTGGGTCCGTACATGGCGATCCCTCATCGGCCCTGCTTGAGGTGCTTGATCCAGAGCAGAATGTGGCTTTCCATGATAACTATATCGATCTGGACTATGACCTCAGCAAAGTCATGTTCATTGCTACAGCCAATGATACAAGCACAATTCCCCGTCCCCTACTCGACCGTATGGAACTCATTGAGGTTGATGGCTATATAACGGAAGAAAAGATTGAGATTGCCCGTCAGCATCTTGTTCCGAAGAATCGTGAGAAGAACGGACTGAAAGAACATACTGCCCTCAAGATAGGCAAGCCAGCCTTGGAGTTCATCATCGAACGCTACACCCGCGAAAGTGGCGTGCGTGGCCTTGAGAAGCAGATAGACAAGCTCTTCCGCCGTGTTGCTCTCAGGGTGGCTAAAGACGAAATGAAGAACGACCATAGCATCTCGAAAGATGAAGCTGAGGAATTGCTGGGCAAACCTATTTTCAGTCGTGACACCTATCAGGGGAATGGCTATGCTGGCGTGGTGACAGGTTTGGCCTGGACAAGTGTAGGTGGCGAGATTCTCTTCATCGAAACCAGCGTGAGCAAAGGCAAAGGCAGCAAGATAACTCTAACAGGCAACCTTGGAGACATTATGAAAGAAAGCGCTCTGCTTGCCCTTGAATACATTCGAGCACATGCCGACAGACTGAATATAGACAGTCGTATATTTGAGAATTATAACCTGCATTCCAGAAGGCGCTGTCCCCAAGGACGGACCAAGTGCCGGCATCACAATGGCAACAAGTATCGCCTCTGCTCTCACTCAAAGGAAAGTGCGTCAAGAACTGGCCATGACAGGCGAGATAACATTGCGCGGCAAAGTGCTTCCTGTTGGTGGTATCCGTGAAAAGATACTTGCAGCAAAACGAGCAGGCATCAAGGACATCATCCTGTGCCAGGAAAACAAGAAGGACATAGAAGAGATCCCGGCAGAATACCTGAAAGGAGTGACCTTCCATTATGCCTCGGACATTCAGGATGTGCTCGATTTTGCTTTACTCAACGAGAAAGTTAAGAATCACATTAACTTTACCTTTGACGACGAGAACGTGAAATGACCTTTCAAATACTACAAACAGATACTCAATCGAATGCTCGGGCTGGTTTAATCACGACCGACCACGGACAAATAGAGACACCTATTTTCATGCCTGTCGGCACAGTTGGCAGCGTGAAAGGCGTTACAGATCGTGACCTTCACAGTGAGGTTAAGGCACAGATCATTCTCAGCAACACCTATCACCTCTACCTTCGTCCTGGCACTGAAATACTGGAAAAGGCTGGCGGGCTACATCACTTTAATGGTTGGGACAAGCCAATCCTGACAGACAGCGGTGGTTTTCAAGTCTTCTCTCTTGCAGGCATTCGCAAGTTGACCGAAGAGGGATGCACTTTCCGAAGTCATATTGATGGGAGCAAACACACCTTCACACCCGAAAAGGTAATGGATATTGAGCGCAGTATTGGTGCAGACATCATTATGGCGCTTGACGAATGTCCCCCCGGAACCAGCGACTACGACTATGCCAAGAAGAGCCTCGGATTGACACATCGTTGGTTAGACCGTTGCATCAAACGGTTTAACGAAACAGAACCGCTTTATGGTTACAGTCAAAGCCTCTTCCCAATCGTACAAGGTTGCACGTATCGTGACCTTAGAAAGCAGAGTGCAGAGTTTGTCGCTTCAAAAGGTGCTGATGGCAATGCCATTGGTGGACTTGCCGTGGGAGAGCCTACGGAAGTCATGTACGAAATGATTGAGGTTGTTAATGCCATCCTGCCCAAAGACAAACCACGTTATCTGATGGGTGTTGGCACACCAGCCAATCTGCTCGAGTCAATAGCGCGTGGTGTTGATATGTTCGACTGTGTAATGCCCACTCGCAATGGCCGAAATGCAATGCTCTTCACGAGTCAGGGCATCATGAATATGCGCAACAAGAAATGGGAGACCGACTTCTCCCCAATCGACCCGGCAGGAACAGCATGGGTGGATACATTCTACAGTAGGGCTTACCTGCACCATCTTTTCAAGGCACAGGAACTGCTAGCTTTGCAAATAGGCAGTATCCACAACCTTGCCTTCTACCTTTGGCTTGTCTGCGAGGCTCGAAAGCATATCATCGCAGGCGACTTCTCCACCTGGAAAGTTAGGATGCTGAAACAAGTAACGCAAAGATTATAAGTGAAAAGGATTGACCGTTACATAATCGCAAAGTTCCTTGGGACATACTTCTTCTCCATCGTGCTTATATTAAGCATCGGTGTAGTGTTCGATTTCAATGATAATATCGATCGTTTCACCGAATCACATGCACCATGGAAGGCGATAATAATGGATTATTATCTCAACTTCATCCCCTACTATGCCAACCTCTTCAGCGCACTCTTCGTCTTCATCAGTGTCATATTCTTCACCACCAAGTTGGCCGATCACAGCGAAATCATTGCCATGATCAGTGCAGGCGTCAGTCGTCGACGCATTCTTGTGCCATATATGATTAGTGCTGCAATCATTGCCGTCATGACATTTTATCTGGGAGCAGAAGTAATACCACGGAGTAGTGTCAAGCGTCTTGCTTTCGAAAATACCTACAAGAAACGCGTCAAGAACCCCACCTATGCTGAGAAAGTACAATTGCAGGTCGATACAGGCGTGGTCGCATATATGGAACATTTTGATGGCATGAGCAAGACTGGCATGCACTTTTCGCTTGACAAGTTCGAGAACAAGAAGCTTGTATCTCATCTTTCTGCCAATACAGCTATCTACGACACACTGAGCGACGTCCGTTACCAATGGCATCTGAGGGATGTGACAATCCGAGAGTTGCGAGGAATGAAGGAGAAGATTACAAACTATAATCAGCTTGATTCTGTCATCCGTATGGAGCCTCGCGACTTCCTCTTTATTCGCAACCAACAAGAAACGATGACAAACGATGAACTAAAGGACTACATCCAGAAGCAACGCATACGTGGCAGCGGCAATCTGAGTATCTTCGAGGTGGAATATCATAAGCGATTTGCCTCGCCATTTGCGGCCTTTGTTCTTTCTGCAATCGGCATGTCGCTTTCTTTGAGGAAACGTAAAGGTGGCATGGGATTCTCGCTTGGAATAGGCATAGCTCTGAGTGCCACCTACATCCTCATGCAAGGCATCTCTGCCACCTTCTCCACCAATGCAGGCATGCATCCCGCCCTTGCAGCATGGATACCTAATATACTATACACATTAATAGCCATCTATCTTTATAGAAGGGCACCACAATAACATATATGGATTTCTACGACTTAGACCTTAATGATTATGTCCTCGATGCACTCGATGACATGAATTTCACCGATACAACTCCTATTCAGGAGCACGCTATTCCTCCCATTTTGGAGGGAAGAGATGTGATGGGCGTGGCGCAAACTGGTACGGGCAAGACTGCGGCCTACCTGCTTCCCATCTTGAGCAAACTGGCTGATGGCGGTTATCCGAAGGATGCTATCAACTGCGTCATCATGTCTCCTACCCGCGAACTGGCTCAGCAGATTGACAGTGCAATGCAAGGCTTTGCCTATTACTTGGAGGACGTCAGCAGCGTAGCTGTCTATGGTGGCAATGACGGAGTCCGATATGAACAGGAGAAAAGAGCTATGCAGAGCGGTGCCGATGTCGTAATTGCCACGCCAGGCCGACTCATTAGCCATTTGAGCTTGGGCAATATCGATCTGAGTCGCGTCTCTTTCTTCATCCTCGACGAAGCAGACAGGATGCTTGACATGGGTTTTTGCGACGACATTCTTCTCATTGCGAAGTCCTTGCCGAAAGAGCATCAGACCATCATGTTCAGCGCAACTATGCCAGGAGATATATTGAGCCTGGCACACAGCATCTTGCACAATCCTGTAGAAGTAAAGCTTGCGGTAAGTAAGCCAGCCGATAATATAAGGCAAAGTGCTTACCTTTGCTATGAGCCTCAGAAGCTAATGGTGGTCAAACGCATGTTCGAGCAGGAGGCTCCTCACAGGGTTATCATATTTGTAGGTTCCAAGAAGAAGACGAAGGAACTGGCCATTAGCATCATTCGAGCCGGCTACAATGCAAAGGCGATGCATAGCGACCTGAGTCAGGCTGAAAGAGACGATGTGATGTTTGGGTTCCGCAGTGGAAAGATAGACATCCTCGTGGCAACAGACATTGTGGCTCGTGGTATAGACATTGACGACATTGTCCTCGTCATCAACTTCGATGTGCCGCGCGATGAAGAGGATTACGTGCATCGCATCGGCAGGACTGCCAGAGCTGGCCGAGGAGGCAAGGCTGTAACCTTTGTCAACGACAAGGACATGCTCTTCTTCCGGCAGATAGAGCGTTTCTTAGGCAAGGAGATTCTCAAAGAGAAGATGCCGGAAGAGTTTGGCGAGACGCCTTCCTACCACTCAAAACCCAAGCAAAAGAAGAACTTCAAACACCATCATAACAAAAGAAGACCGAAGAATGGCACGAAACCTAACAGGTGAGCAATACGCCGCCAGCAAATACATAAAGCTTGATGTCAAGGAGCCGATGCCACTAATGGAGTTCCTGATGAAGGAGATGAGCGGTATCAGTCGCAACAAGGTCAAGGACTTGTTGCAAGGACATGGTATTCAGGTGGACAGGAAACTTGTTACGCAGTACGACTTCATGCTCTCGCCGGGACAAACCGTGCTTGTAAGCCGTCACAAGCGCAGCACGGAGTTGCTGAATAGATATGTCAAGATTATCTACGAAGACAAGGACATCATCGTCATCGAGAAGTCGGAAGGAATCCTCAGCATGGCTTCTGCGCCTGGTCAGTATTGCATAAAGACCGTCCTCGACGAGTATTTCAAGAAGCGTCATTTCAAGTGTACGGCTCATGTCGTGCATCGTCTTGACAGAGACACCAGCGGTTTGATGCTGTACGCCAAGAGTATCGAAATAAGTAAGATACTTGAGGAGGACTGGCACAACATCGTATATGACCGCAGGTATGTGGCTGTGCTATGTGGCGATATGAAGCAGGAGGGCGGCACGGTTCACTCATGGCTCAAGGACAGCAAGGCCTACATCACCTATAGCAGCCCTACGGATAATGGAGGGAAGGAAGCTATAACGCACTACAGACGCATTGCCACAAACGGTCGTTACACGCTTGCTGAGATGCGGCTCGAGACGGGGCGTAAGAACCAGATACGTGTCCATATGAAGGACTTGGGCTATCCTATTGCAGGCGACAGCAAGTATGGGAATGGCCTCAATCCCATACACAGGCTGGCCCTCCATGCTTTCCGGCTCTGCTTCTATCATCCCAGAACAGGCGAGCCTATGCAGTTTGAGACGCCCCACCCTACAAGTTTTACGAGACTATTTCAAGAATTGGGAGATAACGGCCAAGGGATTTCTCCGGCCTTTACTCCAAAAGAAAATAACTTAAATCTCAATCAAAATGAAACACATTAAATCATTCGCAGCCATTGTAGCTGCAAGCCTCACGCTCGCTTCTTGCGGGTTAGGCACGACGGGTCAGACCACCACTGCCAACGCCGGAACTGTCCTTGGCGGCACTGTTCTCCAGCAGACGGGGGCAGGCATCCTCGGTACTGTACTCGGCAACATTCTGGGGAACACCACTACCCAGCAGTCTCTCGTAGGCAGTTGGACCTATGCCGGGCCTAAGTTGGTTTTCGAGAGTGAGAGCATTCTCTCGCAGATAGGAGGACAGGTCGTGAGCAACAACCTCGAGCAGAAACTTGGCACCTACCTCGAAAAGATGGGCTTCAAGGCTGGCAAGTCGGTGCTGACCTTTGGCAATGATGGCAACTGCTCGTTTGCTCTTGGCACGAGGACACTGCCAGGGACTTACTCCTACGACCAGAATACCAACAAGCTGACCTTGAATGGTGTCTTCGTTACAGGGCAGATGCCTTGCACGGTTACCGTTCAGAACGGGCAGTTGCTCATGCTTTTCGAAGCAGACAAACTGTTGAGCATCGCCACAGCCATTGGCTCGAAAGGCTCCAGCTCTATCGGTTCTGTTCTGGGCAGCTACAAGGGCCTGAAGCTCGGCTGGGCGATGAGCAGATAAGAGCATCTGGCAAAAAAACTTTTGAAGTGACCCCCAAAAGCCGGAAATGCTTTCGGGGTTCACTTTGTGTATTGACGAACGCTTGCGAACAGCTTCAAGCAGTCGGTCTTGCATGAGGGCTTGTAATTCCCCTATATGACATTATTTATTTCCCTATAGGGCGTTGGTCATTCCTCCATAGGGCGTTTGAGAAGCCTTGACTTGCGTCGAGCTAAAGCTCTGTTCAGAAGTCCAAATCCAGCTTGATGGCGTCGCTGCTTTCCTCTCTGGCAGGAGCCTCGCCTTGCTCGTCTGCCACGAAGTCAAATGCTTCGCGAAGAGCACCCCCGAACTTTTCGAAGTCCTCCTTGAAGAGGAAAATCTTGTGCTTCTCGTAGCTGACCTGCGGCATGTCCTGAGGTCCGCTCAGCATCTTCTTGCTTTCCGTGATGCTCAGGTACATTTCGTCCTTGCGGTTCTTCTTCACATCAATGTAGTAAATACGCTGCCCCGCCTTGACTGTCCGCGAGAACATGATTTCGGCGTCCCTGCCTTCAAAGGGTTTCTTTCCTGTCTCCATAGTGCTCTGATGTGCGTTTCGCTCGACAAATGTACGAAATAAATGTGAATAATAACGCATTTCAGTCCTCCATTTTTTTATTCTTTCATTTTTTTTCCGTACCTTTGCAGCGTGTAATACATAAGCGCTCTATGATAAACCGAGAATTGATACGTATTAAACTTGTGCAAGTGCTCTACTCATATCAGCAGAAAGGAAGCCACAATCCCGATGCCTGCGAGAAGGAACTCCTGCTGAGTCTGGACAAGGCCTACGACCTCTACAACTATCTCCTGATGCTCATGGTCGAGGTAAGCCGAATGTCTGTCAGAATGCTTGAAGTGCATGAGAATCGTAGCAAGAAACTCAAGGACGGCATCAAGTGGAGCCATAAGTTTGTGGACAACCGCTTCATCATCCAGCTGGAATCAAACCGTCAGCTTCGCGACTATTGCTCTGAACATGAACTCAGTTGGGCAGACCACGAGACCTTCGTGCGTAATCTATATAATAAGTTAGAGGAAAGCGACTTCTACCAGAACTATATGGCATCCGAAGCTTCCAGCTATGAAGAGGACCGCGAAGTGTGGCGCGTCATCTATCGTCAGCTTATCGTCGACAACGACGAACTCGCCGAACTGCTGGAAGACAAGAATGTCTATTGGAACGACGACAAGGCCATCGTCGACACCTTCGTGCTTAAGACCATCAACCGCTTCACCGAAAACAGTACTTCCACGCATCCCCTGATGCCCGAATACAAGAGTGAAACCGACCGCGATTTTGCAACCAAGCTCCTCTATCGTGCCATCATGGGGCAGGAACACTTCAACGAACTCATCGCCGACACGACCCGCAAGTGGGACTTCAAGCGAATTGCCTTGATGGACCGCATCATTCTGCAACTCGGTCTTGCAGAGATTACGACCTTCCCCAACATTCCACTCAGCGTCAGCATCAATGAGTATGTCGATATCGCCAAGATGTACAGCACGCCCAAAAGCGACAAGTACATCAACGCAACACTTGACACCATCGCAAAGAAGCTCATCGAGGAAGGAAAGCTCATCAAGGACAGCACCACCCCCAATACATAAACACTAACCAATAAACCCATCTCTCATGCTCACATTACTGCAAGCACAAAGCACAGGAGGCGGCATGTCCTTCCTCCTGATGATGGTCATCATCTTCGCCATCATGTGGTTCTTCATGATCCGACCACAGCAAAAGAAACAGAAAGAAATTCAAAACTTCCGTAACAGCATTACAAAAGGACAGCGCATCGTTACGGCAGGTGGCATCTACGGCACGGTAAAGGACATCGACGAAGCTGCCAACACTCTCAAGGTCGAAATAGCAAACGGCATCTGCATCACCGTCGACAGAGGCAGCGTCTTTGCCTCTCCACAGACAAACATGCAATAGCCGCCTACAATCCCTCTCCAGAAGGAATAGGCTGAAAAGGTAAGTGAATGATGAAAAACGGCAAGAATCGCCTTAAGCAATGGAAGGACAAGTTGTTCGGGCATAAGAGTCACGAACTGCTTGTCTTTTGCTTCTTCCTTGCCGTATCGTTCTGTTTCTGGCTTCTTCAAGCATTGCATGAGACGCTGATTCGTGAGGTGAATGTCCGTCTGGAACTCGAAAAAGTTCCCTCCGATGTAGTCATCATCGACTCGCTCCCCCCCACCCTCAGCGTCACATTGCTGAACAGAGGCCTTGCTCTTGCACGGCACAGCTTCTCGACAATCTTCCGTCCCAACCGCCTGGAAATAGATTTTACAAAATACGACACGGGAAAGAACGATGCAGAAGTGACAATTCCGACCTCAGAAATACAACGAATGTTGGGAAATATCTTTGCAACTTCCATGAAGATACAATCCTTCCGGCCCGACACACTTCGCTTTGCTTACAATCATGGACGCTCGCGGAGATTGCCTGTCAAGTTTGCCGGCAATCTCAAGGCTCAGCAACAGAACTACATCCAAAGCGTACGTCTGGAGCCGGATTCTGTCAAGGTATTTGCTCCTTCATCTGTCCTCGACACAATGCACACAGTGTATACCGAGCCCATGCATTTCGAAGGACTCCATGTAACAAGCAGTTTCGACGTTCCCCTGCAAAGACAGAAACATTTGAAGTATGAGCCTTCGTCAGTTTCTATAAAGGTCGATGTCGGTTATTACACGGAAAAGACCGTCAAGGTTCCTATCATCGGACTGAACTTCCCTGCCGAAAAAAAACTCCGGACCTTCCCAGCCTGGGCCAACATCACCTTCAGGATTGAATCCGGGCGGTACAACAAGGTATCTGCCGACGACTTTGTCCTGGCAACGACCTACGAAGAATTGCTGCAAAACACGGAAAGCAGCAAACTGTCATTACACCTAAAGAATGTTCCTGAAGGTGTTTCTGATGTAAGGATATCACCCATGGATGTAGATTATCTCATAGAACAAGTTGTTCAGGAAACAAGCGAGTAACCTCAATGAGCGGCATTAAGACGATAGGTATCACAGGAGGTATTGGCAGCGGAAAGACCTACATTTGCAATCTCCTGCAGAAAGAGTTCGGCATTCCCGTATATGATTGCGACAAGGAAGCCAAACGGCTGACTGCCTCAAACGAAGAAATTCGCAGGAAACTCATCGCTTTGATTGGCCCTGATGTATTCGTCGGAGAGAATCTCGACAAGCAGCGTCTTGCAGATTATCTCTTCGCAGACGTCGAGAATGCAAGTCAAGTCAACGCCATCATCCATCCAGTCGTCTCCGAGGACTTCAAGAGATGGCGGAATGAACAACAAGAAAGTCCGACAGTAGCCCTTGAGAGTGCCATCCTATTTGAAAGCGGTTTCAACACAATGGCCGACAAAGTTCTCTTCGTTGATGCCCCGGAAGATGTACGCCTGCACAGAGCAATGCTCCGAGACACAGCCTCCGAAGCACAAATCCGGGCACGGATGAAGATGCAGCAACCCAAGTTGCATCGCCACCAAGCTGACTTTATCATCAATAACCACATGCCCGATGACACAAGATTACTGGAACAATTGACAACTGTGCTTCGCCATATCGCAAATGATTAAATAGTCAAATCGAATCATTAGTGTCCCGTTAAAATTGGGACGAGTTAAATATTAATCAAATAGCCCCGGAATAGGGGGACTTAATTGCTCTTTGACATCATTGGAATAAGTC
>CAJOLC010000051.1 GCA_905235305.1 uncultured Bacteroidaceae bacterium | reverse complement strand
CAGGCCAAGCGCAGCAGGCAGCAACTCCGTCAGACGCGTGTCCATGCACGACAGCACTGCCAGCTTCTTGTCGGGATACTTGTCGGTGATAAACTTCTCATAGTCCTTCCGTTCGACGAATGACTTGTTGTAGCTGATAATCTGGTCAATCATAATACTATAGCAATTTCTGTTTAACGTACTTCTTTATGTTGTTTCTCTCCTGTCTCACCGTGATGCGATGCCATTTCCGGCACTCTAATCATCGGTCGGTTTAATGCCGGATTTCATCTTCTCGTCAGTCTATTTCCCTGCAAAGATACGAAGAATTTCCCATTTCCCACAATTAGATTCCACTTTTTAAATCGTTCCATGAGGTGGAATCCACTCATTCGCCGTTCGTGACGGGATGCTTCATGCTGTTACGGACAGTAGGGATGCAGTCGACGAAGCAGCGGGCCAGAAGATGGGAAGTACGAAGATCTTATCGGGGAACACAGGTGAGTTGGTAAATGCAACGTGCCGGATGGGGTGTTTCAACGTACTTGGTAGGGATATTCAATGAGGGTTGTGACGTTTTGGCGGCCGCCAAAAATGTTCGTAGCGGCCGCCAAAAGAATCCGTAGCGCCCGCCGAAAATGTTCACGGCGGCCGCCAAAAACCGAAATCCATACTATTGTGACTGTGGGTTTACTGTGCCGGCATGGAGGGCATAATGTTTCGAATTGATTTTTTTATTGTAAAAAGTGTCTGTTTCCATATAATTTCCTGCCTTGAATTGCCCGTGTGTGTACTTATTTTTATAATTTTGCGGAAAATTGACAAAAGAACTGAAATGCATGAAGCAGCAGCCCCAGTACTATCTTTCGATTGACCTCGGAGCCACGAGCGGCCGTACGATGATTGCCAGATATGATGGTGAACGCGTAGAGATGAGCGAACTGACGCGCTTCGAAACCAGGCAGGTCCATCGCGACGGACACGTCTACTGGGACCTTCCTCTGCTCCTCGACGAGATTCTCCTCGCTTTGGAGAGGGTGGGGAAGATGGGCATCACGCTCGCCAGCATTGGCGTGGACACGTGGGGATGCGACGTGGCTTTCTTCGATAAAGACGGAAGGCTGACGGGTTTGCCGTATTCCTACCGCGACCCTCATACGGATGGGATGATGGAGCATTACTTCGAGCAGTGCATGACAGGGCAGGAGCTCTACGAGCGCACCGGCATCCAGTTCATGCCCTTCAATACCTTGTTCCAGCTCTACACCGTTCGTCGTGAGGACAAAGACGCGTTGGCACAGGCGGACAAGGTGCTCTTCATGCCCGATGCCATTATATACATGCTTACGGGCGAGGCAGTCATGGAGCAGACCGTGGCCTCCACGTCGCAGATGATAAATGCTCGGACGGGCGACCTCGACCCTGAGATTCTGGCCTCGATAGGAATGGAGAGAAGCCGGTTCGGCCGTCTGGTGAGGCCAGGCGAGCAGGTGGGAGTGCTGAGCCATCAGGTTCAGAGAGCGACAGGATTAGGTCCCGTCCCCGTGGTCGCCGTGGGAAGTCATGATACGGCATCGGCTGTGGCTGCCATTCCTGCTGAGGACGCCGACTATGCCTACCTGAGCTGCGGCACGTGGAGCCTGCTTGGCATCGAAAGTCCTTCGCCCATCATCAACCAGGCAAGCTTCCGTCATAACTTCACGAACGAAGGCGGACTGGACGGCACAACACGCTTCCTCAAGAACATTACCGGCCTTTGGATTCTGGAGCAGTGCAGAAAGGAATGGACAGAAGGACAGGTCCCTGCCGATGTAAACGAATTGAATGCACTCTGCCAGCAGTCCTCGATTGCAAGTCTCATCAATCCCGACGACCCACGCTTTGCTCACCCCGACTCGATGACTGCAGCCATTCGGGATTATCTGGCCGAGTCCAATCAGCCGCCCGCGCAGTTGCCAGCCGATTACGTCCGCATCATCTTCCGCAGCCTCGCCAGCCGCTATGCCGAAGTCATCAGTATGCTTCGGGCCATTTCTCCTGTCCATATCGGGCGACTCCATGTGATTGGAGGAGGCACGGGGAACAAGTACCTGATGCAATTCACTGCCGACGCCCTCGGGATTCCCGTGATTGCCGGCCCGAAAGAAGGAACGGCGTTGGGCAACGCATTAGTGCAAATCCGTGCCGCCGGCATGGTAAGTTCGCTCTCCGAAATGCGGGCAATTGTCCGAAAAAGCATAGAATTAGAGGAATATAAGTAACGAGATGTAACAAGATATATGAAAGAAGAACACATTCTCAAGTCATACGAGATAGCAAAAGAGCGCTATGCAGCAGTCGGCATTGATGTCGACTTTGCCGTCGCACAGTTAGAAAAGACACCCATCAGCCTGCATTGTTGGCAGACGGATGATGTGATGGGATTCGAAAGAAGCCAAGCTCTCACTGGAGGCATACAGACAACAGGCAACTACCCGGGGCGTGCTCGCAACATAGAAGAAGTGAGAAACGATGTGGCTTTTGCAAAGAGCTTGCTCGCAGGCACTCATCGCCTGAACCTCCATGAGATATATGGTGACTTCGGAAGTCAGCTCGTCGACAGGGACCAGGTTGAGCCAAAGCATTTCGAAAGCTGGATAGAGTGGGCGAGAGAGCAGGGTCTCAAGCTCGACTTCAACAGTACAAGCTTCTCGCATCCCAAGAGTGGAAACCTCTCGCTCAGCAGTCCCGACCCTGAGATACGTGCGTTCTGGATAGAGCACACCAAGCGATGTCGCCGTATTGCCGATTATATAGGCAGCAGGCAAGGCGACCCGGCTATCATGAACATATGGGTTCATGACGGTTCGAAAGACATGACAGTTGAGAGGATGCGCTATCGAGAGATATTTGCCGAAAGCCTTGACGAGATTCTTCGAGAGGAGTTGCCTAACATGAAGACCTGTCTCGAGGCCAAACTCTTCGGCATAGGTCTGGAATCTTATACTGTCGGCTCCCATGACTTCGTCGCAGGCTATTGTGCCACGAGAAAGCTGATGTATACGCTCGACACGGGTCATTATGAGCAGACGGAGAACGTGAGCGACATGGTGGCATCGTTACTCCTGTTCGTTCCTGAGCTGATGCTCCATGTCTCCCGACCTGTCAGATGGGACAGTGACCACGTGACAACCATGAACGACCAGACGCTTGATCTCTTCAAGGAAATCGTCCGTGCCGATGCCTTGAGTCGTGTCCATGTCGGTCTCGACTACTTTGATGCCAGCATCAATCGCATCGGTGCTTACGTCATTGGAGCTCGCGCTACGCAGAAGTGCATGTTACAAGCCTTCCTGGAACCTCTTTCCTTGTTGCGAAGATATGAGGACAACGGACAGCACTTCGAACGTCTTGCTCTGTTGGAAGAGGCAAAAAGTCTTCCCTTTGGAGCAGTCTACGATTATTTCAACTTGAAAAACGGCGTGCCAGTCGGCGAGTCGTTCATCTCTGTGATTCAGGAGTATGAGAAGAATGTAACAAGTAAACGTTAACCATGTCAAAGTCGTCTTTAAAGAGTACCCTTGCAGTCTCATTGAACAATTACTTGGATGCCGGTGCTATTGTGGCAGGGGCGAGTGGCATCACGCTATGGCAAAATTACCTTGGCCTCAGCGAAATGCATCTCGGTTGGCTCAACGCTATAAGCGCCAACGCCTTAGGAGCTGCAATAGGTGCCATCATAGGTGGCTTCCTGGCTGACAAGTTCGGGCGGAAGTTCATCTTTACCTACAACCTTTTGGTCTACATGTTTGGCGTCTTGCTTATCATGTGTTCCGTCGGTTTCCCGATGCTGCTTTGCGGCTTCCTCGTGACAGGTATCTCGGTCGGTATCGGCGTCCCGGCTTCGTGGACATATATTTCCGAGAGTTCCGAAGTGAACAAACGTGGCAGGAATATCTGTATCTCGCAAATGTCCTGGGGGTTCGGCCCGATGGTTATATTGCTCTTTGGGATGCTGTTCGCACCAGGAGGTTACCTTTTCGACTTCGTGGAAGAGGTGGCTCATGCTTTCATCGGAACTGATGCCTCTGCAGAAGCCGTCCAGGTTTTCAGCTCGCGTGTGGTATTCTTCACGCTTTTTGTCGTTGCCTTCGTTGCGTGGATATTGCAGCGTCAACTGGACGAAAGTGCGGCTTTCAGGGAAAGTCGGGAGAAAGAAGAGAGCAGTATCTGGAGCAACATAAAGCTCCTGTTCACCAACAAGATTGCTGTCCGCACCGTTGCCTACCTGACCAGTATCTATCTGACATGGAATCTTGTGGCCTCCGTGATGGGTTTCTTCCAGCCTCACATCTACGAAACTGCGGGTGGTTTAAGCAACGAATATGCCAACTTGCTTAGTTGCGTAGGTTGGGTTGTAGTGGTGGTCATAACGTTTTGTCTGTCGTTTGTGATTGACAGGATGTCTCACAAGCTGGTCTATGTGCTGGGATTGCTTGCAGGTCTTGCCACGTGGATGGTCATCATCAGGGGTGTGAGCGGCACAGGCAGCCTGTGGGCTTTCTCGATTCTATGGGGCATAAACGGAGGTTTGGGCGTACAGATATTCTATGCCCTTTGGGGTTCCGAGCTTTTCCCTGCCAAGTTCCGTGCCGGTGCGCAGGGTCTGATGTTCTTCATCGTCCGTGGCCTCTCGGCACTTTGGGGTTTGATTTTCACCTTCATCTATGGTGAAAACGGTGAAGGTTTTACGCTCGCAGCCTATTGTATGATTGCACTTCTGCTGCTTTCCCTCGTGATAGGCGTGGCCGGATGTCCTGACACACGGGGCAAGTCGCTACGGCAAATAACGGAAGAGCGATACGGCAAGGGAGAAATGTAGAAACGTGGAAATGGAGGCATCGACGAGTGAAGTGATTTGCTTCCTTAAGTAAAACAGGGTATTATGAACAGTGAATTAGAGAGAGAGATTCAGAGAGTCGCCGAGGTGGCTGGTTACCTTTGGCAGAAGGGCTGGGCAGAACGCAATGGCGGCAACATCACCATCAACGTCACGGAACTCGTGGACGACGAGATGCGGAGCTTACCTGCCTTGTCTGCTCCGCTGTCTATCGGCACGACGTTACCTCACCTGAAGGGCTGCTACTTCTATTGCAAGGGGACGGGCAAGCGCATGCGCGACCTGGCCCGACGTCCCATGCAGAACGGGAGCATTATTCGAATCCTGGATGACATGGCGTCGTATGTCATCATTACTGACGAGCCTGTGGTGCCGACCAGTGAATTACCTTCCCATCTTTCTATTCACGACTACCTCATCGCGAGCGGTTCAAGCTACAAGGCATGCCTTCATACTCATCCAACTCGTCGCAATGAGCCACAACCCTGCTTTCCTCCGCAAGGATGTGCTCACGCGCCTGCTCTGGTCTATGATTCCCGAGACGCTTGCCTTTGCTCCGCTCGGCATAGGCATCGTGCCGTATGCCCTGCCTGGTTCTGTGGAGTTGGCCAACGCCACGTTGGAACAAATCAAGGACCACGATGTCGTTCTCTGGGAGAAACATGGCACGCTGGCTGTCGGCACTGATGTCGTGGATGCTTTCGACCAGACAGACGTGCTCAACAAGGCGGCAACTATCTACCTGCGAGCCAAGTCGATGGGCTTCATTCCCGAAGGCATGACCGATGCTGCCATGAGAAAGATTCAGGAAGTATTCAACCTGCCGACGTGCAGGAAATGAGGAGTCTGCATCCTTCCCTTAAAATCCTCACCCGATGAACGAGAGGCACTACAGCAAGACACTCGAGGCGAAGCTGCTTCCGACGTTGAGACAGGGCGATGCCGACGGGCTTGTCCGCCTGCTTTCTTCGCTCTCCAGAAGTGAGCAGCGCACTGCCGGTTACATGCTCGGCGAGCGTCTCTTGCTCGATTGTCCAGTCGACCTCTATTGGCAGACGGCAGAGACATTGGTACGTTATGACAGCAAGGCTTATCTCATCACGCTTATGAAGACCTTCCTTGTCCGCATGAAGAACGGCTCGGCTCAGCTTTCCGATGCTCCCTTCTCGCGTCTGGCAGCGGGCTTCAATGAGGTGGAGCGGCAGAAGGTGACGTTGCTCATCCTGCCGGAGCTCAGCCAGCCGAACCAGGTGGAACTGCTCTTCTCGCTGGCAGGCATTGCAAAAGGGCGCGAACAAATGCTGTATCTCGTACGTGTGGACACCTTACCCTGCCTGTATCTTCTGCTGTGCTCGCTGCGCTATATTGAGCACGACAGGGCAGAGGTCTTGCGGGTCGCCCGCCAATTGATGAAGCGAGGCACGGGCGGCAGTTTCAACGTGGCCAGCATCATCAAGGTTGCTTTCGGGCTGGACGAGCTGACAGGTACCTTCTCTCTTCGCCTCCAGCCCTACCAGATTGCCCGTCTGGAGCAGTCGTACGACGCATTCTGTCAGTGCGTGGGTTGAAAGAAAATTAAGAATGACACATTTCCAGAGCGTCAGAGCGACACGTCCCTGTTGTCAGCGCGACACGTCCCTATGAGCAATGCGACACGTCCCTATTGCCAGCGCGACGCGTCCCTATTGGCAGCGCGACTATAGGATTTAATAAACGTCACTTGTCAAGCCGGACAATTTGTCCGCTGTCAATATGAAGTTTCATTGATGTCTGGGAAATACGTTTCATTCTCTTTTATACCCCGTGTGCTTATAGGTGCTGGCCAACGATTATAAGCAAAAGGGGCTTCATGCCGTTTCTTTTCCGGACACCAGTGCAAAACTTTACAAACCAGAGCTTTCGAAATCCTCCCGGACTGAAGTCGTACGGCATGAAAACTTGACAGATGCCGCCACAGTCCTGCCAAGTCCAATCGCGCTTCGACGTCCGGCATGATGTCACTTCATTAAAAAATAATGCCATATCGTTTGGCGGAATGGAATAATATCCGTACATTTGTGGCATGTTTCGAAATATGAACTAACAAAATCTATCAGTTATGGACATACAGCTTATCAAAGATTGTGAAGCCAAGGCACAGTCCTGGCTCAACTCCCCCTACTATGATGCAGACACGAAGGCCGAGATAATGGCGATGATGCAAGACGACGACAAGACCAACCTCGTCGATGCCTTCTACCAGAACCTCGAGTTCGGTACGGGTGGCTTGCGCGGCATCATGGGCGCAGGCACCAACCGCATGAACAAGTACATCGTGGGAATGGCCACACAAGGTTTCGCCAACTACATCATCAAGGCGTTTCCCGGACAGAAGGTCAGCGTAGTGGTCGGGCATGATTGCCGCAATAACGGCCGTCTTTATGCAGAGACAGTGGCCAACATCTTCTCTGCCAACGGCATCAAGGTCTACCTCTTCGAGAGCCTCCGACCCACGCCGGAGGTCAGCTTTGCCATACGTCAGCTCGGTGCTAAGGCAGGTGTGAACGTCACGGCAAGTCACAACCCGAAAGAGTACAACGGATACAAGGCCTATTGGGAAGACGGAGCACAGGTGCTCTCTCCGCACGACACGGGCATCATCGACGAAGTAAACAAGGTCCGCATCGAGGATGTCAAGTTCGAAGGTAACCCCGACCTCATCGAGATCATCGGTGGCGAGATGGACTTCGACTACATGACTGCCGTCAAGGAAGCCATGATCGACCAGGACGTCATACTTCGTCAGAAAGACCTCAACATCGTCTACAGTGCCATGCATGGCACCGGCCGACTCATCGTCCCACTATGTCTTCGCAGTTGGGGCTTCCAGAATATCCACGTTGTACCAGAGCAAATGGTCGTCGACGGCAATTTCCCCACCGTGGTCAGCCCGAATCCCGAGAACGCGGAAGCAATGACCCTGGGCATGAAGCTTGGTACGAAGCTCAATGCCGACCTCGTAGTTGCCACCGACCCTGATGCCGACCGACTCGCCATCGTGTGTCGCGACAGCAAAGGCGAGTGGATCATCATCAATGGCAACCAGACAGCCATGATGTTCTGTTACTACATCATCAAGAACAAGATAGCACTCGGCCAGCTGAAGCCCACGGACTTCCTGGTCAAGACAATCGTCACGACGGAGGTCATCTCGCGTATGGCCGAGAAGAACAATATAGAGCTTCGGGACTGTTATACGGGTTTCAAGTGGATAGCCCGCGAGATAGCCATCAGCGAAGGAAAGCAGAAGTACATCGGCGGCGGCGAAGAAAGCTTCGGATTCCTGCCGTTCGACAAGGTGCGTGATAAGGACGCGCCAGCCTCCATCTGCCTTATCTGCGAGATTGCCGCCTGGGCGCGCGACAACGGAATGACGCTCTACGACCTCCTCATGAAGATATATCTCGAGTATGGCTTCAGCTTCGAAAACACCATCAATGTGGTGAAGCCTGGCAAGAGCGGCGCAGACGAGATAAAGGCTATGATGGAAGGTTACCGCTCGAATCCCATCACCGAGATAGCCGGCAGCAAAGTCGTCCTTGCCAAGGACTTCAAGACACTCCGCCAGCGAGACGGCGAAGGCAATGAGACGGCCATAGACATGCCCGCCACGAGCAACGTCCTGCAGTACTTCTGTGCAGACGGCACGAAGGTCAGCGTACGTCCCAGCGGCACGGAGCCCAAGATTAAGTTCTACCTCGAAATAAAGGACACGATGGGCTGCCCCAGTTGCTACGCCTCATGTGTCGAGAAAGCCAAGGCCAAAGTAGAGGAGATAAAGAAGTCGATGAGAATTGAATAGAAGACACTTCATTTATTGCAAAGGGGACATCCTTCTCACAAGTGAAGGCTCTGTCCCCTTTGGCGATGCACCACCCGTCGAGTTAAAACCCTGGGAGGAAGTCACGACGCTTGGCGACATCTCTGTAGCTTCCATCGCGGGGCCCGTTACGGACAGAGCCGACCTACAGATGATGCCGCTGAGGAAGAGCTTTCATGTCCTCTCTGCCGAGGACTATCAGCTTGCAGGCAAATGTGCCGAGCTGGTCTACTTCCACCAAAACAACAAGTTCTGCGGCGTGTGTGGCGGAGAGATGCGATGGCAGACAGGCATCAGCAAGCAATGCAAGGAGTGCGGCAAGGAGCTGTGGCCCAGCCTCGCCACTGCTGTCATCGTCCGCATCACCCGTGGTGACAAGATACTGATGGTTCATGCCCATTCGTTCAGAGATCGTCACTACGGACTCGTCGCGGGCTTTGTCGAGACCGGCGAGACGCTCGAAGATTGCGTACGGCGCGAGGTTTGGGAAGAGACACGACTTCGCGTCACAAACATCTGCTACTTTGCCTCGCAGCCTTGGCCCTATCCGAGCGGCCTCATGGTAGGCTTCACGGCAGACTACCTGTCGGGCGAAATCGAGTTGCAGAAGTCAGAGCTCAGCGACGGAGACTGGTTCTCCCGCGACAACCTTCCTGTCCTGCCCGACCCCTCGTCCATTGCCTACCGCCTCATCATGGATTGGGTTCACCATTGAACACGTCTGTCCACGTCGGGCAAGTCTATTATAATAGAAATATGTGTGCTCACGCCTGGCAAGGTCGGATTGAATGGAAAGCATGATATCGCGCGTCTGTTCAAGGCTTTTTTGGGAAGAATGACCATTGTTCGAGGTGTCGAGATGGAGATTTGCTTAAATTTTCTTGCAGGAAATTTGCATTATTGGAGAAAGAGTCGTACCTTTGCAGCCGCAATTAAGTATTAACGCGTCCCTTATCCACTTCCTAAGAAGGAAACTCGGGGACATAAAAAAAGGAGAAACAAGAAATGAAACAAGGAATCCATCCAGAGAACTATCGTCCCATAGTCTTCAAAGACATGAGCAATGGCGACATGTTCCTCAGCCGTTCAACTGCTAAGACAAACGAGACCATCGAGTTTGAAGGCGAGACTTATCCCCTGTTCAAGCTCGAAATCAGTAGTAGCTCTCACCCCTTCTACACAGGTAAGAGCAAGCTCGTCGACACTGCTGGTCGCGTCGATAAGTTCATGAGCCGCTACGCTCGCACGAAGAAGTAAGCCGCTCTTCTCTAACTTCCTCCCAAGAGGATAAAATGAAAAAGGATGAACAATACTAAGAGATGCAGATACGCCAAGTTGTCTGCATCTCTTTTTCTTTTCCTTATATTGACAGGATGTGGCGACGACTCCGTCGTTTCTCCATCAATATCAGGCATCAACGACAATGCCAACAAGACCTTGTCTCTGCCTCTCTATACGGAAGACACTACTCCTGAGGCTGTCAGGAAGCAGGCTCAGCATGGGCTTGAAGTACCTTCTCTTGCCTCGGGCACTGTTAATGCGTTCATCGTTCACACGATTCCCGACGGAAGACTCAACTATTGCATCGGTTACAATACGGCTCTGAAGGCTAGCTGCTGGACGGCTTTCAAGTGGTATGAAGGCTTTTCGTCGAACAACAATGCGTGGAATCGCAACCGATGGCGTCAGGGTGAAACCTTCAACGGCTATGGAGGCATTGGTGATCCCTTCCAGCCAGATCCTGTGCTGCCTGCTAATGTGCGTGTCAACTTATCGGATTACAACCTCCCAAACAATTATGACTGCGGACACATCATGGGTAGTGCTGACCGACTTGTGACGAAGGAAGCTAACGGTCAGACTTTCTACTTGAGCAACATCCACCCGCAGCTGTCTGCCTTCAACCAGCAAGGCATCTGGTACAACCTCGAGGACTTCCTGCGCAGGAGCTACGACACATCTACCTTTCGCGACACGCTTTATGTGGTTAAGGGCGGCACCATTTCCGATGGAAACTATACGCTCATCGGCGACAAGAAACAGCTTGTCTGCCCCAAGTACTTCTATATGGCCATCCTTTCCTATGCCAAGAAGTACGCCAAGACCAACGGTGGCTACTCGGCCATTGCCTTCTGGATGGAGCATAAGAGCAACAGTGACAAGGTCAGTTCTAAGTATGTCATCACTATCGACGAACTGGAACGACGCACGGGCATTGATTTCTTCTGCAATCTGCCCGACGATATAGAGAACGCTGTCGAGAGGAGTTTCTACCTGTCCGACTGGAAGCTGAAGTAAAGTCCATAGTCAATAGTCCATAGTCCGTAGTTCATAGTCATGAAAGCAGCAAGGTTTTTATTCTTTCTATATTCTTCATTCGTCATCCTTAATTCTTCATTTGCGGAGCTTCGCATCCGCGATGTCTTTGCCGCTGCGCCCGATAGCATCTTCCCGCTTATGACGAAGAACAACCGCCTCGACCAGATTGATTTCCGCGAGAACAACATGAAGGCTGAGGTGAAGAATAAGTTTGACGACCATGCCGAATTGCTTGTCCTGACCGACAAATACCTCAAGCTGCAGCTCTCGGAGCATTGTCTTGTCGAGATGCGATTGCTTTCCGACAGTACTTTCTGCATGGTGGAGACCTACAATGCTCCTGCTTCCGACAGCCGCATCCGCTTCTTTGATGCTGCCTGGCACGAGCTCCCACAGACCATTGTGCGTCCGTCCGTCGACGATTTCCTCAGCGAGGATGTCGAGACGGATGCCCGTCTGGCTCTTCAGGCTTTGCCGCTCATCAAGGCTTCCCTTTCGGAAAACGACGACAACATTACCTTTGAACTTCAGACAAGAGAGCTGACCCGCGAGCAGAGGGAGAGTGTCCAGGGGAAGGTCCACGAGATAAGCCGCTCATTGTCCCAACCATAGCAGCACCATACTGAGCAGGACGAGGGCAAGGTCGATGGCTTTGTTCCGCAGATTCTTTTCGTGAAAGAGTAGGGCGCCAAGCGTGAAGCTCACCACGACGCTGCTCCTGCGAACCATACTGATAATGCTTACCAGTGCGCCGTCCATCGAGAGGCTGTAGAAGTAGACGTAGTCTGCCATGCTCAGGAAGACGCTGATGAGCAGGATGCTCCATCGCCAGCTGAAGGAAGTCCCTCTGCCTGTCTTCATAAGCACTGCCGCCACGCCCATCATGAGACATTGGTAGAAGTTGTACCAGCACTGCACCGTCAGCCGTGGCAATCCCAGACCCTCCGTGTCGGACATCAGGTATTTGTCGTAGAGCCCGCTCACTGCGCCAAGCACGGCAGCTCCCACCACACAGTATATCCAACGGTTGTGCCTGAAGTCGATGCCTTCCTTGCGTCCGCTTCGACTCAATAGGAAGAAGCTCATGATGGCTGTCAGCACGCCTGCCCACTGCATGAGGTTCAGCCTCTCGCCAAAGATGAGCAGTGCGCCCAAGAGCACCATCACAGGCCGTGTGGCGTTGATAGGGCCGACAATCGTCAGCGGTAAGTGCTTCATGCCGATGTAGCCAAGCAGCCAACTGCTCAGCACGATGCAGGCTTTCAGCAGGATGTAGCGTTGCACGGCCCATCCGCCGAAGGGTGTCGTGAAAGCCATCGGCAGGAAGAAGAGCGAGCAGAAGAGTGTGTTGAGGAAGAGTACAGGCACAACGGCATTGCCTTGCAAGGAATGTTTCTTGCAGACGTCATAGAATCCCAACAGGAATGCACTGAGAAACGCAAAGGCTAACCACATACGCTCCGATACTTTCTGCAAAGGTACGAAAAAAGATTGAAGGATGAAAGATGAACCATGAATAATTTGCTGCAGCTCTCAATAGTCAATCTCTTATTCTTATAAAACTCCCCGCCCTCTACACTTGGTTGTTTGAACATACATGTATGTGCAATTGAATATACATGTATGTTCAATTGAATGTACATGTATGTTCAAACAACCCACTATGATACGTCGGACGACGCAGCAGGTTGGGGGAGGGAAGGTAATGCTGTCCGGCAAGGTTTCCGGAAGCATTCTTTTCCTCCTGACTAATGAAACAGAAAGAATGAAACAGTGGGGAGATGAAGGGATACCAGTCAGTACTTAATATCCACAAGGTAGAGGGCGCATGCGGGAACGCTTTCGCCGGCTTTGCAGCGGTCCTTGGCTTCAATGATGCGACGCACGTCGTCCACTTCGAGCCTGCCTCTGCCCACCTCGACGAGTGTGCCTACGATGGCGCGAACCATGTTGCGGAGGAAGCGGTTGGCGGTGATGGTGAAGCGCCACTGCCCCTCTGCCATTTCCTCCCAAATGGCCTCCCTGATGTCGCAGAGGTTAGTCTTTGTGTCGGTGTTAACCTTCGAGAAGCTGGTGAAATCCTTGTTGCCAAGCAGAATCTTTGCTGCCTCGTTCATCCTTTCGAAGTCGAGCGCGAATGGCACTTGCCAGCTGTACGGAAAGAGAAAGGGGTCTTTGTGGGTATGAATAAAATAGTGGTATGTGCGGGAAGTCGCGGAGAAGCGTGCGTGCAAGTCTTCTCCGACGAGACGAACATCCTGCACGGCGATGTCGCGAGGCAGGAGCCTGTTGAGCTTGTAGGCTAACTGCCTTCCGTCGAGAGGCTCGTGGAAATCGAAGTGCGCCACCATCATCCTGGCATGGACGCCCGTGTCTGTCCTGCCAGCCCCAACAATCTCGATGGGTTGGCGAAGCAGGGTGGAGAGGGCTTTCTGCAATTCTTTCTGAATGCTATTGCCATTAGGCTGAATCTGCCAGCCATGATAGCGTGTGCCGTCATAGGAAAGCGTGATGAAGAAGCGCATTACTTAACGATTGTGTAGTGTCTTTTTACCTTGTTCAACGATGACAGGACCTGCCGATTTGCTATTCATAACCTTGCGGCCACTAAGGTCGTACATAGAGTCCTTAAGGTCCTTAAGGTCCTTAGAGACTTTAAGGTCTTGGATGGAGGTCGGGTCTTCCCAATCGCTCATCTGTACGTTGTCGATGTTCACGCGCCTGTTGCCGGTGTTCTCACTCTCGAATTTCAGGCGGATGTTGCCGCCCTTGTTAATCTTGTAGCCGTAGCGTTTCATCGTTCCAATAGCTAAAGAAGCGACGACCTTCGTCCATGTCTTTCCTGCATCAATACTGTAGCTGACGCTCATCCTCACGCCGGTGTCGCTTCCATAACTGCCTGCGTAGAACCAAAGGCTGTCGCATCCGTTTGCCTTGTCGGAGGTCATCATGAGGTGTGCAGGTGTGGTGATGGTCTGCCCTGACTTGACGTATCCCTTCATGCGGACGCATTTTTTGTCGAGCGCATTGTCGTCAGCTGCAATCAAGGCATTACTCATCTCCCACGTCGCCGCCGTGCAGGTGACTTCGCCTGCTGCATATGCACCCTTCGAACCATTCTCAAAGTCCTCGAAGAATGACTTTGAGGCATCGACATTGCAGCTGACCGTGATGATGCGGTCATACATTCCTTCAGTACTTACAATGACTTCGCCTTCATAGCCTCCTTCTTCAAAGGCTCCGCAGAAGCGCACGAGGAAGGATGGGCTCTGGCCTGTGAGCGTCAGCCTATCGCTCCATGCCTCGCCATCAATGCTGAGTTCATAAGGAACACTTGTGCTAACCTCCATCACATACCTGGGCACAGCTAGTGCTGTAACAGAGACTTGTGCCGGGGCGCTTGGCTTCCCGGGCGTGGCAGTGAGGGCGATGTCGTCTGTGCTTACAGAGAATACGGGCGCAACGTCAGGCATCTTCACCGCCACCTCATTGCTGCCCACGGTCACTTCGCCGTCCTCTACGATGCTTACATTATAATAATATGTGGTGTTAGCCAAGACGTCCTTGACCTGATAGGTTGTGTCGGTTGTCGTATAGGTAGCAAAGGCTTCTGGCTGTCCATCGGCATGCTTAGTGTAGACATTGAGGGTGTAGGTGGCACCGGGCTGGTAGTTCATCCAGTTGGCATTGAAGCGTCGGCTGCTGACGGAGCAGACGATGTCCGAAGCGGCGTAGGCCGGAATGCCGTCGACAAAGGAAACCGTTATAGGCGTCTGCTGCATATAACCGCTACCCTCAAGCAATAGCATCGTGGTGTAGGTGCCCTCCTCGGCAGGCACTACTGAAATGCTGACGTCTGTGCCTTCATTGATTTCGTTGGCAGAGAGGACAGTCTTGTCGAGGGCAAAGTATTCATCACTTACACTAAGACTGGTACCTTCGCTCATGCCTCTGCCTCGCACTTGTACCTTTGCCGAGAAGGGGCGCGAAAGGGGCTGCAGGCCAAAGTCAATCTCCTCGCTTGCTACTGGCACGAATATCTCCGCTCCGTGCTCTTCGCTGAAATAGAACTGCTCGTCCGTCCTGTCTCCCCAGATGTATTGGCACAGCTCAGGATAATCGACGAAAGGGTTGCGGTTGCCTTGTATCTCATAGATGGCCTTACATCGTTCCTGTTCAATCTCATCGAGCGGGTCGGCTTCTGCCCATTCGAGCATCAGGTTATAGACCCATGGCCGCATCAGCAATGGGCTGTTAGGGTCGACAGTCAGAAGACCTTCGGTCGTTGTCCAAAGCGAAGTCATGTGGCTGTAGCAGGTGGCCATATAGAAATATGTACGCGCGAAGTCGCCTTTCCACATGTCGGCAGGCTCCCATGCCGTGATGAGGCTGTCGGCACGATAACTGCTGCTCTTGCCCACCTTTGTAACGCCATTAGAGTAAGCAACCGTACCATCTACAACACCTATTGGATTGTTGCTCTTGCGTCCATTTGCAGTGGCATCGGAAGGATAAAGGTTAAAGAGGTCGCAGTAGGCATTGTTCTTGACATGTCCCCACCAACTGTTTGCCCAGATGTGCTCGATGTTCATGCCCGAGACGGCACTCATGTCGGGGTTGAGGTAGCGAACGGTGTTGCTGTAGCGGTCGCGTACCTGCATGTCTTCTATCTGGTCGGTGTACCAGAAACCGCTCCAAGTCTTGCCA
Source organism: uncultured Bacteroidaceae bacterium (assembly GCA_905235305.1). Classification (GTDB taxonomy): domain Bacteria; phylum Bacteroidota; class Bacteroidia; order Bacteroidales; family Bacteroidaceae; genus Physcousia. The sequence continues at coordinate 12,833 of CAJOLC010000051.1, read as the reverse complement.
ATGCCACCGCCATAACCAAGCACATTGTCTGGCTGGATGAGGTCGTGCAGCGCTTCCTTAAGTTGTGTGCCACGCAGCCCTTCAGCCTTGCGATAGTATTGCTCTTGAGCAAGAAGCGAGGAGCAGAATGTGATGAGCAGGAAAAGAACCTTTGACCTCATAACTTAAACATTATCTTTGCAGTATCTTTTTGCCGTTTCTGATGACGAGACCCTTTGTATCGTGAGGAACCTGACGGCCCATCAAGTCATATGTGATGACTTGCTGTGTCTCGATATCTCCTGCGATGAGCGGCAGGGCATCGGGGTTTGTGCGGGTCATTACCTTGACATCTTTTATTTCCCAACAATAGCAAGCAGAGCTGTTGCTGGTGTATCGGAATGCAAGCGTGACGTTCCTGCCGCAGCAGGCAGCCATGTCCACCTCGCCGGAGGAGACGAACTGGGTGAAGTTGCCGCTTGTGGGCAGTCCGGGGAATGTGGCATCCAGCTCACGCCAAGTGGCATCCTCGGGCACACCTTCGTAGTCGTAGCTGACGAGCACTTGGAAGTAGGTGCCCTTCACCTGTTGTGTCTTGTTGTAGCCTGTGGCGTGCGAGAAGGTGAGGACAGCCCTTTCCATCAAGGTCAAGTCGAGGTCGAGCAAGAGATACTCGTCTGCCGTCTTGCCGGAGATGTTGTATGCGTTGGCCACGGCACCGTACGACGAGCTGCTCTGCCATACCTTGCCGGCTTCGCCTTCAGAGGTACGGACATAGAAGGGAGTGAGTCCGGAGGTCAGAGGGCAATCGACCAGGGTTGCGAAGTCAAGCGTAAGCTCGTCGTCGCCTTGGCTGCCGCCGCCTGTCGAGCTGCCTTCGGTGCTGAAGGCGTAGTCCACGCTGTCACCCCAGATGTATTCTGCCAGATTGGGATAATCGACGAAGGGGTTGCGGTTCAGCTGTATGCCATAGACGGCGTCGTTCCTGTCCCGTTCAATATCATCGACGGGGTCCTCCCTTGCCCATTGCAGGAGCAACGTGTAAGCCCATTGCTGCATGGTCGGCCAAGCGTTGTTTTCCAACATGTCAAGGCCGTTGGACGTCCAGGTGAGGTCGCTGTAGGCCGTCACCATGTAGAAGTAGTCGCGGGCGAAGTCGCCTTTCCATTCGTCAGCAGGCTCCCAGAGGTTTGCCGACGAGCCGGATGTGGTCTTCCCTGTGCCCACTTTTGTGCATCCGTTGTTCACCTTGACGTTCGTCACCTTGCCCATGGCGTAGTTGCTCTTTGAGCTGTTGATGCCCGACTCGCAGGGCATGAGGTTGAAGAGGTCTTTGTATGCCTCGTTGTTTGCGCCTCCCCACCACGATCTGGGGAACGAGTGCTCGATGTTCATTCCGTTTGGCGCGCTGGCGGAGTTGGCGTTGTCGGAGGAAGAGAAGTAGTGCTTCTCGTAGCTGTAGCGGTCGCACACCTGTCCGTCGGGCATTCGGTCGGTGACATAGAAGCCGCTCCAGGTCTTTCCTGCACCACTGCCGTAGCCAAGCTCGTTGCTGGAGATTGGCCGGATGATGTCGTGAAGAGCCGCCTTCAGGGTAGCCTTCTTCTTGCCGTTGGCATTGGTGTAGTAGCCCTCAGGAATGCCGGCTGCAGCGAGAAGGGGAGTGAGCAGCAGTAGCAGCAGAATGGCAGCGTGTTGTTTCATGGATTGAATGGTATGTCGCCAGGCCCGTCGGCATACGCTCGATTGTATTACATATTGCCCGTATCAATCTGCTTATTTGTCGAGGTATTCTTCCAGGGTCTTGCCGAGCTCTTCGCCGCGGAGGTTGGCCTTGATGACCTTTCCGTCGGGGCCGAAGAAGATGGTTGCAGGGATGCCTTTGATGTTGTAAAGGTCGCTTGCAGCACACTGCCAACCCTTCAGGTCGCTGATTTGCGGCCATGTGATGCCAAGGTCCTTCACGCCTTTTTTCCATGCTGCCTTGTCGTTATCAAAGGAGATGCCGACCACTTCGAAGCCCTTGTCCTTGTACTTCTCGTAGTTTGCCTTCACATTCGGCATTTCAGCGCGGCAAGGACCACACCACGAAGCCCAGAAGTCAACGAGGACATATTTGCCTTTACCCACGTAATCTGTGAGGTGACACTCTTTGTCGTTGAGGTCTTTACCCACGAAATCCACGACGTCAGCACCAGGCTGTTTGTTCTTCTCGCCGCTGATGGAGGCCACAACAGGCTCGAGTGCCTTGCAATCCTTGTACTTGTAATCCTTCAGGAAGCTTTCGACGAATTCCACTCCATAAGAGTCGCTGCCAGTACGCAGGAGGTAAAGAGGAGCCATATTGTTCTTGTTCTCCAAGATGATCTGCTTTTGCGTGGCGATGACTTCATCAGAGATTTCGTCGTAACGCTTGTTGAAACCGTCCATGATAGAGTCGGGAATCTCGCCTTTATACTTTTCATGAGCCTCGCTATACTCTTTCATGAGTTGCTCCATTGGACTGTTTGCCATCTTCACACGCTCCATTGCGTCGGCCAGGGCCATGTTGCTCTCGGAGCCTTTTGTAATGGTAGCTTCACCGTCCTTAATGGTTACCTCGATGGGCTTGCCGTCGAGAATGACTGTACAAACCGGCTGACGACGGTCATCGCTACGACCTATCACGGCAACTGTGGGCTCGACTTTGTCCACTGTAAACGTGACAACACCATCAGCTATCTGTCCTTCGGCTATGGATTCACGACCGAACATGTTATGGAGGAAAGTGGGTTTCGGGTCGCCTAGGTCGCCTACAACCTTAATCTCAGTCTTGTTCTCAGCGCAAGCTGCCAGGCAGATGGCAGCAAGCATGACTATAAAGAAATTCCTTTTCATAGTGAGTTTATGTATTAGAGAATTGATATGTGTGTTCGTTTCACCTGTGCAAAGATACGAATAAGTGCAGACAAAACAAAATATAACAGTGGATTTTATCATTGAAGTGCGGCAGGAGTGTGTCGGAAAGACATCAGGCGGACATTCACCATTGCTTCTGTGACCGCAGACACTCCATGAGGGGGCGCTGAATACCTTATATGTCTTTGACCGCACATCTATAGGCCAGCTGCATCAGTTTATGCCAGAGGCTGTTGAAACTTGCTGTGGCTTGGGGGGCCTATCTGGCTCTTTCTATCACGAGGTCATACTGGTATGACGGCTCGCGGAGTTGGTATTTCTCCAACGGGCCAGGGCCGCAGCTACCGTTCCCGATGCCTCGCATGGCTGCATCGAGGTGCAGGACGACTTCCGGGCGACGCACTTGACCCAGTTCGTGGCGGAACTTCACCTTCCACAGATCTTCGTCGGTGTAGTGTTGGGCACTGAATCCGAGCCAGCCCCCAATGTTTCTGATGGTTATGCCACGGCCATTGCCGTCGGTAAGCGAGAGCCACCGCACGTCGCACCGCTCGCCCATGCTCTGCGGACGGATGTATTCCTCTTCCATGTCCTTCACGCTTTTCTGCCACAGCCCCAGCCGGGCTGCATCCAGTCGGTCGGGATAGTTCTCCATGGGGCCGCGTCCCAGCCACTCCACATTCTCGAGTGACTTCGACAGGCTTGCCTGGAGTCCGAGGCGTGAGAAGTCGTGGTTCTGCTCGTTGCCGAAGTAGGCTTTCACCTCGACCTTGCCGCCGGCTGTGACGATATAACTGATTTCCACTGGCACCTCCGTCTTTTCCTGCGATGCCTTATGTGTCGTTGTCACGAAGAGCGTGTCGTTCTTTGCGCTGTGCCTGATGTCCTTCGATATGTCTGCGAGCTTCATCTCCGCCTTGCGCCAGTCGTTGTTGATGCTTCGGTAGCCAGTGAATTGCAGGCCTTGTCCGTCGTGTATCATCTCCTGCCCGCCGTACTTCAGACTGGTGAGCCGTCCGTCTGCGTTGAACTCCACCTGCCAGTCGTCGCCGAAGGCACGCACGCTGCCGTCCGTCTGCGACGCGATGTTGATGGCCGTCGGCTTCTTCAGTAAGTCATGCTGAGCAGGCTTCTCGTCGGAGAGCACAATCTGTTCCTCTGCCACCGAATGGCCTGCGTCTGCCCATACCGTGGGGTGGATGAGCTCGAGGGACAGGTTCAGCGTGACAAGACCACCGGGGGCAGGTGTCTCTTTCAGCACGTCGCTGAGGACAAGGCTGTCGCCGGCTGCCACACTGGGCAGTTCGCGCGACCCCTGGGCCACTGCCTTTCCGTCGCGTTCGAAAGTGTAGCGGAGGCGGAAATCCTTGAGGTTGAGGAAGGCGTAACGGTTCCTGATGACGAGCTTGCCGGCATTGTCGAGGTGGAAACCTATATATTGATAGACTTTCTTCACTTGCTGGAGCTTCGGCGTGACGTGGCGGTCGGACGTGATGATGCCGTTGACGCAGAAGTCGTTGTCGTTGGGCTTGTCGCCAAACCCACCTCCGAAGTACATGTTGCCCTGCGGTTCTCCTTTCTTGCAGAGCCCCTGATCCACCCAGTCCCAAATGCATCCGCCAATCATCCGCTGCGATTCGAACTCGATGTAGTCCCAGTATTCCTTCAGGTTGCCTATGGCATTGCCCATGGCGTGGGCGTATTCGCAGAGGAAATAGGGCCGTCCTTGTTTCGATTCATCGCGGTCTTGGTTGGTCATGTCCTTTATGCTTGGATACATTTTGCTGTCCATGTCGGCAATGTCATTCTGCTCGCAATAGTGAATCATGCGGCCATCGAGGGCGTTGATGGCCTCCTTGCAGGCCACGAAGTTCTGTCCTGCACCGGTCTCGTTGCCCATGCTCCAGAAGATTACGCTTGGGTGGTTGCGGTCCCGCAGCACCATTCGCACCTCCCTGTCCACAAAGGCGTCTTTCCAGCTGTCAATCTTGCAGAGCTTTCCATACAGGCCGTGCCCCTCCTGGTCGCACTCGTCAAAGACGTACAGGCCGTAGTAGTCGTAGAGGGCATACATACGGGGGTCGTTGGGATAGTGGCTCGTGCGGATGGTGTTCAAGTTGTATCGCTTGAAGAGGAGAATGTCTTCGATCATACTTTCCACAGGGATTGCTTTGCCAAGGGTGGGGTGCGTGTCGTGTCGGTTTGCGCCCTTGAAGAGCACGCGGCTGTTGTTGATGAAGATACGTCCGCCTCTGTTCTCAATCTTCCGCAGGCCGTATCGGAACGTGCTTACGTCGCCGTCGAGGCTTACCGTTACCGAATAGAGGTTGGGCGTCTCGGCTGTCCACAGCGATGGGTTCGTCAGGGAGAAAGAAGCGGCCTGCTTACTCCTGCGGCCCTTTGCAGGGAGTTGCATGGAGAGCGTGGTGCGTCCCACCTCCTTCCCTTCGGGATCGAAGAGTGCCACCTGCGGTGCGGTGCCGGACTTGCCGCCCAGGTTCTGCACTTCCACCTCGACCTTTACGGTGGCCTTCTGTAGGTCGTCGCTCAGAACGGTTGTGGCATAGACGTCACGGACGTGCAGTTTCTTGCGGGCTTCGAGATAGACATCGCGGTGAATGCCACTCAGGCGGAACATATCCTGGTCTTCGATGTAGCTGCCGTCGCACCAGCGATAGACCTCCACGCAGACGAGGTTCTCGCGACCATGCTTCACGTAAGGCGTCACGTCGAACTCAGCATCGTTGTTCGACCCTTGGGTATAGCCTACCTTCTTGCCGTTCACCCACACATAGGCGGCACTGTATATGCCGTTGAAATGCAGGTAAATCTCGCGGCCCTTCCAGTCGGCAGGCATCGTGAACGTGCGTCGGTAGCTGCCCACGGCATTGGGTTCCGTCTCCGAAGTCCAGCCTTTTACAGGACGGATAAAGGGCGGATTACTCTCGAAGGGGTAGCGCGAATTGGTGTAGATGGGTGTGCCGTATCCCTGCATCTCCCAGTTGCTGGGCACGGGAATGGTTTCCCACGCGGAAGCGTCGTAGTCTGTCTTGAAGAAATCCGTTGGGCGCACGTCCGGACTGGGCGACCAGTGAAACTGCCAAGTGCCGCTGAGCATCATTCTCAGGCTGCTGTGGACGGGCAGCCAAGGCTTCCGGCTGGCTTCGTCGGCCTTCATCTCCTCCTCACTCGGATAGAGGAGCATCGTGGCGCGGCCTTCTTCCTTGTTGATGGCGAAGATGGTCTCGTTTTCCCAATCATTCTCACTTTTCTCTACTTTACCTTGGCCGTTCTTGTTGGCATCCGCTTCCTGAGCCGTCAGCACGCCACCGATGCTCTGAACGAGCAGTACCAGTCCTAATGCTATCTTCTTCTTCATTGCAGTTTGATAATGTTTCTTTGATTCGACAATAGTTTAGGTACAAAGGTAAGACTTTTTGCTTAATTGACAAAACAATTCCTTAGGAAAGTTGCCATGTCGCCGTGTATTGAAAGTCGATTGCCGCAGACGTGTGTATGGAGGTTTGTAAGGTTTGTGGCTGAGAGTCGTGATTCTTAGTTTGGTAGTCGACTTCTAATCCGTTTAGAATCCGAAGTAACGCTTGGCATTATAGTAGGAGATGTCTTCCACCATCTGCTCGATGAATGGCATTTCCTCTGCGGGCAGTTTGCCTTCCTCCACGTCGCGCCCGATGATGTTGCAGAGACAGCGGCGGAAGTTACTCGTGGCGAGGGTAGGAGAGGAACGAGCGGCTGTCGGTGAGCATCCCTACGAAGCGGCTCAGCAGGCCGAGCACCGAGAGGCAGTTCATCTGCCGTTCCATGCCGTCGAGCTGGTCGTTGAACCACCATCCGCTGCCCATCTGTATCTTCCCCGGCACGGGACCTTCCTGGAAGTTGCCTATCATGGTGGCAATCATCTCGTTGTCCGAGGGGTTGATGGGGTAGAGGATGGTCTTGGCGAGGTTGCCTTCGCTGTCCAACTTGTCGAGGAATCGGGACAGACTCTCGCTGGTGTTCCATGTGCCGATGCTGTCGTAGCCGGCATCGGGGCCAAGCCTCTTGAACATCTTCGAATTGTTGTTGCGCATCGGGCCGTAGTGGAACTGCTGTGCCCAGCCAGCCTTCGCGTCCATGCGTCCGCCTTCGAGCATCAGTGCGGAACGGAACTTCCCGACTTCTTCGGCAGTAGGCATCTGTCCGTCCATCACTTTGCGGAAGATGGCATTCACTTCCGCTTCGGTGAACTCATCGGCATAGAACTCGTTGACACCGTGGTCGGAGAGGCGGCAGCCGACAGAGGCGAAGAAATCGTGACGCTTTTGCAGGACGTCGAGCAGGTCGGTGTAGGTGCGGATGTCCTGCTTCGCGGTAGCTTCCAAAGCCTCGATGTAAGCCCGATAAGAAGTGGGATTGTCGATGGCCATTGCTTTGTCGGGACGCCATGTAGGCAAGACTTTTACCTCGAAGCCACTGGCCTTTGTCGCGATATGATGTTCCAAAGTATCCGCAGGGTCGTCGGTTGTGCAGACGACCTTCACGTTGTACCTGCGCATCAACCCACGGGCCGAGAACTCGGGCGACTGCAATTTCTCGTTGCATTCATCGTATATCTCGCGAGCCGTAGCAGCATTCAGGAGCTTGTCAATACCGAATGCCGTGCGAAGTTCGAGGTGCGTCCAATGATACAAAGGGTTCCGCATGCAGTAGGGCATCGTTTCGGCCCACTTCTGGAACTTCTCCCAATCGGAAGCATCGCCAGTGATGTACTTCTCGTCCACACCGTTGCTCCGCATGGCGCGCCACTTGTAGTGGTCCCCTCCAAGCCAGAGTTCCGTGATGTTCGAAAAGCGATGGTCCTCGGCTACCTCCTTTGGATTGAGGTGACAATGGTAGTCGATGATGGGCAGATGGGCTGCGTGGTTGTGATAGAGAGCCTGTGCCGTCGGCGACTGCAACAGGAAGTATTTGTCCATGAATGCTTTCATCTCGTCAGTTACTATATTTCTTAATTCTTAACTCTTAACTCATGCTCATGGCAATTCCCATCTCCAATCCTCGCAGTTCTGCCAGTCCTCTGAGGCGGCCGATGCAGCTGTAGCCAGGGTTGGTCTTCTTCTTGAGGTCATCACACATCTGGTGCCCGTGGTCAGGTCGCATGACGATGCTCTTGTGGCGCTTCTGCTGAATCTCCAGGAAGGCTTTCATCACTTCGTACATTGGGACGTCGCCCTCGAGGTGGTTCGCTTCGTGGAAGTTGCCTTCGCTGTCGCGCTGCGTGCTGCGGAGATGGACGAAATCGATGCGGTCCCAGAACTGGCGCATCATGGCTGGCAGATCGTTGTCGGCTCTCACGCCGAACGATCCCGTGCAGAGGCAGAGTCCGTTCGCAGGACTTGGAACGGCATCGACGAGTGCCTGGAAGTCCTCGGCAGTACTGAGAATGCGGGGCAGACCAAGTATTGACATGGGCGGGTCATCAGGGTGAATCACCAGTTTTACGCCGGCTTTCTCGGCAGCGGGGCACACCTCCTTAAGAAAATATATAAGGTTCGCGCGCAGACGTTCCGGCGTGATGTCCTTGTAGCGGTCAAGCTCTTGTTGGAATTGCTCCAAGGTGAAGCTCTCCTCCGAACCAGGGAGTCCGGCAATCATGTTGCGTGTGATGAGCTGTTTCTCAGCGTCGTCCATGCGGTCGTAGCGTGCCTTTGCCTTCGCAACCTCTGCCTCCGAGTAGTCCTTCTCCGCGCCTGGTCGCTTCAAGATGAAGAGGTCAAAGGCCACGAAGGCTGCCCTCTCGAAACGAAGAGCACGGCTACCGTCGGGCATCTCGTATGACAAGTTGGTACGCGTCCAGTCGAGCACGGGCATGAAGTTATAGGTGACGACGTCGATGCCGCACGCGCCCAGATTCAGCAGGCTCTGCTTGTAATTGTCGATGTAGCGTTGGAAGTCGCCCGTCTGCGTCTTGATGTGTTCGTGGACAGGCACGCTCTCTACTGCCGACCAACGCAGTCCGGCATCTTCAATCATGTGCTTTCGCTTCAGTATCTCCTCTTTTGTCCACACCTCGCCATTGGGGATGTGGTGGAGAGCGGTGACGATGCCAGTGGCACCTGCCTGCCTGATGTCCTGAAGGCTTACAGGGTCGTTAGGCCCATACCAACGGAAGCTTTGTTCGCAAAGATACATATTATGTATATATAAGGTATAAAGTGTTTTAGATTGAGAAAGCATCAAATCCGCCGTCGACCACGGAGTGGACTCCGGTGACGAAGCTGCTGGCGTCGCTGATGAGATAGTGTATCGTTCCGAAGAGTTCCTCTGGTTCTGCGAAGCGGCCAGCCGGTGTGTGGGCGATGATGGTCTTGGCTCTGTCGGTCAGAGTGCCGTCCTCGTTGGTGAGCAAAGAGCGGTTCTGGTTGGTGAGGATGAAGCCCGGGACGATGGCATTGACACGGAGTCCGGGGCTGAACTTCGTGGCGAGTTCTGCCGCCATGTACTTCGTATAGTTCGTAATGGCAGCTTTCGCTGCTCCGTAACCCATGACGCGAGTGAGCGGACGCAAGGCACTTTCGCTGCAGAAGTTGACGATGGCGCCCTTTCCATTCTTGGCCATGACGGGCACGAACACTTGTGTGGGCAGGACTGTGCCGAAGAGGTTAAGCTCAACGACCTTACGGAAAGCGTCGAGGTCGAGGTCGAGGAAAGTCTTGTCGGGGGCGATGGTGGCTCCGGCCATGTTGCCTCCGGCTGCATTGAGCAGTGCGTCGATGGTGCCGAAGCGTGCCACGATGTCCTCTCTGTTCTGCTCCAGGACTTTCTTGTCCAACACATCGCTTACGAGGAAGAGTGCTTCGCCCTTCTTCTTGAGCTCGTTTTCAAGCTCGCGCCCTTGCTCTTCGGAACGTCCCAGCGCTACCACCTTTGCTCCTTGCTCCACGAGGTAGTGCGCGATGTTTCTGCCGAGGATGCCGTAGCCGCCAGTCAGTACGACTACTTTCCCATTGATGTCGAATAGATTCCTCATATTATTCATGTTTAAGATGTTGTTTCTTTTTCAGTAAGCCTCATGCTTCCACGGCTTTGTACTTGGGCACGAAAGCTTTGAGAAGTATCCAGCCCAAGAGATATGCCACGGCGCAGTAGCAGAAGATGATGAAGTATCCGGCTGGTTTGCCTTGGAAGCCGAGGAAGTGCATCTGTGTCTTGTCGGCATAGTCGAAGAGGTAGCCGCTTATCCAGTTGATGAGGAAGGAGCTGATGCCACCGGCCATGCCGTTGATGCCGGTCATCGTGCCGACTGCTTCCTTCGGGAAGAGGTCGCTGCCCACCGAGAAGAGATTGGCCGACCAGCTCTGATGTGCAGCTCCGGCAAGACCGATGAGGATGATGGGGAACCAGTAGCTGTAGGCACCTAAGGGTTGGGCAAAGAGCGTAAGGAGCGGGATGAGGGCAAAGAAGAACATGGCCTTGAGGCGTGCGTCATAGGGATGCAGGCCGGTCTTGTTGACGATTATCGTGGGTAGCTTGCCGCCGTAGATGGCAAGCATCGTGATGGCATAGAGCACGAAGATGAGCATCATGGCCGTAGGATTGTCGCTCTTCAGGTTGTAGACATCGCTGATGTATGCCGGCGTCCAGAAGAGGAAGAACCACCACACACCGTCGGTGAAGAACTTGGCAAAGATGATGCCCCATGTCTGCGGGAAGGTGAAGAACTTGAGGAAAGGAAGCCCCCCTCCAACCTCCCCCCGAGGAGGAAGGCTTTCTTCGCAGAGTGTGCGGCTTCCTTCCTCGCCTCTCTTCGGAGAGGGGGTGAGGCTGTCCTGATGGATATAAGCCAGCTCGGCCTCGTTGACGTGCTTGTTCTCTTCGGGCTTCTGATAGACGAACACCCAGAGTCCGAGCCAGACGAAGCCCAGTGCGCCGATGATGATGAAGGCCATCTCCCAACCGTAGTACCTGGCGATGAGGGGGATGCAGATGGGTGCGATGAGTGCGCCTATGGTGCTGCCGCTGTTGAAGATGCTGGTGGGGAAAGCGCGGTCCTTCTTGGGGAAGTACTCTGCCGTTACCTTAATGGCGCAGGGGAAGTTGCCGCTCTCGCCCAAGCCGAGCACGATGCGGCAGACGATGAAGAACCATGTGCTGACGGAAGCCACGACGGCCGTGCTCATTCCTACGGCGTTGATGAGGTCTTCCTTGCCCTCCATTCCCAGCCACACTGCCGTTGCCGTGCCGCAGAAGGCGTGCATGCAGGCTCCCAGCGACCAGATGCCGATGGCCCACAGATAGCCTTTCTTCGTGCCTATCCAGTCTATGAAGCGTCCGCTGAAGAGGTTGCCGATGGCATAGACGATGGAGAAGATGGCGGCAATCCGTCCGTAGTCGGCATTGGTCCAATGGAATTCGGGCGCAATGAAGTCTTTCCATGTCAGGGAAAGCACTTGTCGGTCCATGTAGTTGATTGTGGTTGCAAGGAAGAGCATGCCACAGATGACCCAGCGGTAATTGGTCATCTTGCCTGAAGTGTTGTTTTGCATCGTTAGTTTTCTGAGTTTATGTATTCTTTGTGCAAAGATACATAATATTATTTTACTATGCAATATCTTTGCCCTAAACTTATTCATAATAGTATTATCTTTGCACGAGATGCAGCGTAATCACATATAAGTATTGGCGAAGATGTGTCGGAAAACCAGTGAAAAGGCAGAAATCCCCTCGCGTATGTGGCAGATTATAGCCTCGTAGGTTCCTCCCTCCGGCCAGCTGCATTGCCCGATGCGGCATAGAGGGTTCTTTGAACATACATGTATGTGCAATTGAATATACATGTATGTGCAATTGAATGTACATGTATGTTCAAACAACCCTTCTTGATGCTTTGACGAAACAGGAGTAATGCGAAAGGTGCATCTCTTGCGAGGGACGTTGTATGCATGCAATAAAAAAGAATCCCCGACACACATGCGTGCATCGGGGATTCCTTCCTTGTGAGCTATCTAAGGGATGCTGTTGCTATTCACTCCAAATGTCCCAAGCGTTGTCTTCCTTCGTCAAAGCGTTCTCGCCGTTAACGGTATCGTCTTCTATAGGTAAGCTTTGGGGCACTATCATCATCATCTGTTCTGCCTGAGCCTCTTCCAGTTCGATGGCAGGTCTAATATAAATCTTTTTCATCTTTAATGTGTTTATAGGTTTAAGGATTTCAGGTTAATATGTAGCCCCTCCCCGAAGGGAGGGACTTAATGATTTACTTCAGCACCTTCTTGCCGCCTACGATGTTGATGCCTCTCTGCATCTTACCGATGCGCTGGCCTGCAAGGTTGTAGATAGGAGCGTCGTTACCGGCAATCTCAACTTCGTTGATGCCTGTAGCATCGTCGGTTTCGAAGCCATAGAAGCCCTTCACGCCTTCGCCACCAGTAATAACCAGATAGCCCTTACCTGCAGCAATGGTCGTTACAGGTGTTGCCTTGTAGAAGCCAATGCCGTTGTCGGCGTTAGCCAGGATGTACTGTGTGCCGTCGGCAGTAACGTCGGTGTCAGAAGAGGTGAGGTCGTTCTCTGTGCCGAGCTTTGCACCTTCAGTGCGAATGACATTGTATGTGCCGGCTTCGTCAGCCTTCACAACAACTGCTGTGCCAGCAGGAACAGTGGTCACAGGCTCGAGGTGAACGTAACCTACCTCGTTCTTGTTGACCTGAGCAGCATATGCTTCTACGTATGCACCGGTGAAGTCAACGTCAACAGGAGCAACGTATGTAGCGTAGAGATCTTCGCCTACAGTAACCTCTGTTGTTGTAACATCGTCAATGCGATAGAGGCGGAAGTTATCGACAACAATCCAGTCTTTTTCCTTAGCACCTTCTGCATTGCGGTAGATACCAATTTCGAGCTTGCCGTTTTCACCTACGGTAGCAACGGGAGCCTGAACGGTGTATGTGCCGAGC
>CAJOLC010000050.1 GCA_905235305.1 uncultured Bacteroidaceae bacterium | reverse complement strand
ATCGAATTTCTCGGCGCGTGGGAAATGATGTATAACCCCAATTTTAAAGTGGTCGAATTTGACCACTTTAGAAAATCTGCTGGTCTTCCCACATTTACTATGAGTGTAACAAATTGGGTAGAAGAAACTAATGCCATTGGGATTTACTCTAAATCTGGAAGGTATGGCGGAACTTATGCTCATAAAGATATTGCTTTTGAATTTGGTGCGGCAATAAGCCCTATGTTCAAACTTTATCTAATTAAGGATTACCAGCGTCTCAAAGAAGAGGAAAATAATCCCGCTCTGTTGCAATGGCAAGCTAAACGGTTCTTGACAAAAGCCAATTATACCATACACACGGATGCAATTCAGGCCAAACTAAAGCATTTGGGATATAGACGAGCAAAAGAGGTGTTAGTCTATGCGCAAGAAGCAGACATGCTTAATGTCGTCGTGTTTGGATGTACAGCGAAAGAGTGGGAACAACAGAACCCACAATTAGCCAAGAAAAGAATGAACATACGTGAAACAGCTTCTATTGCGCAACTTCTTGTTCTTGCTAATCTGGAAACAATTAATGCTGAACTGATTAAACGCGATATCCCTCGTGCAGAGAGGTTCCGCACATTATTGAAGGTAGCAGAGGAGCAGATGAAGACATTACAGGAAAGAGACATTGAGCATCAATTCCGAAGACAATTCCCAGAAAACGATGTAGGAAAACTTTTAGAATAAATGTAATGGAGAAGCGAGAATTTGATGATATCGGGGAACTGATAAGCGCGTTATCGCCTTACATATCGGCTCGTGCATTGGCTCGCATTTGCGGCATAAGCGAGAGCCAGATGCTGCAATATAAAGCGGGCATAAAGAAAATTAGTCCGAAAAATGTTGCACGTATAAACGAGAAATTGCGTACCTTTGCAGCGGAAATCAGCGGTTACACGCTGAAGGGCGCGTGAGCGTCGTGCTAATTTACAAATGCACGGGGCAGTCTTCGGGCAGCCCTTTTTCTTCGGAATGAAATAATGTATAGTTGTATAGGTACATTTAGCAAATTACGCCATGACAAGGAAGTCGTCAAAAATTAAGGAGGGGAACATAGCGATTATTGTTTGTACTACTTTGTAATTGGACACTATAAAGGTACAACAATTTTCGCTAATCACCAAATTTATAGATAATTATATTTCATCGAACTCACGTAATATTATATTACGTGCATGATTACGTAAAGAGGGGAATCGCAAACTTTTACCAGCTCAGTCGTATTGATGATGTACAAGAATGATAACGAACTACTGGACAACGACTTTGAACCATAACATGGCGCATATTTGCTATCTCCAAATATAATATTGAGTTAAATATACATAAAATCGTATTGTAATTACAAAATTTAGATATTGATGCATTGTGTATTAAATATTATTCGTAATTTTGTAGCAAATTTACGATAATAAACAAAATATTTAGGTATGATACGAGATTTCTGGGTAAAGAACTATCTTTCCATTCGCGACAAGCAGGAATTAAACTTCGTGGCAAAGGGACCATCTTCAGAACTTGTCGCAGAAGTAGCAGAAGGCGTATATTTATACAAGTTAGGTATCCTTTATGGTCCCAATGCTTCAGGTAAGTCTAATATGCTGATAGCTTTGTATAAAGTATTTAGTATATTGGTTCATCCAAAATCAAAAGTAAACTCAGAGATTAGCAGAATACCTTTTGTTCTTACAAAGGATCAGCCTACAGAAATGTATGTATCATTCTATGCTGATGGTATCAGGTATGATTATAGCGTGACATTTAATGAGAAATACATTTTGAATGAAGTTTTGCACTATTATCCTAAAAAGTCAAAAATTTTATTCTACGAACGTTCATTTGTTGGCGAAAACATACAGGCAAATATTAAGTTTGGACCGAGTCTTGAACTGCAAGACAAGACAGCAGAAAGTATTCGGGAAAATACATGGAACAACCACAGTGTCTTGTCTGTTTGCGGAAAGGTTGCACTGAAAGAGGATATTGCTCCGTTTAATCAGCTTTACAGTTGGATTATGAAGAATTATCATAACGTGGATGGTGATGAAGAGAAACGTATCGTTGAAATTCTTAAGGAAGCGTATAGTAATTCGACAAAACGTAAGTTCTTCAATCTAATGTTGCAAAAGGCAGATTTGAATATTATGGAGTTTATGCCTATCATAGAAGACCGTTCCCTGCCAGATGAACTTCGTGAACGTATTATAAACAAGATTTTCCTGAAAAGGTGAGGGAAGAACTTCTTAAGCCCACTACAGAATCTATAGCCTTTGTCAATCACTCTGAAGAAGGAAATTTTGAGATACCCCTCAGATGGCAGTCAAAGGGTACTCAGCAGTATATCCGCATATTGGATGCCTTGTACGACTTGATAACGAGTCCTCACGTGTACTATCTTGATGAACTGGGTGAGGATCTGCACAACGACTTGTTATACTACTATCTCAATGTCTTTATCTTCAACTCCGATAAGTCACAACTGATTATCACAAGTCAAGAGACCACCCTTCTGTCACAAGATATGATTAATGAGAATCGAGGTGTAGTGTGGTTTGTCGAGAAAAACAAGGAGACTGCTTCGTCCGAATATGCTCGTGGCGACTCCTACGGTTTGCACAAGAATCTCTCGCTTTACAATTCATATCGCATTGGTCGATTGGGAGCCAAGCCAGAACTTGGCAGTATCTTTATAAATCTGGAGGACTGATATGGGAAAACTACGACAGACAGCACTCATCTTGGGTGAAGGACCAACGGAATTCTTCTATTTCAAGTCCTTATGCGACGTATTCAAGCGTTTGACTATCAAGCCAGACTATCCGAAGCATACCAACATCAAAGAACTGGATGCCAAGATTGCAGAGGGCGTGGCAATGGGCTACAGTCATATCTTCTGCATCATCGACATGGACACGAAGGACAAGGAGCCAGAGCGTTCACAATATCAAAAGCTTAAGGCCAAATACGCCAAACCTATTGACAAGCCAATGAAAGGTATCTACTGTGAGGTAGAGTTCTTTGAAACTCATCGCTGCACAGAATTGTTCTTCCTATACTATTTCCGCTACACCTCACGTCCATACGAAACACAAAAACCATTGCTCAAAGACCTGAACCAATGTGTAGATTATCGGAAGACGATAGAGTTCTTCATCAAGACCAAAGGTCTTCATGGTTACTTTGAGCGCAATGGTGGCAGTCTCAATAAGGCAGTTGCCAATGCTAATCGGTCAATGGGTGAGAAGTTGAAGGCTGGCAGAGATTACACTTTCTCGGAACTCGGAAGGTTGATTAAGAAATTGGAGAGTCTATAAGAATTGTTACGTTTTATGCAATTTAAAAAGTAGAATATGGAGTAAAATGATAGACGTTAAGGCGGCAGATGCCTTCTTAATCCATTATGTGGAAGAAAATGGATTAAGCCACATCATCATGGTGGATTCTGGAAACTATGAAGATGCAGAGAAAATACTGCCCCATATCAGAGCACACTATGATAAAGTGAAGAGGTTTGGATGGTCAGGGTATGTGATTGATTCTGCAATCGTTACACATCCTGATGATGATCACATAGGTGGATTTTGTACATATTTTGGAAGATTTACAAGCAGGGAAATTAGGCGTATAGCTCAGAATTAGCCCAATTTGAGCTATACGCCAGACTATTTGCGGGAAACCTTCAGACAAACTTCTCACACCTGTTCCTGGACAGGATTGGACAGGTTGCCTCAAAGTTCGTTTTTATGAAGCGCAAAGGGTTAAAGATTCTCTCAGAAGAGAATTAAACGATGCGAATGCATCAACACAAAAGATGTTTGGCTGTGCCATGAGGAAGGTCAATGGGTGTGAGGATAGCAGAGTACCAGCATTCAATGTTCAGTTTGCATGGTCACGAACTATACTTACAACCATATTGATTTCTATTATTTTATTTGCTATTCATTATTATGATGAATGGATTTTTTGGGTGGCAAGCGTTTCTTTGTTGTTGATATCATGGAACAGATTCAAAGAACGAGGATATTATTATGCTCGTGAAGTTCTGAACGAATATTTGAAGCAAACATCCGTTTCCGATTAACCTTCATCCTCAGAAGGCTGCATATAAATGAAAGCAACCATTGGGCGGAAACTGTTATTTCATTTATTGGTGTCGCACCAGATGATGTCTGGAGGCATGGCTGTATCAAACAAAAATCCCCGCCTGCTTTGCCGGAAGACATAGCAGGCGGGGATTGTCTTTAATCATTTAATCTAATCAGTACACCTCAAGTTCGTAGATGCGGGTTGCGTCGCCGCCTCTCAGTGTGGGAGTGATGACGAACAGGCGGATGAAGCGTACGCTTGTGGCTGTGAAGTCGCGCGACACAATGTTGTTGCGGTTGTTGTCGAACATGTCGAGCGTCTTCCACTCTTCTGTCTCCGAGTTGCGTCCTTGCAGCAGACAGGTGCGGGTGATGAAGGCATTGTTTTCACTGCCGGCATTCAGCACGCGCCAATGGCTGACGGTCTTCGGCTCTCCGAGGTCGAAGTCCACATAGTTGGGTGCAGAGCCTATGTCGCACCACTTAGTGGAGGCATCGCCGTCGATGAGCTTCGTCGCAGCTTCGCGGGCATTCATCTCGCCAGAGAAAGCAATGACCTTTGCATCCTTCAGCAGGTTCTCTCTCTGCTCTTCCTCTTCTGCATCCTCACCTTCGTCGAGGAGAGAAGCCTCGAAGAGCTTCGTGGCAGGCGTTGCAGACTGCTGGTCGTCGGCCAAGGTTGCAGCGAAGAGGATGATGTGTTCGTCGTCGGGCAGCGTCAGGCTTGTAGCTCCCTGCGGAACATCAACCTTCAGGAGGAACATATAAGTGAACTCGTATGCCTCGTCAGCCGAAGCCGAATGTCTGTGCGTGCCGATGTAGGCGATGCGTGCATCCTTGACGTATCCCTTCGTGTGTCCTGTGTGACCCCATTGTCCGATGAAGCCAGAGTAGAAAGGCACACTGACGGTCTGCTTCGTCGTGCCGATGGAGAATGTGGCCTTGCGGTCGTCCTCGTTGCTGGCAGCGAGCAGATATACAGCCTTCTTCGCACCCTTGGCATTGTCGGCAGGCAGTGCGATGTCCTGTCCCTTACATGCCAATCCGTTGCGTCCGTCCTTGGGACCGAGCTGGAAGCGTACGCCATCGATGGTCAAGTCGTTTGGCAACAATTCAGCTGCATAGCTGCATCCATCGCCGAAGTTAGCCATGCCACGGAACTCGTTGAAGGTGGCGCACTGGCGGTCGTAGGGCAGCTCGAGCGTCGTAGAGGCATGACTGGCGGCAACTTCCTTCTGCAACTTTACCTTGAAGGTCTTCAGGCTGTATGGCTTCACACTGACGTTAAGGCTCTTGCCTGAGAATGAAGCCTGGCCGATGGTCTTCTCTGTGCCGTCGGCTTCGTTGGCCTGTGAGATGGGAGCGGCGAAGGTGATGTGGGCCGTCTGCTCGCTCTTACCACCTATTTCATATACGCGAACGACGTACTCGTCGCTCACTTCGGCCTGCTTCACCGCACGGATGATGACGTTCTCGTTGTCGCTGCTGACGAAGGAGAATGTCTTGCCGAGCGTGCCCTTGTGCTTCTGTGTCGTGAAGGTTCTCAGGGGGCTGTTGAGGATGGCAGCCTGCTTCACGGCCTCAGGCTCGTCAAGTTGTCCCTTGTGACCGATAATGCTGTAGGTGAAGACGTGGCGACCGTGGTCTTGCTGTGCCTGATAGCGATAGCCGTTGCCAGTGCGCGGAGTGTAGATGAGGGAGTGGCGCAAGGTGTTGTCGTTGGGCTTGTCCCATCCGTAGCGGGCGTTGTTGAGGATAGTCACGCCATAGTCGCCGGAGCGGTCTGTGAGGTCAGTCCATTCGTGGGAATAGACTTCGAATGCCGTGTCGCAGTTGTTGCCGCGACGAATGCTGCCAAGGCCAAGGTCGTAGGTGGCTTCGGGATTGCTTACGCTCAACGGGAACTCAGCCTTCAGCAGGGAATTCTCCGACTGCCAGTTCACGTCGTTCTCGAAATCGACACGATGAGCCAAGGCACCCTCGTAGAGGTGGATGCGCTGGATGATATCGGTTTCGCCGTACTTCTTCGTGATGACGAGTGTCTTGCGAAGGCTGCCATTCTCAATAGCGATGTTGGAAACGGGAACGCCCACAGGGTCGCGGTCGATGGTGGCCTTCAGGATTTCCCATGCAGGCCAAGAGCGAGAAGTACATTCGTCGAAGACGACGAGACGGATGCGCTTGCCAGCTGCCACAAGTTCCTTGCCTGCCTCCTTGTCAAAGAGAGAGGAGATGTCGCCGTTGTCATCGACGGTCAGGCGATAGCGGCTGTTCTCAATGGTCTTGCCGGAGACAGTCTTCACAGCACCTGCCTTGCCGCTCTCCTTGATGCTATAGACGGCAAAGCCTGTCGAAGGTACATTGGCTTCGAAGAGAACGATGTTCTTGCCGTCCTTCTCTATCATCTGCGAAGCCACTTTCTTTCCGTCGGGGCCGGTCACTGTGGCATTGCCTTTCACTTCGGCCTGTGCCACTGCCTTCACGCCGAATGCTTCGTTGTTGAACACTACGACGGGTGTTCCGCTCACGTTGGTGTCGAGCTTGCGGCTTACGCCAGCAACGCTGCTTGTCAGGATGTCGGCGTTAGACTTAAGGCTGATGATTTCGTCGTTCCATGAGAATTCGTAGGCTCGTGGGAGGCTGGTTCCGGTAAGGTCATCATGGAACTGATGCCATATCATGCGGCGCCATGTGTCGGTAAGGCGTTCTGTGGGATACTTGTATTCGCCCAGCCAGTCTGCTACGACGGCTGCTCGTTCGGCAGCATCGCCCAGATGTTCGTTCTGACGGTTGTAGAGCTTCATGGCAGCCTGGGAGGTGTAGCAGCCGTTGCCGTGTACATCCATTGTCAGCTCACCACGGAACTCTGGCAGCTCGGGGTGCTTGTCGTAGGGAAGCATATCCTTGAAAAGCTGGTCGCTTGTGGCAGAGATAATCTTCACAGGGCCGTCACCCTTGATGCCTTTCTCTATTGACTGCACCGATGGGATGGTTGGAGAACCGCCCTGGTCGCCAGTGCCATAGTAACGATAGACAATGTTCAGCGGGCTTTCACTAATCTCACGCTGCAGTCGCTCGTCCTTCGATATGTCGTCGCCATTGTACTTGTGACCATAGTCGAAGCCGTGCGTCATCATCACCTTGCTGCCGTCGATGCCTTGCCAGAGGCCTACGGTGAAGGGGTACTTCTTGTTCCCCTCATAGAAAGGATTGGTGCGCCACTGCAACTTCTGCGACGTGAAGCCGATGAGTCCGCAGTGAGCCATGAGCGTCGGTTGGTAGTAGGGGAAGCCGAAGCAGTCGGGCAGGAAGATGTCAGTGCCTTCCTTGCCGAACTCCTGACGGTAGAAGGTCTGGCCGAGGAGGACATTGCGAAGCCAGGATTCGGGGGAGCAGATGATGACCTCATTGGCATCCCACGAGCTGCCGGATATATGCCAGCGTCCTTGTGCCACATACTTCTTCAGCTGTTCATACTGCAGGGGGTAGTACTCCTTCATCCAGGCATACTTCACGCCGCCCTCGAAGTTGAAGATGTAGTCGGGATAGAGTTCGATGAGCCTGAAGTTCTGAATCATGGTGTTCCAGATGTAGCTCTTGATGGTAGTCTGAATGTCCCAGTTCCACTGGGTGTCCAGATGTGCGTCGGAGACCATGTAGGCCGTCATTGGCTTTTCCTGTGCCTGCACCATTGTGCCGGTGCTCAGGGCGAAAGCCATCATCACTAAAGTAAGTTTTCTCTTCATGTTTTGATTGTTTATAGGGTTTTGTGTGTATTACTTGTTTAGGGTGAGTTCGCCAATGCTGACTGTGCCGTCGTCGAGGATAGTGAGAGGGGCCGTAAGCGTTGGCATATCGTCGTATGTCAGGACAAGGCCTGTGGTGAACTTTACGCCGGGCGTGACGAGAAGGCGTGGCGTAGAGTCGGTCAGGCTGTAGCTTATCTGCTCGCCTATCCACACGGGCTCGTCTTCGTCGAATCCTCCCATGTCGGTAACTGTGCTAGAGACGGTGACAAGCTCCTGCGTGTCGTCCCAAAGGGTGATGTCCTCGCCCGTGGTCGTATAGCCAAGTCTCTGGCAGAGCTGTTGCTGAAGGCTGTAAGGCTCGACCGAACAGGCAATGTATGCCTTGTCGTTCTCGTCGAAACGAATCTTGTGAAGCCAGTCGACCCAGACGCCTGTGCCCTCCATCGCGCTCGATGAGAGCCATAGGATGTTATGCTCGCTGTCGTATGTCGCCATGGGAGCGCGAGTGTTCCGAAGGTTGGGGAAAGTGGTTGAAGTAGCTCCCTTCACCACGACGATGCCGTAGCCTTCGGTCGGTGTCGTGTCGGCTTCGCTGATGGCCTGGACGCAGACACTGCTGGCAGTGTCGCTCATAATGTCATACATATGGAAGCGCTCTGCCTGTCCTATCCGTTCAAGCACTGCCGAGGGCACCGAGTCGATTGTCAGTGGCCCTTCCAAAGTGCCGCTGACCTTGGATATGCTACTCGGAGCGTCACATGAAGTGAATGCTGCCATCAGCCCGAAAAGCATCAGGCCATAGATTTGCTTTATCATTCTTTCAGTCATTCTTTCATTATTACAATGCTGGCAGGATATAGTCCCAGACGAGGTTCAGCTCTGCCTGCATGTCCTGCAAGTCTGCAGTGTTGACGACAACAGCATCCTTGTCGGGGATGAGAATAATGTATTGCCCGCCGGCTCCGTCGGCGCGAACTGCATTATGACGACAACGCCACATCTGGAAGCCGTAGCCATGTACCCAGTCACTGTTCTCGGGGGTCAGTCCGCTTTGTTCTACTTCGTCGAACCTTATCCACGACGGTGTACATGGTACTTGCTTGCGGGTGGCTTCGCTGACCCATTCTTCAGGCAGGATTTGCTTGCCAAACCATTCTCCCTTCTGAAGGAGCAGTTGTCCCAACTTTGCCAAGTCCTCGGTCTTCAAGTGAAGCCCCGAACCGCCTTTACTGATGCCCTGCGGACTCTCATCCCAAAGGGGTGCATCGATTTTCAAGGGGTCGAAGAGGCGGGACTGAAGATAGTCGACGACTTTCTCTCCTGTCAGCTTCTGCACGATGGCTGATAGCATATAGGTGCCCAGACCGTTGTAGCAGTAGTAAGTGCCTGGCTCATGCTCCACGGGCCAGGATAGGAAGATGCTCGTCCAAGTCTCCTCTCTGTCCTCACTCGGATAGCCAGGGGCCGTGTCGTGTCCGCAACTCATGGTGAGAAGGTCCTTTATGGTGATGTTCTTCAGATTCTCTGACGGCGACTCGGGAAGCTCGTCGGGGAAGAAAGAGACAAGCTTGTCGTCGAGGTTCAGCAAGCCTTCGCTGATGGCCAGGCCTACGGCTGTGGCTGTGAATGTCTTGCTTACGCTGTTCAATACATGGGGTACGTCGGGCTCGCCGCCATTCCACCATTTCTCGTAGAGCACCTTGCCATGTTGCAGCACCATGACGCTCTGGATGTTCAGTTGCTGGTCTTCGGCAGCCTGAAGATAGTTCTCCATGGCTGACTGTAGGTTTTCACTCGGTTCGGCACGCTCCAGTGAGACGGGACTTTCTGCTTCTGGAGCAGTTTGTTTCTGGCAGCTGCTTAGGCCGCACAGCAGGGTAAGGACTAATAGTCCACCATGAATGGGATTCCTCATGATTCTTATTGTTAATGGGTTTAACATAATGCGAGTGAGTGGCTAAGGTACATATTATGCAATATTATAACGTAGAAGTCACTGCTTTTATTGTGACGAAACCCGAAAAGTTGAAAAGTTGAAAGGTCAAATGGTCATAGTTCAATGATTTGTTGTACCTTTGTGCCGGATTAAGATAAAGTGATATGAAACGTTTGTCCATAATGTTGTTTGCCTGCATCGCCATGATAGCAAGTGCCATGCAGGCGTTTGGAGCGGAGAAAGTCTCCGATAAGGAAATACTGAATAAAGTGAAGGCCTACGATGCCTATACGCGTGATGTGCGCCGGCATCTGCACTACTACCCTGAGGTCGGCGGTAAGGAGGTGGAGACGGCCCGCTATCTGAAGCAGCAACTTGCTGATATTGGTGAGTTCGAGATTCACGATGTGCCTGGCAGCACAGGCTTCTATGCCATATTCGACACGCACCGGCCCGGCAAGACCATCGGTCTTAGAACGGACATCGACGGCTTGCCCGTGACAGAGAGCGCCGTGAACGGAGAGGGGAAGCCCAAGCCTTTCGTCTCCAAGAACCAGGGCTTTACGCAGGCATGCGGGCATGATGGTCACATGGCCATCTTGCTTACGACCATCCGCATCCTGTACGACCTGCGCGCCAGAATCAGTGGGAAATACGTCTTCCTTTTTGAAGAGGGAGAGGAGACAAACACGGGCATACGTCCGATGATAGCAGCCATCAAGGACATCCACTTCGATGCCATCTACGGCAACCACGTGGCATCGAACGTGCCGAGCGGCCTGCTCTACATCAAGGAGGGCCCTATCATGGCAGGCATGGCGATGCTCTCATGGCAAGTCTTCGGCAAGGGCGGCCACGCCTCGCGTCCCGACCTCTCCGTCAACCCCATCTATGCCAGCACGGCCATCCTAAATTCCATTGCCGTGGCCTGGAATGGGCAGCGCGACATCACCAAGCTCGTCACCCTTGGCATTACGCAGTTCCAGGCAGGGGAGACGTGGAATGTGATTCCCGATTCTGTATACATCGGCGGTACGCTACGCTTCTTCGACTGGGATAGCGGCGTCCGTTCGGTGGAGCTCATTAAGAAAGTGGCAACGGACGTAGCCAGGGCTCACGACTGCACGGTGCGTTTCGGGGAGAAGATGGCTGCCCAGGTGCAGCCGGTCGTCAATGATGAGAAGCTCACGGCCATAGCCAGGAAGTCCATCGAAACACTCTATCCCGGGCGCCTCACTGCCGATGAAGGCTACAACTGGTATGCTTCGGAGACCTTTGCACTCTACAGCCAGCTGGCTCCGACGCTATTTACCCTTGTCGGCGTGCAGAATAAGGAGCTTGGCACTACAGCCGGACACCACACCGCAGCCTTCGACATCGACGAGGATGCCCTGCAATATGGTATCGGGGCAATGGTCAGATTCGCCACGGCACTGTGATGACGGAAATGCCGATTTGGCATAAACGACCCCAGAAAACACTCGGAAATACCCCCTCCTTGCTGCCATGACAGGCAATCCAGCCTTCCGCATCAGCCGACATAGCATAGGGGGGTGTTTGAACATACATGTATGTGCAATTGAATATTCATGAACCTGCAATTGAATATTCATGATGCTGCAAGCGATGCACTATAATGGGGTGGCGAAGAAGGTATGGTTTGCCCCGCGATGAAGTACTGTTCGTGGGGCGCTTCATGCGCCTCCGCCCATGAATGAACTAAGGGGCAGGGCCTCAGATATCGTCGAGCATGATGAAGGGAGCCCAGTAGTGTGGGTCGGGAAAACTGTCCCGAACGACCTTCTGAGCATTGAGGAAGGCTTCGCGGCGCGGCATTCCGCCGAGCAGAGCCTCATAAAAGCTGGTCATCATAAGCTGAGTGGCGGCATCGTTGACGCTCCAGAGGCTCATGACGAGCGTGTGTGCCCCTGCCTTCTTGAAGCCTCGCTGCACGCCGAAGACGCCGTCGTCCTGCAGAGTGCCGGTGCCTGTCTGGCAGGCTGAAAGGACAGTGAGCTGCAGGTTCTGCAGGTTGAGTCCGGCGATTTCCTGTGCTGTGAGGATGCCGTCTTCGATGTCCGATGGGAAGTCCTCGGGGTGTTGCAGCTTGTTGTTGCAGCCTGCAAAGAGCAATCCGGAGTAGCACAGAGGGTCGGTCGGCGGTGCGCTCGCTCCGGCGGATGGGTTTAGCCAGTCGAGCTGAGCGTTCTGCTGGCCTATGACAGGGTATGAGAAACCGTGAGTGGCAATATGCAGCAGTGTGACATTCTTGCCGCTGAGGGATTTGAAGGACTCTTCTGTGCCGTGGCGTTCTTCATAGATCTTGTACTTCTTCCCCGCGTTATAGAGAAGGTACTCGATGGCTTCGGCCTCTTTCTTTGCACCCTCCAGGTTGGTGACGGTCGCTCCGCGTTCTGCCATGGCAAGTATTGCCAGGGAGTCGGCCATCTCTCTGCCTCATAGATGGCGGTGAAGTCCTCTTCTTCCTCAACCTCGTCGCCTCCCATCTCGTGGAAGGCTTGCATCTGTGCCACGGTCATGTTCTCGTATTCCAGTCCTCCGTAGATGACTGCCTCACCGTCGGTGATGTCGGCCTGCTTGCTGCGCTGTGCCAAGAGCTTCGTCGAAGAGAGCCGGTAGACGTTAAGCTTGTCGGAGATGCGGACGCCTTCGTCGCCGATTGGCATGTACTCGATGCCCCATTGATAGAAGATGCTTGTGGGGGCGAAATAGACATGGGTTACGCCATCCAGCTGCTCGAGCAGCTTGCCCCAGACGAGCTGGCCGAGCCTTCCGTCGGTGTATATCTTGTTCTGCCACTCCTTTTGGCTCAGCAGCTCGCTGACTGTCTGTGCGGCAGGATAACCCAGCTCCTCCATGTCACTGCGGAAGAAGAGGCGGCAGGCATGCGGCGCATCCCATTCGGGGCGCAGGATGAGGGCCAGGTAGAGGCGGTCGGGCTTATCGTCATAGATGACTTCAGCCTCGAGGAACTCAACGGCGGCCTCCTTCGGCTTCAGGCATCCCCGGACAGAATCGGAAGTGAGCGAGAGGTTCTGCGTGAAGTCGCCGTACACCTTGCATTGGCGTACGATGGCGTATTCGAGCTGGCTGATGCGGTGCTGCAGGCTGGGTATTCGCTCCTTGCCGTCGCCTGCTTTTGCCTCAAGACATTGCTGCAGCTCTGCTTTCTTTGCCTGCAGCTCGTCGTACCACCCCAGTACCTCCTTGTCGGCAGACTTCTGCAGAATCCTGCGGAAGTCAATCTCGCTGTTGAGCAAGATGCCTTTCGTGAACAGCTGTGCGTCGTAGATGTCAGTCAGCAGGCTGGGGGAAGCCTTCTCGGGTGAGGTGACAAGGAGTGGCGCAGTCTGATAAAGGTAGTTCTTCCGCTGCCAGAAATGCTCGCGTTGCCTTGTCGACTGAAAGGAGAAATTGTTGCGAACCAACTGCGTCTGCAGTGTAATGGCACGATGATAGTAGTGGGCAACGCTGTCCATCTGCCCAAGTCGGTGATGGTAGATGGCAAGGTTGAACAGCAACATGACGTTGTCGCCATGCTCAGGGCCAAGGATGCCTGTCTGAAGGTCGAGTGCCTCATGCGTAAGGCTTATTGCCGAATCAAGGTTGTCGAGAGTGCTCTGGAAGAGTGCCCTGTCACAAAGGGTGCTGGCATATGCCGTAGATGAAGCCATGTTTGATTCGCGTAGCAGAGACAACGCTTGCAGGCAGACCTCATCGGCCTGGCTGTATTGCTTCTTATTATATAAGGATACAGCCTGCTGGTGAAGCGCATCTGCCTCGGTCTGAATGTAGCCCCGTCTGTGGCTGAGCTGCAGAGTGAGGCGGGTAAGACTGTCGGCCAGCTCTTGCTGCCCCAGGTGGGTATAGTAGTTGCTCAGTGTATAAAGCATAAGCGCTTGCTGAAGCGAGTCGCCACGAGCCTCATATCTTCGCAGGGCGCGTTCGCCCCAGCTGGCAGCTCCTCCATAGTTTCCCATGTCGGCCTGCATCTGTGCCTGCGTGGCAAGGGAGTTTGCATACCCTAATGTAGTCGTGTCATTGATGCCGGAAAAGAGTTGCTCTTGCTGTTGCTGCGAGTATTCCTGTGCCAAATCAGTACGACCAAGCCTGGCATTGGTAGCAATGAGTTGTTGGAAGCAACTCTGATAGACCTTTCCCGCATCACCTTCAGCAGCAAAAAGCAGGGGCCTTGCTTTCTCATAGAATGATAGGGCTTCCCCGTAGTGTTGCAGATAGAAATGACAGTCCGCGGCATTCTTAAGCAGAATGGCATAGTTGTGGTCGGATGTCTGCCCTGCTTCTTCGTAGATGACAAATGCTTCGTCGGCATAGGCAAGAGCCTGGGCATATTGTTTCGTATTAGCCCCGGCAACAGAGGCGGAGAGCAGGAAGTCGGCATAGCGAATAGGCTGTTTCTCAAAGACCTTCTGGGCTGTCTTCTTCAGCTGATTCCCCAATTTGCTTGCCTGTGAATACTTCCCTTGCTCATTGTATGCTGCTATCATCCGCGATGCAACAGAAAGGTATTCGGCAGAACCCTTCTTTACGCAGGGGAAGGCCAGTTCATAACACTTCGACTCTTGCTCTGCATCGCCTGGAGCTCCACGGAACTTGTAGTATTGCGCCACTTGACAGAGTGCCGTGGCATATTTGTTTGACTTGTGCGCCTTCTTATAGGATTCTGCCGCAGCCTTTAGGTCTGCAATGGCTTGGTCGGTATTCTGCTGTTGGAAGTGATAGGTGCCTCTGTCGAAGTATGAGTCTCCAATCCTTTCGTCATTAGGGTAGGTACGTGAGTCGAGCCGGGAAGCAATGACCTCATCCATGAGACGCTGGGCCAAGGCATAATCTCCTTTTGCAGCAGCAGTATGTGCTTTGACATGTTTTGCCTCGGCATAATAGATGCCGTAGCAGTATTCGTCTTTCGTGCAAAGCGACAAATACTTGTCGGCAATGGAATCTGCTTCGTCGGGTTTGCCTCTGTTGACTGCCTCATACAGTTCGTGTGCTATCTTGGACATCTCTTGCGTCAGCTCCTGAGCAGGGAGGATTGTGCAGGAGAGAACCAGAAGCAGGAAAGAGGCGATGCGCATCATCTTATTTAGTAGAGGCAGAGTCTGCAGGAACTACATAAGTGATAGAGTCCGTATGTATTTCTCTGTCGATGGTGGCAAAGGCGGTGGGTAATTCGTCCGTGGTAGTGATTAGCTTGATGATGCCGTCGAATGCAACCTTGGGCACCGACTTCTTCCGACTGCCGTTGAGGAACTCTGCCAAAGTGCGGGTGCCTGCCTGCAGAATGGTGTACTGGCGCAGCTTGTTTTCGTCATAGACGACAAGCCGTCCCTTTTCGGGAATGGTGAGGAGTGCACCGAGTGGCAATACATCGCCAGGGGTTACTGCCAGTTTCTTGTTGCCCTGGTAAAGTATGACAGACTTGCTCACCTCTCCTACGAGGTATGTCTGTGTTGTAGTCTGAGCGAATGCGCTTGCTGAGATGAGGAACAGCAGGAGGAGTAAAGGTGTCAGGGATGTTATGGGTTTCATGATTTGTTTCTGTTAGTCTTCTTAAGGATGCCTAAGTGTTTGAGCGTGATGTGAACAAATTCTGCTGAGACGAGGGCAAGGGCAATGGCAGAAAGTGTTGGAGTGAGGTCGAAGCTGATGCGCCATTTTTCGAACAGGTAGTAGCCTCCCATGATATATATGAGCATAAGGATGAATATGACGACGGAGATGACGAAGGTCGTGCTCATGAGGTCGATTGCTACTTCCTTCAGCTTTTGCTTTACTTTGTTGCGTGTCTCCTTGTCCTTGGTGGCAGCTTGCTCCTCTTTCTCTTGCTTAAAGAAGTTGCAATATGCCATTAAGCAATAGGTGGAAATGTAGGACAATACAGCCGTCAGCAGCCAATAAAGCCAGCCCGTGCAGTTCTTTTGATGCTTCTTCTCGAGCATGGTCTTCATGGCGTAGCACAACACTCCTATTCCATGCATCTGCCCTAATGGCGTGTAGAGCATGTCTACACTCTCGTAGGCGCCTCCGAACATTACGACCTTTCCTGTTATGTATTGTGCATTTTGCTGGATAGAGTCGTAGGGAATGATGCGGAAGATGGTCGGCTCATAGTCGATGGGCTCGCTTCTGAGGCTTTGGTAGTCGAACGGCTTGCCGTGAAGTATCTCCATCATGCGTGCTATGACGGATGGATAGGCTTTGCCATGCATTTCCAGGCAAAGCGGAATGTCGTGTGCCATGCTTCGGTCTACATTGACAAAGCCTTCGTTGAGCCCAAGCTCTTCGGCGAAGAAGGAATGTGCCTGTCGCGTGAATTCATTCCGTTCGCGGTCGGGGTCCATCATCTTGAATGAGAAGACGGCATTGGACATGGTGGCTGCCACACTCACAAGATGCAGGTCTCCGGCAGGTTCTTTGGGATACTCGAAGACTACGTCGACATCTATGGCAGCGGGCTCAAGGTCATCGACTTCTTCCAGGACTGTGGCGATGGAGTCACGGTCGTGGAGCTGGGTGATGTCTACAATGACGATGACATCGCTGGTGTCGGCCGGCGATGTCAACATCATATTGTAGAACATATCGGTTGTGGAGTAATCCCCTAATGCCCGTGCTATGGGATTGAGGGCGTTAATGTTGAGGGTGATGAAACGAAGCAGACCGAAGAGCAGGAATGATACAGCCACGATTGCCATATATCTCGGCCGGATGAGGAATCTCAGTGTCTTGCAGAGGTAGGTCTTGATTCGTTGCATAATCTCATAAGGGAGTCACTCTCGCAGGTTGAGCGAAGGGTTGGTTACTCTTCAGCAATAACGATTGTTACACGGTTGCTGTCGTTGTCGGTGAAGGGCTGCACGGTGTCACCCTTTGAGCTGGTGGTGATGCGGCTTGCATCAATGCCATACTTCTGGGTCAATTCCTTTGTGACGGCTTCGGCACGGAGCTTAGCATAGCGTGCATTGATGGTTGGATTGCCGGTTCCCTTGTCTGCATAGCCAGTCAGAGTGACCTTTGCCTCGGGATGTGCCTTGATCCATTCTGCGATTGTGGCGAGCTTAGCCTTCTCTGTAGGCTGAATGGCGGCGCTTGCAATCTTGAAGAAGATGGAGGCTTCTGTCTTTTCCTTGGCTTTTGGCTGGGGCTTTGGAGCTTCGGGCACTACGGGCTTCTCTTCCTTGACGATTGTCTTGGCGGCATTCGTCTCGGTCTGTCCTGTCGTTATCACGGGCGTCTCGATGATGTCGGAACTGCGGGTGTCTTTAATCTTACGGCGGGCACTGAACTTATATGTTACGCCGATCTGTGCTGTAAGCTGCCAGTCGTCGCATCCTGTAAGCTGGCTGTTGTAGCGGTCGCTTAGGCTGTTGGCATCAACTTCAAGGTTGACGCTCCAGTTGCGTGCTACGTTGACGTCGAGCATGGAACCAATGCGGAAGTTATGGCTAAGACGGCTCCTGGTGTTTCGGGTCGAGAGGTATTGTCCCAGGCCGGTGGTTTCGTCGTTGTCCCAAGCGTAGTTGATGCCTACACCGCCGATGAGGTATACGTTAAAGGGATGGTAGTTTCCCTTCTTGCTGATGAGGTTGACGAGGTTAATCATGGCATCGAGGTCGCTTGTTGCATACTTGTATTTATATGTGACATCATTGCCGTCAATCCTTACGCCGCTCTTGTTCCAGAATCCATTGACGTGTACCCTTGCTCCGAAGATGGGCGTGAACTGGACACCTACGCCTACGCTTGCTGTCGGCGTAATGAGTTCCCAGTTGTTGCAATGTGCAAAGGTTACCTGTCCTCCGCCTTGCAGGCCGACGAAGGCATAGGGGTAGGAGACATAATTCTCTGGTGTTTCTTGTGCGAAGGCAGAGAATGAGGTTGTCAGCAATGCAGCGGTGAGCAATGCTTTCAGCTTTGTTTGGAAATGTGTTTTCATTGTTTTGTTGTTTATTTAGTTTATATGAGTTTGTTCTAGCTTGTCTATCGGTTCTTGTACATCTCCTCATAGTATTTCTCGTAGTCGCCGCTTGTGATGTCTGCCATCCACTGTTCGTTCTCGAGATACCACTTGACGGTTTTCTCGATGCCCTCTTCGAACTGGAGCGACGGTTCCCAGCCCAGTTCCTTCTGCAGCTTAGTGGAGTCGATGGCGTAGCGTGCATCGTGACCAAGTCTGTCTGTGACGTAGGTGATGAGGTCCATGTCGGAACCTTCGGGGCGGCCTAATAGGCGGTCTACCGTATTGATGACCGTCTTGATGATGTCTATGTTCTTCCATTCGTTGAAGCCGCCGATGTTGTATGTCTCGGCGATGATGCCGTGGTGGAAGATGGTGTCGATGGCGCGGGCGTGGTCCTCTACGTAGAGCCAGTCGCGCACGTTCTCGCCCTTGCCATATACGGGGAGCGGCTTGCGGTGGCGTATATTGTTGATGAAGAGAGGGATGAGTTTCTCGGGGAACTGGTAGGGGCCGTAGTTGTTGGAGCAGTTTGTGACGATGGTAGGCATGCCATAGGTGTCGTGGAAAGCGCGGACGAAGTGGTCGCTGGAGGCTTTCGAGGCGGAGTATGGACTATGGGGCTGGTACTTCGTCGTCTCGTAGAAGAAGTCCTTGCCGTATGCCATGTGATGCTCCGAACTGCTGGCTGTCGTGCTGAAGGGGGGCTCTATGCCTTCGGGGTGACTCATCTTCAGGGCGCCATACACCTCGTCGGTCGAGATGTGGTAGAAGCGTTTGCCTTCGTACCTCTCGGGCAGGCTTTCCCAATAGAGCTTGGCGGCTTGCAGGAGGGAGAGTGTTCCCATGACGTTGGTCCTGGCGAACGTGAAGGGGTCCTTGATGCTGCGGTCCACGTGGCTCTCTGCTGCGAGGTGGATGATGCCGTCCACCTGCTCATCCTGCATCAGCTTCAGGAAGCCGTCGAAGTCGCAGATGTCCATCTTGACGAACTTGTAGTTGGGCTTGTCCTCCACGTCCTTCAGGTTGGCGAGGTTGCCTGCGTAGGTCAGCTTGTCGAGGTTTATGATTTTATACTCTGGGTATTTGTTGACGAAGAGGCGCACGACGTGGCTGCCGATGAAGCCTGCTCCGCCTGTGATGACTATGTTTCTTTTCATGATTGTCTGCTTTGTATTAGGAACGGACTGTCGAAGTCTCGGAGCAGCGGATGCCTGGTGTCCTTCTCGCTCAGTATTGCCTTCCCTGCCGGAATGCGCCAGTCGATGCCGAGACTTTGGTCTGTGATGGAGATGCCGCCGTCTGCTTCGGGGTGATAGAACTCGTCGCATTTGTACTGGAATACGGCTGTCTCGCTCAGCACGGCAAAGCCGTGGGCGAAGCCCTTCGGGATGAAGAGCTGCCTGTGGTTCTCTTCCGTGAGTTCTGCAGCTACGTGCTGTCCGTAGGTCGGTGAGCCGCGGCGGATGTCGACTGCTACGTCGAGGACGGCTCCTCTGGTGCATCTCACGAGCTTACTCTGCGTGTATGGCGGACGCTGGAAGTGAAGGCCGCGCATCACACCGTAGGACGACATGCTTTCGTTATCTTGTACAAAGTTGATGGGGCCGACTTTCTCTTCGAACTCTCTCTGCGAGAATGACTCGAAGAAATAGCCGCGAGCATCCCTGAAGATGCGTGGTTCTATGATGAGTACGCCATCGATGGCGGTCTTAATTACTTCCATTCGTTTGTCCTTTTTGAATGTTTGCGATGCACTTTTCCAGTGAATCGACCCAATAGGGCACGTTGATGCCGAAGGTCTCCCTGATGCTGCGCTTGTCGAGGACGCTGTAGGCGGGGCGACGGACGGGACTCGGATATTCCGAGGAATAGCAGGGGCGGATGTCGCAGCCCTTGTGTCCGGCGATGCGGGCTATCATCTGCGTGAAGTCGTACCACGAGCATACGCCTTCGTTGGAGTAGTGGTAGATGCCTTGGATGGGCTTGCTGAGGATGACCTGAATGGCGTTTGCCAGGTCGAGGGCATACGTCGGCGTGCCGCACTGGTCAAATACGACCTGCAACTGAGGCTTGGTGGCGGTGAGCTGGAGCATTGTCTTGCAGAAGTTCTTGCCGTATTCGCTGTAGAGCCAAGCCGTGCGGATGATGACGAAGCCTCCCTCTGACTCCTTCAAAGAGGAGAATACTTTCTTGATGCGCTCCTCTCCTTCCTTCTTCGTCTCGCCGTAGACGCCGGTCGGCGTGCCCTGCTGGTCGGGCTGACAGGGCGTATTGTATGGCTCCAGGCCGAACACGTAGTCGGTCGATATTTGCACGAGCCAACCGCCCACCTCCTTCATGGCTTGGGCCAGGTTCTCGGGGGCTGTGGCGTTGAGCTTCTCGACGAGGGCGCGGTTCTCGGGTGCTTCGGCGGCATCCACATTGGTCCATGCGGCACAGTTCACAATGGCGCGGACGTCGTTCTCCCTGACCAGAGTGCGGATGGCTTCGAGGTCCGTGATGTCGAGGAACGTGGTTTCCACGCCCTCTTGCTCCGTGACATCGGTAAAGATATAGCGGTCCGCCGAGCCCTTTGCCACGATGCGCATCTCGTTGCCCAACTGTCCGTTAGCTCCTGTAACGAGGATAGTCATTCTCTTCTTTATACTATATTCTGCCCACAAAGATAGTGAAAAAAATATAAAGTTTGCGAAAAATGCCACATTTTTTGTTATAATATGTAATAAAAAGCTGAATTAAAGTACACTTTCAGCCGTTTGTATGACCTCAGCAGGTAGCCTCCGCCACCCGATGCCCCATTATGCGGCAGTCGGTTTATCAGGCAGGGATGCTCAATCCTCCATAGTGGGTTCGTTGCAGCATCATGAATATTCAATTGCAGGTTCATGAATATTCAATTGCAGGTTCATGATGCTGCAACGAACCCATTATGTTGCGTCGGGCGACGGACTATGCCGGGTCAGGCGTCGGAGAGCGATGAGTCGGGCCAGCCAACGAGGTAGACCTGCTCGGTGGCACGGGTGATGGCGGTGTAGAGCCAGCGGAAGTAGTCGGGCGCAAGCATCTCCTCGGTGACGTACCCCTGGTCGATGTAGACGTGCTCCCACTGTCCGCCCTTGGCAGGTCACGGCGTAGGCATACTTGATCTGCAGGGCGTTGTAGTAGGGGTCTTGGCGCAACCTTTTCATGCGGTCGCGTCGGTTCGTCAGTTCGGGATAGTCCTCCCATACGCCGTTGAACAGGGCTTCTTGCTGCTGACGGGTGAGGGCCGGCGCTTCGCTCTGCAGCGTGTCGAGCAGGACGGTGACCTCCATTTCGCGGTTGTCGTAGTCGGGAAACTGCAGGGTGGCGTCGGCGAAGCGGAATCCGTAGAACGACCTTTCGTTCCGGAGCCGCCGTACCACAGCGATGTCGCCGTTGGCGATGAACGCCATTGTGTCCGAGACAATACCGTTCGCCGCCTGTTCCCGCTCGGTCCAATAGTAACTATTCTTCGCTACCATCACCAGGTCACTGCTCGAGAGCTCCTCCTCCATATCGAGGATGCGGCCCCTTATACCATTATTATATATATTGGCGCGCTTGTTGCTTCGGGTCACGACTATCGTTCCGTCGGTTCCATACTTACGGTAGCTCTGCTCGAGCGCCTCGATGAGCTCGTCGCCGGGGAGTGCCTTGATGTCCGGAAAACTCTTGCCCCTGAGCTTCGGAAATACCGACGTCTCGTCGTTCTGGATGAGGTCCCGCAGCATCGTGGCGTTCCAGAGGATGCCCGACTCCTCCAATTGCCGGACAACCTGGGTGAGTTGAAGCTCCGTCACAGTCATGCCGTAGCCCTCGAGCATCGTGCGGCTCAAGGCCGGGCTCTCCTCTTCGCCCACCGGCGGAAGCTGCGCCGTGTCGCCCACCAGCACGAGGCGGCAACCCTCGCAGGAATAGACGTAGTGCATCAAATCGTCGAGCAGGCGGCCGCTCCCAAAGATGGTGCTGTCGCGGGAATCATTCGCAATCATCGACGCCTCGTCCACGATGAACAGCGTATCCTGCCTGAGGTTGATGTCGTTCTGGAAGACATCCATGTCCGTAATAGACTTCTGCCGGTAGATCTTCCTGTGGATGGTGAAGGCAGGCGCACCTGCGTAGACCGACAAAACCTTGGCCGCCCTGCCGGTCGGGGCAAGTAGCATGACCCTTTGCTGCAGTTGCCCCAGCGTCCGCACCAAGGCTGCCAGCAGAGATGTCTTGCCTGTGCCGGCATAACCTTTCAGCAGGAAGACCGAATCCCGCTCTCTTGAAAGCATGAAGTCGGCAAGTAGAAAGATTGCTTTTTCCTGCTCTTTCGTCGGTTTATGGTCGAAGTTCTCCCTGATTAGGGCACCTAAATCATCATTTATTGCCATTCTTTTACAAAAAAAAGCCCTTTTGAGTGGATATATAAATAATTCTTTTTATTTTTGCGATGCGAATATACAAAATAAATTACATATATCGTATGAAAAAGGTAATAAATCTGATTTTAGGTATCTGTGCGCTTGGCTTGCTCTATATATGCTGGCGCAGTATCCAGGATACCGAGGACTTCGACGCAACAGTCGCAGCCAGAGAGAATGTCGTAAAGGCGCGTCTTATGGAAATCCGCAGTGCCGAGGAGGCATGGAAGGCACAGCATGATGGCGTCTATTGCGCAGATTGGTCGGAACTCATCAAGTTCGTCAAGGAAGGCAAACTGCCCGTCGTCATGAAGCAAGGCTTGCTGACTGAGGACCAGATGAACAAGGGCCTGACCGAATCGAAGGCCGCAGCCATCGTCAATAGCGGCGATGCCGCAGCCATCGCTGCTAATGGCCTGCAAGGTTTCAGGCGTGATACCATCTGGGTTTCGCTGCAGGACTCGCTCTACAACTACGAAGGCTTCGTGGCTGACTCCATGCGCTACATCCCCTTCTCACAGGGCGATACCTTCGAAATCATTGCTTGTCCCAACACCACACGCTCGGGTACCGTCATCCAGGTCATGGAGTGTAATGCTCCCGACAGCAGTTTCCTCAAGGGAATGGGCAAGTCCGGCGAGCGCCTCATCTATAACCGTGCAGAAGAGGCTAATGCCAAGGGTGCCTATCCAGGCCTGAGAATCGGTGATGCCGGCAACAATTGGAACAACAATGCTGGCAACTGGGAATAATACCCTTACTAATTATAGACTATCCATCCGCTATTGTGCGGATGGATTTTCTTTTTCTGTCCTGAACGGTCTGGACAGTTCCGTAGTGCAGGTCGACCGCTTCCCTGTCTCTGAACAGGCTGCTGCAGCCGATGTCCTAAGGCAGGCCTTGCGTAAGCCTTACCTGATGGACTATTGCTTTCAGAGTACGGAACTCGTTGTAGAAAGCCTTTTCACCATCGTCCCCCTCGAGCACTTCAACAAGAGCGACATGCTTGCGTTCTATCGCCTGTGCTTCCCCTCGACGGCAAATGTCGGGGTGGCAGACATGCAGTACCAGATACTCTCGTCGCTCGAAGCAGTGATGATCTTCTGCCTCGATGGCGATATCCTTCGCATCCTGCAGGAGTGCTATCCCGATGTGAAAGTATGCCTGGCCGATGCCCAACTGCTGGAGCAACTCGCCGAACAGCAAGAGAAACGCCCCGTCCCCGAGGATGTGGAGCAGCGAGACGTCTATGTCAGTGTCAGCGAAAAGCGGCTCTTCATCGCAGCCTTCCGGCGAGGCAAGCTGCAATATGCAGCGTCGCAGGATGCTTCAAACGATAATGACCGTGCCTTCCTGCTGCTTGGCATCTGGCGCGCTCTCGAGTTGCATCCCCAGAAGGATGCCCTTCATCTCGATGGCGCAACACAGGACTTGAAGAGGACTTTAGCGGAGTACATTCTTAATATTGAAGATTGAAAGCACTCCCCAGGGAGGGGGAGCAGGGAGGGGCTTACATGAGAATCATCACAGGCAAATACAAAGGAAGGCATTTCGAAGTGCCTCGCAGCTTCTCGGCTCGTCCTACGACGGACTTCGCGAAGGAGAATCTCTTCAATGTCTTGCAGGCTTATCTCGACTTCAGCGACGGTCCTACAGCCCTCGACCTCTTTTCCGGTACGGGCAGCATTACGTTGGAACTCGTCAGCCGAGGCTGTAGCCGTGTCGTCAGCGTGGAGCTTGACGGACGCCACCATCGCCTCATCAAGCAGTTCCTCGACAAGTTGCAGGACGAGGCAGGCATTCCTGTCCGGGGCGATGTCTTCCAATATCTGGCAAAGTGTCGCGAGCAGTTCGACTTCATCTTTGCCGATCCACCATATGCCCTGCCGCAGATTCCCGAACTCCCCGACATTGTTTTGAGTCGTAACCTACTCAAAGAGGGCGGCCTCTTTGTCCTCGAGCATGGCAAGACGAACAACTTCTCGCAGCATCCACGCTTCGTTGAGCACCGCAGCTACGGCAGCGTCAACTTCTCCTTCTTTCAGTAAAAAACCTCAGACGCAGGCGGAAGCTTTAGCTTGACGAAGTCAACTTCCAGTAATCGAGTTGCTCCTCTCGCGCGTACATATATTATAATATTAAAGTGGCAGGTCTGCCGTAATCAGGCGGCCTGCCACCACAAATTGTATGTTCAGCTTATTTCTTGCGTACAGGGCGGATGGAGCCTCCCCATGCGCGTATATCTCTTTTTTATTGTAGTGCAAACGACTCTCTTCTTCTTTATGAAGTAATTATTCTGCCGCAGGGATTATTTCTGTATGAGCAAAGAAAAGGGAGAAAGAAGCTTGTTAATACAAGTTTTGCGTGTCATGGAGTGGACTCAGTTATAGTCTTTCTGCTTGTTGCTGTGGTTCGC
This sequence comes from uncultured Bacteroidaceae bacterium, assembly GCA_905235305.1. Taxonomy (GTDB): domain Bacteria; phylum Bacteroidota; class Bacteroidia; order Bacteroidales; family Bacteroidaceae; genus Physcousia. The sequence goes on along the minus strand of CAJOLC010000050.1, from coordinate 1,860 downwards.
GACGGGTGTCCCAGAAATCAACAATGTAAATGGTCCCGTCCTCGATGTGGTAGATTAACTTGCTCTTTTTGCCTATTACGATGCTTCTGTAAGTGCGACTCCTGTTCTTCAGCAGAGGCTCTGTCTTACCGGCCAATGGTGAAGAACAAAGTATATCCTGCCATTCTTCTGTCTTTCTGTAAAACCTTTCTGCAGCCCGGACACCAAACTCTCCTGCTATGTAGTCGATTGTGTCTTCCCAAGCACGAATTGCTTGCTCTGTCCAGATAATCTCCATGGACTAAAGATGCTGGTTGATGTGGTTTTTCATCCGCTCTGATGCTTCTGCACGCGAGATGACGCGACCTGCTGCAATGTCTGCTTCTGCACAGTCTATGCGTGCATTTAATTCCTCTAAGGTATAAGGTTTTGCCTTTTGTCGGGCTTTTGCTGACTTTTGGCTATCGTCGAGCTTTGCTTCTTCGTCGAGGATTCGCTTCGCAAGTGCCTTGCGTACTGCTTTTGTCTGGCTCTGTATGAGTGTCCACAGAGCATCAACTGTGGAGATTGCATTAGGTGACGTGGCTTGCGAGTGCATGGTTGTATTCATAGTTTTCGTTCTTGCTTTTGGCGCAAAGTTAGGGATTATTTCTTTAAGTGCAAAGAAAAGGGAGGAATAAGTTACTCAGGACATATTATAATGTAAAGGGTGCATCTCCTCGCCAACCTTAGCGAAGGGATGCACCCTCTTCTTGTATGTGTAATTAATATAGCCTTAGAGCTTCGGGCCTGCAGCGACGAGCAAAGGATGTTCGTTGCTTTCGGCTTTGCTCTAATGTAATGCCTTAGAGCTTCGGGCCTGCAGCGACGAGAGCCTTGCCGGCTTCGTTGGTTGTGTATTTGCCGAAGTTCTTAATGAAGCGGCTTGCCAGATCCTTTGCCTTCTCTTCCCAGATGCTTGCGTCAGCGTAGGTGTCGCGAGGGTCAAGGATGGCAGGATTTACATTGGGCAGAGCGGTGGGAACCTCGAAGTCGAAGAAAGGAATCTTCTTTGTGGGAGCCTTCAGGATGCTGCCGTCGAGGATAGCATCAATGATGCCGCGTGTGTCGGGGATGCTGATGCGCTTGCCCGTGCCGTTCCAACCTGTGTTGACGAGATAAGCCTTTGCGCCGCTCTTCTCCATCTTCTTGACGAGTTCCTCAGCGTACTTTGTGGGGTGCAGCTCGAGGAATGCCTGGCCGAAGCATGCAGAGAAGGTGGGAGTGGGCTCAGTGATGCCGCGCTCTGTACCAGCCAGCTTAGCTGTGAAGCCAGAGAGGAAGTAGTACTTCGTCTGCTCGGGAGTGAGGATAGATACGGGAGGCAGTACGCCGAAGGCATCTGCGCTGAGGAAGATGACGTTCTTGGCGTCTGGACCTGCGCTCTTGCCATTCACCTTCTTCACAATCTTTTCGATGTGTTCGATGGGGTAGCTTACGCGGGTGTTCTCAGTGACGCTCTTGTCGGCAAAGTCTATCTTGCCTGTCTTGGGGCATACTGTGACGTTCTCGAGGAGAGCGTTGCGCTTGATGGCACCGTAGATGTCGGGCTCGTTCTCCTTAGAGAGGTTGATGACCTTGGCATAGCAGCCGCCTTCGAGGTTGAAGACACCTTCGTCGTCCCATCCGTGCTCGTCGTCGCCGATGAGCAGGCGCTTCGGGTCGGTGGAGAGGGTAGTCTTGCCGGTGCCGGAGAGGCCGAAGAAGATGGCGGTATTCTTGCCTTCCATGTCGGTATTGGCAGAGCAGTGCATGCTGGCAATGCCCTTGAGGGGCAGATAGTAGTTCTGCATGGAGAACATACCCTTCTTCATCTCGCCGCCGTACCATGTGTTGATGATG
>CAJOLC010000049.1 GCA_905235305.1 uncultured Bacteroidaceae bacterium | reverse complement strand
GATGCCCTGACGAAGGACATAATCGTCCGCTTCGTACTCGTGTACATCGCGCAGGTATATGCCCAGAAGATAGACGAATGGGTTCCACCATTGCACGGCTTCCGTCAGCGTGAGCAGAAGGATGTCTAGGGAATGGCCGTAGAGGATGTGAGCCTTCTCGTGCAGGATAATCTCGCGTCCGTTCTCCTTGTAGTCGGCTTCGCTGATGACGATGTTGCGAAGCCACGAGAAGGGAGCGACATCCTCTGCGTGGCAATAGATGCGTATGCCGTTGGTCTCCTCCTTCATCCAAATGCTGCCGCGACGGATGATGCGTCCCATGGAAAGCACTTCGCGCAGGCGGATGCACAGGACCGTCAATACGCCGATGCCGTAGAGAATGCTGACGACGTAGAACCAGGGAAAAGACCCTCCCCAGCCCTCCCTTAAAGGGAGGGAGTTAGAGAGGGCCTGTTCAATGGCTTGCATCGCAGGCATGTTGTCCATCGACAGAGCCGAGAAGTTGCAGAGCGGCAACACAAGGCTCAGCACCAGTATGGCGATGAGCGTCATCCTGTTGAAGCGGAACATCTTCTCCCGGAACATCAGGAAGATGCCCGGCACGAAGAGCAAGGTGAGCAGGATGGCCGACTTGATGGCGTAGATGAGGAATGCAGACATGGTGAATAAAATGAAAAATGAAGAGTGAAGAATGAAGTATTTTCTACCGCCCTAAACTTGTCAGCTTTCAACTTCCGTTCTCCCCCTTTAAGGGGGAGTTAGAGAGGGTCTCTGATTCAAGGCTGTGCAGGAAGCTGATGAGCTCCTCTTCCGTCAGTTCCTCTTCGCGTATGAAGTAGCTGAGCATGGAGCGCAGGCTGCCTCCGAAGAAGGTCTTCTTCACGTCGTGCATGGCTTTGCGGACGTACTCGCCCTTGCCGACCTTGGCTATATAATAATGTGTCTTGCCCTCGCCGTCCTTCTTGAAATAATCGACGAAGCCCTTTTCGTAGAGCGTCCGCATCTCTGTGGCGAGCGTCGTGTAGGCAGGCTTCGGGTCGAGCTGTTCGTAAATCTCGCGGGCAGAGACAGAGCGGTTGATGTCCCAGATGATGGACATGATGTCGTACTCCGTCTTGCTGAGGATGCTTTCTCGTCTGTTGTTCGTTTTCATAGTCTTGCTTGTTTCTGCTGCAAAAGTAGAGGAAAAAGCGAAGCAATGCTTTACAGAAAGACAAAAAGACGATAGGATGAGCAGGAATTTAACCTTTATTAATAGAAATAGGAGGGCTTACCTAATGGGTAAGGGCTTGCTCCCAGCAAAATAAATTATGGCTTGGATGTTATAGATTAGAGATTATTTTGTATCTTTGCCCTTGAATCATACATTTTAAATATATAATATCATGGAAAGAAGAGCGTTTCTGAGAGCAAGTGCATTGGGTGCTGCGGCTATGGCTGCACCGGCGGGTATCATCCAGGCTGCAACTCCTGTGGCTGCAAAGACTTTGAAGACTGCGAACGGCAAGGTGCATCTGGGCTTCATCGGCCTTGGGCAGCAGGCCATGTACCTGCTTGATACGTTCATGACGTTCGACGACGTGCGTGTGCTGGCAGGCTGCGATGTCTATGACATCAAGCGTGACCGCTTCCTTCGCCGTGTCAGGGAACACTATCAGAAGCAGGGCGAGAAGAAGGTGAAAGTGGATGTCTATGAAGATTATCAGGAGTTGTTGGCTCGCGAGGACATCGATGCCGTGGTCATTGCCACGCCCGACCACCAGCACGCCCTCATCGCCATCGCCGCTTGCAAGGCAGGCAAGGATGTCTATCTCGAGAAGCCTATTACCCTCACTATCTTCGAGGGACAGCAACTCGTCAAGGCCGTCCGCAAGTATGGACGCATCTTGCAGGTGGGAAGTCAACAGCGAAGCAGCGGCGAGTTCATTCATGCTGCCACGCTTTGCCGTGAGGGAGTGCTTGGAAAGATTGACAAGATCAAGGTACATTGCGGTCGTACGGCGACCAACACCGTCAGTGCAGCTCCTGTTCCATACAACCTGCCCAAGCAGGAAGTCCCTGCCGGATTGAACTGGGACAAATGGCTCGGGCCGCTGCCAGCCACTATTTGGTACAATCAGGAGCTCGACCCGTTCATCGACGAGACGCACAACGAGAAGATATGGGGCGCGTGGCGATGGTACAAGGAGACAGGTGGTGGCTTGATGACCGACTGGGGTGCCCACATGTTCGACATTGCTCAGTGGGCCATTGGCAAGGACGGAAACGGAGGCCCCATGAAGATCAGTCCTGCTGGCTATGGACGCTACGAGCAACTGACGTTTGAATACGACAACGGCACCATCATCACCGAAGAGTCTTACAACGGTGGCGAGCAGGGTCTGCAACTCTATGGCGAGAACGGTTGGATTAAGGTTTGCCGAGGCTCCTTCCGTGCTTCAGACCCTAAGTTCGAGAAGATGGACTTGGGTGTGGAAAAGGGTGCTTACGAATCGCAGGCAGCCCATCGACGCATCTGGATTGATGCCGTCAAGGCTCACGTTGACCCGAACTGCCCTGTGGAGACTGGACATACCAGCTGCACCGTGTGCAACCTCGGCAACATCGCCATCCAGCTTGGACGTCCGCTCCATTGGAATCCCATCGTCCAGAAGTTCATGAACGACCCGGAAGCCACGAAGCTCATGCACTACACCTATCGCGATGGCTACGCTTTAGGTGAATGAAAGCGCGAATAGAACGAGCGAATGAAAGGGGAAGCGAATAAGTGAACTTAACCCAAACCAACTCTCAGCGTCCTTTCCCTTCCCCCTTCCCCCTTCTTCTCCCCCTCAATATGGGAGTGGAAGGGGGCTTTTGTTTGGGCGAAACAGGTGAAGGAACGGGTGAGCCATGCGCCCGGGGGCTATTCCATGATGTTGCAGTGCTGGAAGAAACCTATGCCGTCGAGTTCCTTCTTGAGTTGTATCTCTTCCTCCGGAGTGATGTTCTGGAAGGGAGTCCGGTTAGGTCCGAGGTCGATGCCGATGAGTTTCATGATGCGCTTGCCAGCGACGATGTTGCCACGGAAATGGCAGATGATGTTGATGACCTGCTGCGAATAATCCTGTAGTTGACGAGCGGACTCTAAATCGTCTCGTTTCCATGCATCTATGATGCCTACCAGGTTCCTGCCATTATAGTTCGTCGTGCCTCCGATTCCGCCTCTTGCTCCGCCCATGGCAAGGCAGGGAAGGATGGTCTCGTCCTGTCCGTGGAGCATGTCGAACTTGCCGCCTCCGTAGAGCCGGCACTGGTTGTATTCGTAGAGGCTCTCGAAGGTGTACTTGATTCCTGCGAAGTTCGGGATGCGGCCGTCTACCGCCTTGAGGAAGTCGAGCATAGGCAGATAGGCACCATTGAAGGCGGGAATGTGGTAGAAATAGAAGGGTAGGGACGGTGCATCTGCGGCAATCTCCTCGCAATACCTGACGAGTTCTTCCACGCGGCTTATTTTCGGGAACGGCGGAGCCATTGCCCCGATGCCCCATGCCCCTATCTCTTGGGCGTGCCGGGCTAATCGGCGGCTCTCTCGGACACAGCAGCTGCCCACGTGGACAATGACCCGGAAGCCCTCGGGGGCTGCCTGCATCCATGCCTCGGCCAGCTGCATGCGTTCCTCCGACGTGAGCATGTAGCCCTCGCCGCTGCTTCCGTTGATGAAGACACCCTTCAGACTGTTCTTCTGCAACATACGGGCATAGGCCGGAATGGGTTCGAGATTTACGTCGCCATTCTCGTGGAACGGTGTGAACGGCGCGTCGATGAGTCCGATGATTTTCTCCATGGTTACAATCGTTTTGTTAGTTTTCAACAACAAAGATACGCTTTTTCCCTCAATTACGAACATGCATCCTGATTTTTTTGCTGCCCGAGTCTATAAACGCCCCACGCATGGTTTGCCAATGCGGCACGCCATCTTTGACGATTGTCTGTGGCGTCAGAACACAATCGGCACAAATAAAGGGAAAAATACTTAGCAAATAGCCGTTGTTTCGTTTCTTTTTTGTATCTTTGCAGCCGTTTTTATATGTCAAAGATTCATTACTTTATTTTATGGAATTGGATATGCTGACGGCCGTTTCGCCTATTGACGGCAGATACAGAGGTAAGACAGAAGCATTGGCGGCTTACTTTTCGGAGTATGCCCTCATACGTTACAGGGTGCGAGTAGAAGTAGAGTATTTCATCGCGCTCCGGCATCTTCCGCTGCCCCAATTGCAGGGCATCCCTGCCAGCGACGAGCAGCTGCGGGGCATCTATCGCGACCTCTCGGAGCAGGATGCACAGCGCGTGAAGGACATCGAAGCAGTGACGAACCATGACGTCAAGGCCGTGGAGTATTACATAAAGGAACAGTTCGACAAGATAGGAGGCCTGGAAAAGTTCAAGGAATTCATTCACTTCGGCCTTACCAGTCAGGACATCAACAACACCAGCGTGCCACTCAGCATCAAGGAGGCCTTGGAACAAGTCTACTATCCACTCATCGAGGAACTCATTGAGCAGCTCAGTCAGTATGCCGAGGACTGGAAAGACGTCCCCATGCTTGCCAAGACACACGGACAGCCCGCAAGTCCGACCCGCCTTGGCAAAGAGGTGATGGTGTTCGTCTATCGCCTCAAGCGTCAGCTCGAAATGCTCCGTGCCTGCCCCCTCACAGCCAAGTTCGGCGGAGCAACAGGCAACTTTAACGCCCATCACGTCGCATTCCCGCAGTACGACTGGCGTGAATTCGGACGCAAGTTCACCAGCGAGAGTCTGGGCCTCGAGCGTGAAGAGTACACCACACAAATCAGCAACTACGATTGCCTCGGGGCAGTGTTCGACGCCATGAAGCGCATCAACACCATCATCATAGACCTGGACCGCGACTTCTGGCAGTATGTCTCGATGGAATACTTCCGCCAGAAGATCAAGGCAGGCGAAGTAGGCTCGAGCGCCATGCCACATAAAGTCAACCCCATTGACTTCGAGAACTCCGAAGGCAACCTCGGTATAGCCAACGCCATCCTGTCGCACCTCAGCCTGAAGCTACCCATCAGCCGTCTGCAACGCGACCTCACAGACTCCACTGTGCTAAGGAATGTCGGCGTACCAGTAGGACATATGATCATCTCAATACAAAGCACCCTGAAAGGCTTGCGGAAGCTCGTCCTCAACGAAGATGCCATCCGCCGAGACCTGGAAGGCTGCTGGGCAGTCTGCGCAGAAGCTATTCAGACCATCCTGCGCAGAGAAGCCTATCCACATCCTTACGAAGCCCTGAAAGCACTGACACGTACCGGCAAAGGCATCGACGAAGCTACCATCAAGAACTTTATAGAAGAACTGAACGTCAGCAAATCCGTGAAGGAAGAGCTGCGTGCCATAACACCTTACACATATACAGGAATTTAACAAGAAACAACATGATGAACGAAAACGAAAGCTGGAGAGACAAATTCTCCGAGAATGAGAACAACGGTCGCCGTGATGGCTACCGTCCTCAAGGTAACTACAACGACAGACAAAACAACTATGGGCGTCCGATGCGTCCGCGCATCAATCGCCCTTACAATAACAATCAGGGGCAAAACGGCTATCAGCCTCGCGAAGGTTACCAGCACCGTGAAGGTTATCAGCCTCGCGAAGGTTATCAACAGCGTGAAGGTGGCTACCAGCCTCGCCCACGCTATAATCGTGAAGGCGGCTACCAATCCCGTCCCCGTTATAATCGTGAAGGCGGTTATCAGCAGCGTGAAGGAAATCAGCAACGCGAAGGATATCAGCGCAGAGAGAACAGCTACGGGCAGCGTGAAGGCTATCAGCCCCGCCCACGCTATAATCATGAAGGCGGCTATCAGCCCCGTCAAGGCGGTTTCAATCGTCGCCCTCGTACTGCAGACTACAATCCTCATGCAAAGTACAGCATGAAGAAGCAGATTGAGTACAAGGAAACACATGTCGACCCAGATGAACCAATCCGCCTGAACAAGTATCTCGCCAATGCCGGCGTTTGCTCTCGCCGTGAAGCCGACGGGTTCATTGAGGCTGGAGTAGTAAAGGTAAACGGTGAGATTGTGACCGAACTTGGCACAAAGGTGAAGCGCTCCGACGAGGTGCACTTCCACGACCAACTGGTCAACATCGAGAAGAAGGTCTATATCCTGCTCAACAAACCCAAGGATTGTGTGACGACGAGTGACGACCCGCAGAACCGCAAGACGGTGATGGACCTTGTGAAAGACGCTTGTCGTGAACGTATCTATCCTGTCGGACGCCTCGACCGCAACACCACAGGTGTCCTTCTCCTTACGAATGATGGTGAACTGGCTACTAAGCTGACGCATCCCGGATTCCTTAAGAAGAAGATTTATCATGTGTTCCTTGACAAGAATGTCACAGCTTCCGACATGAGGCAGATTGCCGACGGCATTGAACTCGAAGACGGAGAAATCCATGCAGATGCCATCGAATATGCCAACGAGACAGACCGCAAGCAGGTGGGCATCGAGATTCACAGTGGCAGGAATCGTATCGTGCGTCGCATCTTCGAGCACCTCGGCTATAAGGTTATCCGCCTGGACCGCGTCTATTTTGCCGGTCTGACGAAGAAGAACGTGCGTCGAGGCGACTGGCGCTTCCTTACAGAGAAGGAGGTGAACATGCTTCGCATGGGAGCTTTTGAGTAATCCATAATTCTCAATTCAGTATTATAATATGAAAAGGACAAAAGTTATTGATGCGTTGAAGAGCACGTCATACGGGACAGACATCTGCGTCAAGGGCTGGGTACGCTCCAAGCGCGGCGGTAAGGGCATCTTCTTCATTGCCATGAACGATGGCAGCACAGTCAGAAACATACAGATAGTGGGCGACGAAGCCAACTTTCCCGAGGAAACGCTCAAGCGCATCACGACTGGCGCTTGCTTGAGCGTAGTAGGCAAGCTCGTGGAGAGTCCCGCTGCCGGACAGGCCAGCGAAGTGCAGGCCACGGCTATCGAGATCCTGGGCGACTGCGATAATACTTATCCCATTCAGAAGAAGGGAGCCACGCTCGAGTACCTCCGCACGGTGGCCCATATGCGTCCGCGCTCCAATACATTCGGCGCCATCCTGCGCATCCGCCACAATATGGCGATGGCCATCCATACCTATTTCCACGAGCACGGCTATTTCTACTTCCACACGCCGCTCATCACTGCCAGCGACTGCGAGGGAGCAGGCAACATGTTCCAAGTGACGACCAAGAACCTCTACGACCTGAAGAAGGACGAGCAGGGCAAGATTATCTACGACGACGACTTCTTCGGACAGCAGACCTCCCTGACCGTCAGCGGTCAGCTTGAGGGCGAGCTCGGTGCAACGGCACTGGGTGCCATCTATACCTTCGGGCCAACCTTCCGGGCAGAGAACTCGAACACGCCTCGACATCTGGCCGAGTTCTGGATGATTGAGCCTGAGATAGCCTTCATGGATCAAGAGGAACTGATGGACCTTGAGGAGGACTTCATCAAGTATTGTGTACGTTGGGCACTGGAGAAGTGCAGTGATGACATTCAGTTCATCAACGACAATAAGTTCATCACGCCGAACCACGACCTCATCGACAGGCTCAAGGGTGTGCTCGAGGGCTCTTTCGTAAGGCTTACCTATACGGAGGGCATCGAGATCCTGCAGCAGGCTATTGCCGCAGGCCACAAGTTCGAGTTCCCATGTCAGTGGGGCGACGACCTTGCAAGTGAGCATGAACGCTATCTCGTGGAGCAGCACTTCAAGCGTCCCGTCATAATGACCGACTATCCATCGGCCATTAAGTCGTTCTACATGAAGCAGAATGCACCGGCACCCGACGCACCTGCTCCCTCTACGGTGGGCTATCATGGTATCGTTGCTCCTGGCCCGACCATGCAGGGCACCGATGTCCTTTTCCCACAGATTGGCGAGATTATTGGTGGCTCAGTGCGTGAGGAGAACTACGACAAGCTCATGGGCGAGATAAACCAACGCGGCATGGAAACAGACAAACTCTGGTGGTATCTTGATACCCGCAAGTATGGCTCTTGCCCGCACGCAGGTTTTGGCCTTGGCTTCGAGCGTCTCATCCTGTTTGTCACTGGCATGCAGAATATACGCGACGTCATTCCTTTCCCCCGCACACCGAAGAACGCAGAGTTCTAAAGGAGCATTCGGGAAGTGCATTCCTCTGGTGAAGGAGGGCTTGTCCGAATATCATAAAGAACAGTAATCCCCGACGCGCTTAGCGTGCCGGGGATTACTTTTGTTGCGTCAATCAAATGGGATAGGTGAGGAGGAAGCCTATTCCTCGCTCCAGATATCCCAGTTGTTGTCTTCCTTTGTGAGGGCCTTGCTGCCGTCAACAGTAGTGTCGCTGATAATCAGACTTTCTGCCAACATGTGGACTGCTTGAGCCTCTTCTGTCTTTATTGCAGGTGCAATGTATTTCATGATTCTTATAATATGAGGTTTATAAAAGTGTTTTGTGTTCCTATTATCTCAGTACTTTCTTTCCGCCAATGATGTTGAAGCCTTTCTGCATCTTGCCGAGACGCTGGCCGGCGAGGTTATAGATAGGACTACCTGCTTCCGTCGATTGCTCTCCGACTGTTTCGATAGCTGTTGCATCATCATCGGTGAAGCCGTAGAATGCCTTGACGGGAGATTCAATGACGATATAAGCCTTGCCGCTTGCGATAGTTGTTTCGGGCGTAGCCTTGTAGAAGCCGACGGTATCGTCAACCTTTGCAAGGATGTACTGGGTGCCATCGGCGGTGACATCCTCCTCTGCAGGAATGAGGTCATTGTCCGTTCCGAGAGATACTTCTGTACCTTCTGACTCTGCCTTGAGTACTCTGTATGTGCCAGCTTCCTCTGCCTTCACGACAACAGCTGTGCCGGCAGGAACGATGTCCACGGGTTCGAGGTGAACATATGTACCCATCTTCTGGGCTGCATATGCGCTTACTTCGGCACTGGTGAAGTCGATGTCCATCGGGGCGATGTATGTGGCATACAAGGCATCGCTTACTGTAATGCTCACCCCTTCTTTCTCGATGGTGACATCGATGCTGTTGATCTGAGAGTTGCCGGCAATTGTGACGACAACGGTCTGAGCATTGCCTGTCCAGGTTGTTCCATTGAACTCGCCGCTGTCGGCAGTGTTGTCTGCCCATTTATTGCCATTTACGTTGAATACGATGCTGGTGATGACATAGCCTTCGGGAGCTGTGAATGTCAATGTGCCGCTATACACGCGCAGCTGCGGGCCTTTCGTCGTGCTCCAGAAACGGTTGGGAGTTGTAGCGGCATCGGTCTTCGGCGAGATGGTCAGCGTGATGTCCTTGTCATATTGTGATGCTGTCAGCGTCGTTTCCTCAGTGATGTCGCCGTCTGTCGTGACGTTGGTGGAGGTCGGGACATTCATTTCGTTGAAGTTGAAGGTAGCCTCTATCTTGGCAGGGTTTGCATAGTCCTTGATATGATACCACTGGATTTCTGTTGCATTCATCTCGTCGCCACCATAATAGATGCTTTGGATGCCAAGGTTGTTCCAGTCTTCGCTGTAGATGTCATTAAGGTAGATCAGGTTATCATAGAAGTCCCATTCTTCCGTGAAGCCAAAGGGAATCTCCGTCATATCCTCGGTCAGCATTGTATGTGTGGCAGATGTGAAGGTCAGCGGGGCTATTTTTCCTTCTACATCTGTGTATATCATGTAGTAGAGCTTTGATGTCGAGAGGCCGTCGCCATTGATGTCCAATGCCGGGACTTCAAACTTCATGTACCATCCATAATTGCTGTCAGTCAGGGCAGTAATTGCGGGGTTGGCAGGCATGATAGCCTTTTCGATGATGGGCTTTAAGACTGGATCTGTGTAGTTGCCGTCCCAGTATTTGTTACCCAGAACGCCACAGACCTGACCTTGGGCGCTGTATGTGTCGGCTTCTGCATCGTAGGTGAACACGGTCTCGCCATAGTAGAAGAAGAAGGAAGAGCCGTAGGAGAGGTAATCGCCCATCATGCCTTCGAAGGTAATCTCGTTACCGTCCTTTGTACCCTTTACCCATGCTTCCGGGAGATAGTAGCTCATGCCTTGGAAGTATACGTCATTGCCTGCGATACCTACCTTGACGGGCTTCGTGCCGCCGTCATACACCATGATATAGTCTTTGGTGACGAGGTCGGCAGGGGGCGTGACAACGGCCAGGGGGTCGGCGGGTGTCAGGGTGCTTTGTTCTACCCAATACGGAATCAGGTCGTAGCCATCATAATCTCCTCCGGAAAGGGTCCGGGCGAACCATTCCATGAAGGTGATAACGCCATCGTCGCCTATAATGCCATAGATGTCGCCGAGATACCAGCCTGCCTCGTATGTGTCGTCTCCTTCATAGTAGTACACGCCGTTCAGTACATAGTCGCCATAGAGAGAAGTGCCGGCTACCTGACCTGCTGCGATGGTGATGTAGTCGCCCACGGTTTCGTCGGTTGAGATGGTTGCCTCAATGTCGTTGGGGAACATGCCGCTGATGGTGATGCCTCCCTCTGTGGCCGTCGATGCCGTGATGGTGATATGGGCAGAACCGCTGGTTTGGTCGAGGCTTGAGATGTCGGTACTGCATTCATCTACCTGTATGTAATCCCAGGTATAATCTCCGGCGAGGTCGGCAGCAGCAGTGGCTTTCATGCGGGCACGTGCCCTTGTCGAAGATGAAAATCCGAGGGGCAGCTGCCCGGGGGCTTTCTGAATGAGTCCTGCGTTCCTTGGCATTGGAGTCTTCGAGAACATTTCGGCATTTGCCAAAGGCTTCTGAGCGTTGCAGACAACTGCAACAAACGCTGCAATGAGCGTTAGGGTTAGTTTTTTCATAGGCTAATAGTTAATGTTTAGAGGTTGTATAAAGTAATGTTTTTCATTGTATGAGCTTCCAAAATTACAGTTTCTTATGTTGACGGGCAAGGATAGGCGTCCTTAATTTCGGGCGATTTTACCTTATTGTCAAATAATGAAGTACTCTTGTCATGCCATGGCGTAATGGCATTGCCAGTATAGGTGTCAGCAAAGCTCATTATATCGGTCATCATGCAGCCCTTCGTCACCCGCTCCTTGCACCTTGCTCCTTGCCCCCTTCACTATGCGTTGCTTGAACATACATGTATATTCAATTGAACATACATGTACATTCAATTGCACATACATGTATGTTCAAGCAACGCTCCCTGCTGTGTCTTCCGACGCGGAAGGCTGGAGCAGGTAAATCGGAGTGGTGGAAGAATTAAGAAAGGGTAGGGGGAAATGGCCAGAAGGCAGGTGAGCGGCTGACGGCATAACGCCATTTTGTCCTTCTTTGCGACAAATTGTCTCCGTATCACTCGCCTTGCACATTTTTTGTGTCAGGGTAGGTGAGTGAGTTTAATATGTATATATATAATAATGTATAGGAGGGTAAGACTATGATACAGACTAATCCAAATCAGCAATCGGAGGAGAAGATTCTGCAGAAGTATGCCCGTAACCTTGTCGACGAAGCCAAGGCCGGGAAGCTCGATCCGGTCATTGGGCGTGACGACGAGATACGTCGTGTGCTGCAGATACTGTCGAGGAGGACTAAGAACAATCCTATCCTGATAGGCGAGCCGGGTACCGGCAAGACGGCCATAGTAGAGGGACTTGCCCACAGAATCCTGCGTGGAGATGTCCCCGAGAACCTGAAGAACAAGCAGCTCTACAGCCTCGACATGGGCGCGCTCGTGGCTGGTGCCATGTACAAGGGCGAGTTCGAGGAGCGCCTGAAAGGCGTGGTGAAGGAAGTGAGCGAGAGTCAAGGCGGCATCATACTGTTCATCGACGAGATCCACACGCTTGTGGGTGCCGGCAAGAGCGAGGGTGCGATGGACGCCGCAAACATCCTGAAGCCCGCATTGGCACGTGGAGAGATGCGAAGCATCGGTGCTACGACGCTCGACGAATACCAGAAATACTTCGAAAAAGACAAGGCGCTGGAGCGCAGATTCCAGACTGTCATGGTCGACGAACCCGACACGCTTGCCAGCATCAGCATCCTGCGCGGACTGAAGGAACGCTACGAGAACCATCACAAAGTGCGCATCCAGGACGATGCCGTCATAGCTGCCGTGCAGCTCTCGCAACGCTACATCACGGAACGCTTCCTGCCGGACAAGGCCATCGACCTCATGGACGAGGCCGCCGCAAAGCTCCGCATGGAACGCGACTCCGTGCCGGAAGAACTCGACGAAACCTCCAGAAGACTTGCTCAACTGGAGATAGAGCGCGAAGCCATCCGTCGGGAAAGCAAGCAAGACCCGAAGCTGGCTGCCATAGAACAGGAGATTGCCGACCTCCGCAGGCAGGAGCAGACGATGCGGCAACAGTGGGAGAACGAGAAGCAACAAGCCGACCAAGTCCAAACCCTCAAGGACAGCATCGGGCAGCTCCGTAGGGAAGCAGAACAGGCAGAGCGCGACGGCGACTATGCCCGCGTGGCGGAAATACGCTACTCGAAGCTTCCGGAAATCGAGAAGCAACTGGGCGAGACTTCCTCCGTCAGCAACAAACTGCTCAGGGACGAAGTTACGGCCGACGACATAGCCGACGTCGTCAGCCGCTGGACAGGCATTCCCGTCAGCAAGATGCAGACAAGCGAGACCGAGAAACTGCTCCATCTCGAGGAAGAACTGCGGGGGCGTGTCGTCGGGCAGGAAGAAGCCATAGCCGCCGTAAGCAATGCCGTCCGCCGAAGCCGTGCAGGCCTGCAGGACCCGAAGCGTCCTATCGGCTCGTTCATATTCCTCGGCTCCACCGGAGTAGGTAAGACGGAACTTGCCAAGGCACTGGCTGAATACCTCTTCGACGACGAGACCATGATGACACGCATCGACATGAGCGAGTATCAGGAGAAGTTCAGCGTGACCCGCCTTATAGGCGCCCCTCCTGGATACATCGGCTATGATGAAGGCGGCCAACTGACTGAAGCCGTCCGGCGAAAGCCCTATCAGGTCGTACTCTTCGATGAGATAGAGAAAGCTCATCCAGACGTCTTCAACACACTACTGCAAGTGCTCGACGATGGTCGCCTGACGGATTCGAAGGGCAGGACTGTCAACTTCAAGAACACAATCATCATCATGACCAGCAACTTGCTGACGGGAGCCGACCTGGACAAGGGAGAACAAGATGTGCGAGACCTCCTGGTCGGCCGAGGCATACGCCCGGAGTTCCTGAACCGCATCGATGAGATAATCGTTTTCCACCCCTTGAACTGGGGAGAACTTAAGCAAATCGTGCGTCTGCAAATAGCCAGCGTCCAGAAGATGCTTCGCGAGAATGGGCTGAGCCTTGAGGTTGCAGACGAAGCGATAGACTTGCTTGCGAAGGAAGGTTATGAGCCGGACTACGGAGCCCGCCCTGTTAAGCGTGCCATCCAGCACCTCTTGCTCGACGAACTCTCTAAGGAACTCCTTGCAGGCCGCCTCAATCGCAGCCGTCCCATCAAGGTAGATGTCGAAGAAGGCAAGCTGACGATGGCGTAAGCACAGCATGGCGCACCGACAAACCCGACGCGCTGCATTTAAGAAGTCAGATGCCAGAAAAAAAGAGCCGTCCCTATTGGCAGGGACGGCTCTTCGTGTTGTGTGTCGTAGATAAGAACTTAGAGCTTAATCTTGTCGGCAGCATTCTGAATGGCATTGTTGGTCTTAGCCTTACCTTCCTCTACAGCTTCGTTAGCCTTAGCCTTGGCAGCCTCGACAGCCTCGTTTGCCTTTGCCTTGGCAGCGTCAACAGCTTCCTCAGCCTTAGCCTTGGCAGCGTCAACAGTTTCCTCAGCCTTAGCCTTGGCAGCATCAACAGCTTCCTCAGCAGCACTTTCTACTGCGTCCTGAGCTTCGTCAATAGCATCCTGAGCAGCCTCCTCGGCGCCTGTGGGCAGAGCGGCAACCTTGTCGATAACGGAAGTGAGAGGAGTTACGTCGATGTTGAAACCCTTCAGTGCCTCGGCATTATCTTCAACGAATGCCTTAATCTTGGCAGCATACTCAGTAACCTTCTCTACATTACCGGAATTGACAAGCTCGGTCAGCTGAGCCTGAACGCTTTCCAGAGCTGTTGTAACAGCTGTTGCGTCACCAGCCTGTACCTTTTCTGCGAGTGCACTTACGACTGCTTCGGGAGTAGCCTTCTCGAAGTTGAGGGATTCCTCTGCCGTGTTAGCTTTGTTACAGCCAGTCAGGCACATAACTGCAACTGCTGCCATCATGAATAACTTTTTCATTTTCGTTTAAATTTAAAAGGTTTATAAATAAAGTTAATACACTTGTTTCGATGTCTTTTCATATTTCTCGCGGCGAAGTTACACTTATTATACGATATGCACAAAGGTTTTGGCAAGATTTTTGGCTTACTGGCTTGAAAGTTTAGGAAAATATGCTTATTTTTGTCCTCAAGTTATGCAAAAAGTAACAAATCCTCTCGTTTGGCTTGCACGCTTCCGTCATCGAAAAGGTTACGGCGTACATAGTCCTTTTGCCTTCCGTTTCATTACGGATGTGATATATGAGTCTCATCCATACTATGGCTATGCCTTGCTCGACCGCAGCCTGCCTCTTCCTATGCGACTGAGGGTGCGAAGAGGGTTGCATCTCTTGCTACGCATGGCCAATCATCTCCAGCCATCCACCATCATGCTTCCCCAAGATGCCCAGTGGGAGAAGCGCTATCTGGAGTGCGGTTGCAAGAATGCAGACATACAATGCGGATGCAAGGGTGGGGAGGTGAGCATGTGTCTGCTGAGAGAACCTTCCGACGATGCGTTGCAACACCTTGGGGAACATTCGGTACTTCTCCTTGATAATCTGCATCACCACCGTGAATGGTTCAAGAGCATCCCGGCGGTTGTAAGTTTCGACCTCTATGACTTCGGAATAGCATTCTTTGATAAACATTATAATAAACAATACTATAAAGTGAACTTCTAATGAAGATATATACCAAAACCGGCGATACTGGCACGACATCCCTTGCTCATGGGAAGCGAGTTCCTAAAGACTGTGCCCGACTGGAGAGCTACGGAACCATCGACGAATTGAATGCCTGGGTCGGCCTGTTGTTGACTTATGTGAATGAGCCTGTAGATAGAGAAACGCTTATTGGTGTGCAGAACAACCTTTTTGTCATTGGTGCTCAGCTTGCCACAGAAGCCCCCCAAGTTCCATCCGTCGCCATCACTTCCGATGATGTCGTCAAGCTTGAACAAAGTATTGACAGTATGGCAGAAGAACTGCCGAAGTGGAGAGGCTTCACCCTTCCCGGAGGCTGCAGACCCGCTGCTCAAGCACATATCTGCCGTACTATCTGCCGCAGAGCAGAACGTCGCATCCTTGCCCTCAATTCCTCGGAAGAAGTCGATGCAGAACTCCTTGCATACATCAACCGACTGAGTGATTATTTCTATGTGCTTGCACTTCGCCTCAATTTTTTACAAGGAACAGAAGAAATTTTATGGCATAAGTGATTGCATTTCTAAAAAATGTTGTATCTTTGCGCATCAATAAGAAGAAACACTAACAGAGACTAATAGAGAATGCTATGTATTGGACATTGGAATTGGCTTCAAAACTGGAAGATGCACCCTGGCCTGCAACCAAGGAGGAATTGATAGACTATGCAACGCGCAGCGGCGCACCTCTCGAAATAATCGAGAATCTAACCGAGATGGAAGACGAAGGCGAGGTTTATGAAACAATAGAAGATATCTGGCCAGACTATCCCACTAAGGATGACTTCCTATTCAACGAGGATGAGTATTAAAGCCTGTCGTTAGGCTTAAATGATTGAACAGAGGGTGTGTCAATGAAGTGAACCCCGAAAGTTAGACAAAAAACTTTCGGGGTTTATTATGAATACGAGAAAGGATTTAAAACGAAAGAAGCATACATTTGAGGATAGGC
>CAJOLC010000048.1 GCA_905235305.1 uncultured Bacteroidaceae bacterium | reverse complement strand
CATCAGCTCAATGGCACGGTAGATGTTGTCGCCCCTCATGGCGGCCGAGTCGGAACGCAAGCAGTAGCGTCCTTTGCAGAGGTTCAGGGCGTAGCTGTCGGGGATGGCCTTCTCCATTCGGCGAATGATGTCGGCCGAGGGCGAAGTCTCTTCGTCGCCATAGCCTGTGGTGAACATCTCGTGGTAGTTCGTGGCACGGAAGAGGTTCCGCCATGCCCACTGGTCCGTCGGGTCGGCGTTGACTTTCTTCTGCCACGCCTCTACCTGCCGGGCATACCACTCAGGCTCATGGCTCGTACTGATGAATGATTCTATGGTCTCTGCCTTTTGTGCTGAGGCAAAGGTGTAGGTCAGGAGTGCTGTTGCAATAATGATTGTCCTTTTCATCTTTAGTGTTTTAGTGTTTTATGAGGCGCTCTCATTATTGCAAACACGCGAACCTGCAAAACGTTCACTTATTTATCTCTTACCTTGTTACGCTTTCGATGCGGAGCTTCAGCGTACCGACAGGTACCTTGACTTCCACCTCGTCGCCTTCCTGCTTGCCCAGGAGGGCTTGTGCTATGGGCGACTTGATGGAGAGCTTTCCCTCCGCCATGTTCGCTTCGTGCGGACTGACGATGGTATAGGTCATCTTCGTGTTGTTGCCCAGATTGAGCATCTCCACCCTGTTCAGAAGTCCGATGCCGTCACTGCGGATCTTCGAAGTGTCTATCACTCTGGCGAACTCCAACACTCTCTGCAAGAAGCGAATCCTGCCAAGCAGCTTGCCCTGCTCACGTTTGGCGGCATGGTATTCGAAGTTTTCGCTGAGGTCGCCCTTGTCGCGAGCCTCCGCAATGGCATCCTTCACCCGTGGCAGCTCCACGGTCTCCAGTTCGTGTAGTTCGTTGGCTATCTTGTCGTAGCCCTCCTGTGACATGTATTCCATATCATCATAAAAACCGCCTGCGCTATGGACGCAGGCGGTTCCTTATATAATAAATAATGTATAGATTACTTTTCCTTTGGCTCGACGAGTTTCCAGAGGACGGCTGCAACGAGTGCACCTACGAAAGGACCTACGATGAAGATCCAGACATTATTCAAGGCATCGCCTCCTGCAAAGATAGCAGGACCGATGGAACGGGCGGGGTTAACGCTCGTGCCGGTGAAGTAGATGCCTACCAAATGGATGAGAATCAGTGAGAGGCCAATGGCAAGTCCGGCGAATTTGCCTGTGTCGCCGTTAGTCTTGTGCGTAGCTCCGAGCACGACCACGAAAAGTGCGGTGAGGATAACCTCGACGATGACTGCCGTGGCAGCACTTCCGTTGCATCCTGCGCCGATTCCATTGGTGCCGAGGCCAGAACCCGGATAGAGATACAAGAGGGCTGCGCCTGCGATGATTGCGCCAACAAGCTGTCCGCACATATAGCCGATTGTGTCCTTTACACTGATGCGACCAGTCACAAGGCAACCCAGCGTGATGGCAGGATTGATGTGGCAACCGGAGATTCCACCAATAGTGTAGGCCATGGCGACTACAGAAAGACCGAAGGCGATAGCTGTTCCGACAACGGAAGCGGCATCAGTTCCACAACTCAGACTCACGGCTGCACCGCAACCGAGAAATGTCAGCACGAATGTGCCGATGCATTCAGCAATGTACTTTTTCATAATAGTTGATGTTAATTGGTTATTGGATAACGGTTAAAGATATCGCAAAGTTAGCATTTATTTGTATTCGCTCCAAGCTTTTTGACAAAAAAAATCATAAACATCTCCAGAGGAATTCCCAGACTTTGCACATGAAGGCGCTGAACCCGACCGCAGACGCTTCAGTTCGACGCATGTCAACTTTGCGGACTTCTCCGGAGCCTCCCCCTTGCATGTTCCGATGCCCGGCTGCTAATCAAACAAGGCAGCGAGCCGGATGACGGGTGAGAGGCTACTCCATCACGCCTTCAATGGTGAGGCGAATCACCTCGTTCACAGCATTGGAACGTACGGTGATAGTCTTCTGGAAGTGTCCCGGGAACTTGTCTGTGCCGTCGTATGTCACGTCGATTGCACCCGTCTCGCCTGGCTTGATTGGTTCCTTCGTGTAAGTTGGGACGGTGCAACCGCAACTTGCAAAGGCCTGGTGAATGATAAGGGGGGCAGTACCGGTGTTGGTAAAGCGGAAAGAACAGTTGACGCGAGGCGCGTTCTTCGAGAACTTTCCGAAATTATGTCGAAGGGTATCAAAGGTGAGCTCGGCGTAGTTCTCGGCTTTCGTCGTGGCAACAGCCTTCACTTCGCTGACGTTTACTTTCTGTTTCTGGGTTTGGGCTTCTGCTTGGAGCAAGGCGCATGAAGCAAGAAGCATGAGAAGAAGAAACTTTTTCATCATTCAGTTGTTTTGTCTTTGTTTTGCTTTGCAAAGGTATGAAATAATTTACAAACTGGAGTCCATAATTCATAATAATTCGCAAATATGCTCTCTTTTTGACATTTATTTTGTACTTTTGCAGGTCAGAAAGGCAAGAAACAGTAATGGAGCAAATCATTCTTGGCATAGACCCGGGCACGAATATCATGGGATATGGTGTGCTTCGTGTCGACGGAAAGAAGGCAGAGATGCTTGCGCTGGGCGTGATAGACCTCAGGAAATTTGCCGACCCATACCTGAAGCTCGGCCACATCTACGAGCGTGTCTGCGGCATCATCGAGGGATACCTGCCCGATTGTATGGCCATCGAGGCACCTTTCTTTGGCAAAAACATCCAGAGCATGCTCAAGCTCGGGCGAGCCCAGGGCGTTGCCATTGCCGCTGCCATCCAGAGACAAGTTCCGATTACTGAGTACGCGCCGTCAAAGATCAAGATGGCAATCACCGGGAATGGTAATGCAAGTAAGGAACAGGTTGCAGATATGCTTCGCAGGATGCTTCATGTCGAGAAGGAAGATATGGGCAAGTTCCTCGACGCAACTGATGCCTTGGGAGCTGCCTACTGCCATTTCCTGCAGTTGGGAAAGCCGGAAAGCGACCACAGATATCGAGGCTGGGCTGATTTCGTGAAGAAGAACAAAGACAGAGTCAATGATTGAAATAACGAATGGCGTTGCCAGACATCCGCTCTGGCGAATGCAGGAACCGATAAACTTGCACATAGAAAGAGGCGAACAGATTGCGATTGTAGGCGACAATTCTGCAGGCAAGTCACGCCTTGTCGAAGTGTTGACCGGACATTATCCTCTGCTGATGAATGAGGTGCATTACGACTTCTCTCCGAGCCCTTCACCGCACGTCAGCGATAACTTGAAGTACATCTCCTTCCGAGATTCCTATGGAGAACAGGACGGGACTTACTATTACCAGCAACGGTGGAACCAGCACGACATACCGGACGACAGTCCTACTGTGGGCGAGATTCTGGAGAAGGAAGGCTTCGGTTCGCATCCTTCTGCCAAAGACTTCCTGGCGTCGCCCTTTTCTCTGGACTCGTTGCTACAGAAGAGGCTTATCTCCCTAAGCAGCGGCGAGTTGCGACGGTTCATGATTGCCAAGGCCCTTGTCACATTCCCTCGTGTCCTCATACTCGACAATCCTTTCATCGGACTCGACGCTACTGCACGGAAGGGCTTCCGCGACCTGCTCGAGGCGCTGACGAGAGAGCAGAAGCTGCTCGTCATCCTTGTCCTGAGCAAGCGCGACGACATCCCGGACTTCATCACGCATGTGCTTCCCGTGGAGGGATTGCGCTTACTTCCGAAGGTACCTCTCTCGGTGTATCGGCAGCAATATGCCGCCACTCCGCGTCCCGTGCTGAGTGAAGACGTCAGAGGCTGGATTACAAACCTGCCCGTTCGTCACTTCGAGGCGACGGACTTCTACCCTCACGACGGCGGAGAAATACTGTGCTTCCGCAATGTGAGCATCAAGTACGGCGATCGCACCATACTCCGACCCGTCAATTGGACCGTATGTGAGGGCGAGAGATGGGCGCTGAGCGGACCGAACGGGTCTGGGAAAAGCACCCTGCTCAGCCTGGTATGTGCCGACAATCCTCAGGCCTACGCCTGCGACATCAGGCTTTTCGGGCACCGACGCGGCACAGGAGAAAGCATCTGGCAAATCAAGAAACACATCGGTTACGTCAGCCCTGAGATGCATCGAGCTTACCTTAAGAACATTCCAGCTATTGATGTGGTTGCGAGCGGTTTAAGTGATTCTGTCGGACTCTATGTGCGT
This sequence comes from uncultured Bacteroidaceae bacterium, assembly GCA_905235305.1. Classification (GTDB taxonomy): domain Bacteria; phylum Bacteroidota; class Bacteroidia; order Bacteroidales; family Bacteroidaceae; genus Physcousia. The sequence continues at coordinate 12,435 of CAJOLC010000048.1, read as the reverse complement.
CCACGGCCAGAGCAAAAGCAGGTGTGCCTCGACTGGATGCGGGTCTTCGGTGTAGAGGACGTGGCGGACCGGTCGTTCTTACAGCTCAGCAGTGGTGAGCAACGCCTGTGTCTCCTGGCCAGGGCTTTTGTGAAAGACCCCGAGTTACTCATCCTGGACGAACCTCTTCACGGCCTGGACGACAGGAATCGTCAGCTTGTGCGGCAAATCATCAAGTGTTTCTGCGAGCGTCCTCACAAGACGCTTGTCATGGTTACCCACTATCAGGAGGAGCTTCCCGACTGCATCACCCACAGGCTCACGCTGTAGGCACTTGTCCTGTTCCGTTGAGGAGAAGATACTCCTCCCGGCAGAACCTCCGAACCCGAACAGATTGTCAGACTATTTTTTCACTCTTTTTACACTTCTCCAACCTGCCGCGTCAGCAGACATGGCAGGGAGCGTTGTTTGAACATACATGTATATTCAATTGCACATACATGTACATTCAATTGCACATACATGTATGTTCAAACAACGCATACTGATGGGGGCAAGGAGCAAGGGGCAAGGAGCGAGGTGCGGGGAGCGAGTGATGAAGGGGTGCTTAATGACTGATTCGGGTTGATAATTTACTGCAGGACCTTGCGGGCTTCACTGCATGACTTTCAGTCCTACGTGTGTCGGCGCGCGGCAATTCCCATAGGGAAGTAAATGTCTTTATCAAAGGAGACTTGGCGGAAGTTACTTCGTCGCAGCGGCACAAATATGTAAAAAATGCCTCATCAAGCCATCCTTTTTCGGCTTTTGTTTCCTATTTAAATATAAAATGTGTACCTTTGCGCCGCAAAAGTGTCGCAGGTCTGCCCGCGCGCGACGATTGAACCCCGTTCGGTCGTCTGTTGCCCGATTGCAGCCTTGTCGCCGGAAACTGAATGATATAATGAAGGTTGCTGTCGTAAAATACAATGCAGGTAACATCTTTTCTGTGGTCCATGCCCTGAAGCGAATGGGTGTGGAGCCCTTGCTTACCGACTCTCCCCAGGAGCTTAGAAGTGCCGACAAGGTCATCTTCCCTGGTCAGGGCGAGGCCAGCAACGCGATGCACTATCTGCGTCAACGTGGGCTCGACGAGGTGATTCGCTCCCTGACGCAGCCCGTTCTCGGCATCTGCATCGGCCAGCAGCTCCTGTGCCGCCATTCGGAAGAAGGTGACGTGGACTGCCTCGGCATCTTCGACGCCGACGTGAAACGCTTCGTCCCCCTCAGGCACGAAGATAAAATCCCCCACATGGGCTGGAACAGTCTCTCCTTTAGTGCAGAGGACGGCCTCCTGCCCACAGCTCCCCTGTTCCAGGGCATGGGCGAGGAGTATGTCTACTTCGTGCATAGCTACTATGTGCCCGTCTGCCGGGAAACGGCAGCTATAACGGAATACATCCACCCGTTCAGCGCAGCCATGCAGAAGGACAACTTCTTCGCCACGCAGTTCCATCCGGAGAAGAGCGGCAAGGTGGGGCAACAGATCATCCATAACTTCCTGAGCCTATGATTGAGTTGATTCCTGCAATAGACATCATCGAAGGCAAATGTGTGCGCCTGACAAAGGGTGACTATGACACGAAGAAGGTGTACGGCGACCCGCTCGAGATGGCTCGCCAGTTCGAGGAACTGGGGATGCGTCGCCTCCATGTGGTAGACCTCGACGGCGCCAAGAGCAAGCATGTGGTCAACATTGCTGTCCTCAAAGCCATTACGACACATACAAACCTCATCGTCGATTTCGGTGGAGGGGTGAAGAGTGACGACGACCTCGAAAAGGCCTTCGATGCTGGCGCAGCAATGGTTACGGCTGGAAGCATCGCCATTACAGACCCCGACCGCTATCTCTACTGGCTCGAGAAGTATGGAGCCGAGCGTCTTGTACTCGGTGCTGACGTCAGGGAAGGCAAGGTCTCCATTAACGGCTGGAAGGAAGACTCGGATGTCCAGCTCGAAGATTTCCTCTCCCGATACATCATGTCAGGTACGAAGCACGTGCTTTGTACGGAGATCTGTCGCGACGGCACACTTGCCGGACCCGCAGTCGACCTCTATCAGAGCATCATGCGACGTTACCCCGACTGCCATCTGATTGCAAGCGGCGGCGTAGGAAGCACAGAAGACATCCTGGCTCTCGACAGAGCCGGCATCCCAGCCGTCGTCTTCGGAAAAGCCTTCTACGAAGGAAAGATTGACATGAAACGCTTGCTCGCGGGAAGAGAAACAGAGAATTGAAAAACATCAAAACAGTAAAAAGCAACAGGTGTTAGCAAAACGCATCATACCTTGTCTCGATGTCAAAGACGGGCAGACCGTAAAAGGCACGAACTTCCTGCAGCTCCGGCAGGCAGGCGATCCCGTGGAACTGGGTAAGGTTTACAGCACGCAGGGGGCCGACGAACTGGTCTTCCTCGACATCACAGCCAGTCACGAAGGCCGGAAGACCTTCACGGACATGGTGCAGAAAGTCGCTGCCGAGGTAGACATCCCCTTTACCGTCGGCGGAGGAATCAGCGAACTTCGGGACGTGGAACGTATGCTCAATGCCGGTGCCGACAAGATAAGTGTCAACAGTGCTGCACTTCGCAGACCCGAACTCATTGATGAAATAGTACGTCACTTCGGCAGTCAGGTCTGCGTCGTTGCCATCGATGCACAGCAGAAGAATGGTGAATGGACATGCTTCCTCAACGGCGGACGCATCCCGACCGACAGGAACCTCTTCGACTGGGCAAGAGAAGTGAACGATAGGGGAGCAGGAGAAATCCTGTTTACAAGCATGAACCACGACGGCGTGAAGCAAGGATTTGCCTGCGACGCCCTGTCGCGCCTCGCATCGGAACTCACCATTCCGGTCATCGCGAGCGGTGGCGCAGGCAAGATGGAAGACTTCCGCGACGTCTTCCTCTGCGGACAGGCCGACGCAGCTCTCGCCGCAAGTGTGTTCCACTTTGGGCAGATAAGCATCCCCGAACTGAAAGAATACCTCAGGAATGAAAGAATAAATATAAGGATATGATTAATGTAGACTTCGATAAGAACGGCGGACTTGTACCCGCCATCATTCAAGATGTAAGGACAAAGAACGTGCTCATGCTCGGCTATATGAACGAGGAGGCGCTGAAGAAGACTCAAGAAACCGGACTCGTTACCTTCTTTAGCCGTTCACGTCAATGCCTCTGGACTAAAGGCGAGACCAGTGGAAACTACTTGCATCTGGTCAATATCAAAGTCGATTGTGACAACGACACCCTGCTCATCCAAGCCACTCCCGACGGTCCCACCTGCCACAAAGGCACCGACACCTGCTGGGGCGAAGAGAATAGACTCAACCCACTGCTCTTCCTGTCTGAGCTGAGCGACTTCATCGAGAAGCGTCACGAGGAAATGCCCGAAGGCAGTTATACGACCTCTTTATTCAAGGACGGCCTGAACAGGATGGCACAGAAAGTGGGGGAGGAGGCTTTGGAACTGGTCATTGAAGCAACCAACGGCACCAACGACCGCCTTATCTACGAAGGTTCCGACATGCTCTATCACCTCATCGTACTCCTGACAAGCAAAGGCCTCCGCATAGAAGACATGGCACGGGAGCTGATGGAACGGCACAACCCTGGTTGGAAAAAACACTAATTCAAGCGACGATGATACTCAGATATACGGATGTCGATATCTATCAGGACGATCAACTTGTGCTGGGAAAGGTGACTTTCAGTATCGAGGAAGGCGAGATGGTCTATATCGTGGGCCCTGTCGGCAGCGGGAAATCCTCGCTCCTCAAGAGCATTTATGGCGAGTTGCCGGTCGAAGGAGGCAAAGCAGAAGTGCTGGGTTTTAATATGAACCGTTTCAAGACGACACATCAACCCGCCCTCAGAAAGCAGATGGGCATCGTCTTCCAAGACTTCCAGTTGCTCCGCGACAGGACTGTACATCGCAACCTCGACTTTGTCCTGCGTTCGACAGGATGGAAGAAAAAGGCAGAGCGCGAGAATAAAATAGCCGAAGTTCTCGAGATGGTGAAACTCTCCGACAAGAAGGACAAGTTCATCTACGAACTCTCCGGCGGCGAACAGCAGCGCATATGCATTGCCAGAGCTATACTGAACAACCCGAAGGTCATTCTTGCAGATGAGCCGACAGGCAACTTAGATGCAGAAAATGGAGAGCTCATCTTGGCCCTCCTCGACGAAATACGCCGTCAGAATCATACGGCAATTATCCTCTCAACACATAACATGCAATGGCCCGAATACTTTCCGGGAACCATCTACCGTTGTGAGAAATCCAAGCTTGTAACAGAAAATAAAGAATAAGACATGAAAGTACTGAAGTTTGGCGGCACTTCCGTTGGGTCGCCACAGAGAATGCAAGAGGTTTCAACACTCATCACCGAAGACGGGCAGACAAAGTTCGTGGTCCTTTCTGCAATGTCTGGCACGACAAACACTCTGGTCGAAATCTCAGATTACCTCTATAAGAAGAATCCCGAGGGCGCGAACACCATCATAAACCTGCTTGAACAGACTTATGCGGGACACGTCGAGAAGCTCTATCGCACGGAAGAAGCCAAGCAGAAGACGATGAGATTCCTGCATGATGAATTCGACTATCTGCGTTCCTTCACAAAGGTTCACTTCACAAGTTTCGAGGAAAAGGTCATCCTGGCTCAAGGCGAGATAATAAGCACCAACATGGTTGCCAACTATCTCGAGGAGTGCGGAGTCAAGACTCTACTCATCAATGCGCTCGACATCATTCGTACAGACAAGAATGCTGAACCCGACATGAACTACATCAAAGAGAAGATCACGAAGGTTCTTGAGGCGCATCCCGACTATCAAATATATCTGACGCAAGGCTTCATCTGCAGAAACGCTTATGGAGAGATTGACAATCTGCTGCGTGGCGGTAGTGATTACACGGCCTGCTTGGTGGGTGCTGCCGTACAGGCTGAAGAGATACAGATATGGACGGACATTGATGGCATGCACAACAACGACCCTCGCTTCGTGGAACATACAGAGCCTGTCCGTCAGCTTTACTTCGAAGAGGCTGCCGAGCTTGCTTACTTTGGCGCAAAGATTCTGCATCCGACCTGCATTCAGCCGGCCAAATTCGCCCGTGTTCCCGTGCGGCTTAAGAATACGATGGATCCTGCTGCCCCAGGTACCATCATCAATAACGACTTTCAACGTGGCGTCATTAAAGCTGTCGCAGCTCGTGATGGCAATATCTGCATCCAGATAAACAGCAGCCGAATGCTCCTGGCTTATGGTTTCCTCCGTAAGGTCTTCGAGATATTCGAGACTTATAAGACCAGCATTGACATGGTATGTACGAGTGAAGTTGGTGTCAGCGTAACCATCGACAACCGCCATCATCTCGAGGATATCGTCAACGAACTGAAGAAGTACGGCACTGTTGCTGTCGAGGAGGATATGTGCATCATCTGCGTCGTTGGTGACCTCGCAAGCGATAATGTCGGCTTTGAAGCGATAGCTTGTCAGGCGCTTAAGAATATCCCTGTCCGCATGATCAGCTATGGCGGCTCGCCTCACAATATTTCCTTTGTCGTGAAGGCAAGTGACAAGAAACGTACTTTGCAAGCATTGAGCGATACTCTCTTTAAGTAAGATTATGGGAAAAAGATTGTTGAAGGACATGAGGGACTGCTTCGAGAAGAAACGGACACCCTTTTACTACTATGATACCGAGTTGCTTGCAGAGACGCTTGCCGCGATTAAACGCGAGACAGACAAGCACGAGGGCTGGCATCTGCATTATGCCGTGAAGGCTTGCGCCAATGCCAAGGTGCTCCAGCAGATACAGCGTTCTGGCTTCGGAGCCGACTGCGTGAGCGGTGGTGAGATACGTGCCTGCCTCAAGAATGGCTTTCGTCCCGACGACATAGTCTTTGCCGGTGTAGGCAAAGCCGACTGGGAGATTACGACGGCACTCGAGTCTGGCATCGGGTATTTCAACGTGGAGAGCATTCCTGAGCTTGGGGTGATTAGCGATATTGCAACGAACATGAACAAGGTGGCCAACGTCTGCTTCCGCATAAATCCTGATGTCGGGGCTCACACCCATGCAGGCATCACGACCGGCCTTGCCGAGAATAAGTTCGGAATTGCCAAGGAAGATATGATTGACGTCATACGTCTCAGCCACAGGCTCCCCAACATTCGTTTCGTAGGCCTGCACTTCCACATCGGAAGCCAGATACTTGAGATGGACGACTTCGAGGCTTTGTGCCATCGAATCAATGAGCTCCAGGACCAGCTCGAAGCGGCAGGAATCAGGGAAGTCTCCTGCATAAACGTCGGCGGAGGTCTGGGCATCGACTATGAACACCCGGATGATGCACCCGTTCCCGACTTCAAGTCCTACTTCGAAACTTATGCCAAGTACCTGAAACTCCGCCCTCACCAGCACTTGCACTTCGAGCTTGGCAGGGCTGTGGTTGGGCAATGCGGCTCGCTCATCACGCGTCTTCTCTACGTCAAGCAGGCTACGAAGAAGCAATTTGCTATCGTCGATGCCGGTATGACCGACCTTATACGGCCTGCCCTCTATGGCGCTCATCACCACATCGAGAACCTTAGCAGCAATTCCCCCCAGCAGTTGTACGACATCGTCGGACCGGTCTGCGAGAGCAGCGACACCTTTGCCAAGGACTTCCCATTGGCTGAGGCCAAACGCGGCGACCTCCTTGCCATCCGTTCTGCTGGCGCTTACGGCGAAATCATGGCAAGCCAGTACAACTGCCGCGAGTTGCCTGTGGGCTACACGACAGAGGATTTCTTATCTTCATCAGAAGACATGCCAACCGCAGATACTGAATGAGGGACGTCAGCATCATTGTGACCGTGGAGGAAACAGGGCAACCTCTGCTCCGAAGCCTCTTGCCTAAGCTGCTTGCCATGCCGTATGATGGCGGACTGGAAGTGATTGTGGTCGACAAGATGCACGACAAAGACCTGGAAGAATGGCTCGAGGACATGGAGGCTCGCTACTCGTTTCTCAGCCACACCTTCTGCCCTGCAAGTGCCAGGGGCCTTGACGTCCATCGCCTTGCACTCATCCTTGGTGCCAAGGCTGCCAACTTCGACTTCCTTGTACTTCTGCCTCTCGACGAGAGTCTTGCTACGGGCAGTTGGCTCCGGGGGCTCGTGTCGTCGGCTGCGGAAGGACACGATGTCACCATCGGCCTGACGAGGCCCCGAAGCCGGTGGAAGTCGTTCAGAAGCCTTTTCCGACGCACTTTCTCCCTCACACGGCCCAGTTCTTCCATCATTCTCTGCGCGGGACGTCTTGCTGCGAGGCAGGAACGTCAATCTCTCCGAGTGTAATATCCTGAAACTCTATCAGTCATAATTTCTTATTCCCTAAATCCCTGAATTTCTCATCATAGGTCAATAATGCAGTCCATACCCTTCATAGCCTGGTGCCTCGAGCATCTGAACTACTGGGTCATCACTTTGCTGATGGCCATCGAAAGCAGCTTCATCCCATTTCCAAGCGAGGTGGTTGTGCCGCCGGCTGCATATATGGCTGCCACGACAGGTGAGCTCAACGTCTTCCTCGTAGTGCTGTGTGCCACGGCGGGTGCCTGCATCGGCGCTTTGGTGAATTACTTCCTGGCTCTCTACCTCGGGCGTCCGCTCGTCTATCGCTTCGCAGAAAGCCGTCTCGGACATGTCTGTCTGATTGATGCCGAGAAGGTGCAGAAGGCGGAACGCTATTTCGACGAACATGGAGCAGTAGGCACCTTCTTTGGAAGACTGGTGCCAGCCGTCCGTCAACTCATCAGTATTCCCGCAGGCCTGTCACGCATGAGTCTCAGCCGCTTTCTTCTCTACACCACGCTCGGTGCCGGACTTTGGAACAGTATCCTTGCCGCAATGGGTTGGTACATAGGGCACAACTACAGCGGACAGCTCGAGGAGAAGGTGGCCCAGTACAGCGGCGAACTCAAGGTAGCGATGCTCGTCCTTGGAGCCGCCGTCGTGCTTTACCTTGCTTACCAGGGCCTAAAGAAGAAGTAAAGGCAAGTCCCGACAAAGGGACCCTGCCTGTTTTTGTACCCCTATAGTCGCATTGCCAAAAGGGACGTGTCGCTCTTCCCATAGGGACGTGTCGCTCTGCCAATAGGGACGCGTCGCATTTGCAAACATCTCTGGAAGAGCTTTGCCGGGGCTTGGGGATGTCAGTCCTCATCAAGGCGTAGCCCCATTTTTCATTTCCAGCTCTTCATTTTAATTATTCAGGATGCTTTGCCGCTATCCTCTCGAGCGTCTGATAGACTTGCATCAGGCCTCTTGGAACATGGAAGCAGCCTTTCCACTTGCCGCCCTTGAGCGTGAGCAAGACTTCACCGCGGCGGTTCAGGTAGCCGAACCATTCTGGATATTCCTTGTCGACGAAGTGGCTCCAGACGTAATCGTGCACGCGGAGGAACCAGTCGAGGCACTCCTGCCGGCCCGTCAGCTCGTAGCCCTTTATCATGCTGATCAGCGTCTCGATGTGGACCCACCAAAGTTTCTGGTCCCATTCCAACTGCTGCAGCGGCCTCCCGAGCCTGTCCATGAAGTAAAAGATGCCGCCGAACTCCTTGTCCCATCCATATTCCACCTCGCGGAGTGCTATGTGGACGGCCTTCTCGACCAAGTCCTTTCGACCCAGTCTCTTTGCGAGGTCCATGATGAACCACATGGCTTCGATGGCATGGCCGGGGTTCTGCAGGCGACCTTCGTGACAGTCCACCAGCTCGCCGTCGATGCTTACGTTCTCCACAATCATGTCGAGTTCGGGACGGTAGAACACGTCGAGCACTTCGTGAAGGCACACGTCGATGGTCTCTTGAAGGAACGACGGTTCCAACAAGTCTTCGATTTCAAGGGCGACATTGCAGAGGATCATCGGCAAGGCGAAGTCCTTCATGGCTCTTGCCCCTGGTGCTGCCTTGCTCCATCGGCCTTTCGGATTGCTGCGCTTGGAGAGGACGATGTCGAAGGTCCGCTTGGCAATGTCGGCGTATTCCTTGTTGCCGGTCGCCTTGTAGAGCTGTCCGAAGGCAATGACGGCAAAGGTGTAGGAAAAGATGTTGTACGGCTCGACGAGCGGACGCCCCTGCCGGTCGAGCGAGAAGTACCAGTTGAGGTTGCCGTCGTGTCCGTATTTCCTTAGGAACTCGGCACCTTGTATGGCAGCATCCAGCCACTCCTTCCGCTTCTCTACTTTGTTGTAGAGTGTTGCCAACATCCATACTTCCCGCCCTTGCAGCCAGATGAACTTATCCGTGTCATAGACCTCTCCGTCGCGTTCGATGCAGGTGAAGAAGCCGCCATACTCTGTGTCTATACTGTTCTCCATCCAGAAAGGCATCACTCTCTCCAGCAGTTCGCTCTTGTACTGAGCGGCAAGTTTATTCAGGTTTACCATGATTGTGTACTATTTGATAATTTAATTATACGATTTCTGACTCAGCATCAGTGCTGTGATGACGCTTACCACGATGCCTGCGGCACCGAAGAGGAAGAAGTTGACGTCCGTAAGCAGCCACATGAGGAATACTGCCGCTTCGCCTGCGATGAAGCCTGTCAGTGCGGCGCGGCCCTTGATGCATGGGAAGAAGACTGCCATCACGAAGAGTCCGCCCAAGCCGCTCGTAAGCAGGCCGAGGATGGTGTTAAAGTAGTCGAGCAGCGAAGCGATGTCCCACGTCGCCATCAGCAAGGCAATGCCCAGGCCGATGAGTCCGCTCACGACGCACGTCCAACGTGCCGTTCGCAGCAATGCCACGTCTGACGTCTTCGGACGGAAACGCTGGATGAAGTCCACGCTGAAGGCCGTCGAGACACTGTTGATGTTGCTCGAGATGGTGCTCATCGTGGCAGCGAAGATGGCGGCTATGAGCAGTCCTGCCAGTCCTGCGGGCATCTGGCTCATCATGAAGTAGGGGAAGATTGCATCGGCATGCGCGGTCGTAATGTCAAGGCTTTGGGGATGCGTCTTGTAGAACGTGTAGAGGCCTGTGCCGATGAAGTAGAAGGCGACGGAGATGCAGACGCTCATGAAGCTGTTCACAAGGATGCTGCGGCCAGCGCTCTTCTCGTCTTTAGTGGTCATGTAGCGTTGGATGACCGTCTGGTCACTGGTGTAGGAGATGAGATTGTTGGCGATGCCGCCGCCGATGATGGCTACCCAGAACGTGACGCGACGGTAGTCGAGGCTCCATACAAAGAGTCGCATCTTGTCGTTGTCTGTGGCAAGTTGCCATGCCCCTGCGAAGCCGCCTTCCGTGCCTGCCCAGAGATAGACTGCTGCAAAGATGGCTCCGCCCACAAGGATGCAGCCCTGCACGACGTCGCCCCAGATGACGGCCTCCACGCCACCCATCGTGCAATAGATAATGGTGACGAGGCCCATCATGATGATGCAGAGGTAGATGTCGATGCCTGTTACTGCTGTGAGGGCAAGCGAAGGCAGGTACATGACGAGCGCCATGCGTGCCACCATGAAGATGCAGAACAGCGTGGAAGCCATGAGACGTGTGGCGAGGTTGAAGCGTTCTTCGAGTATGGCGTAGGTAGACGCGGCTTTGAGCCGACGGAAGTAGGGTAGGTAGTAGCGCATCACGGGAATGCCCACCACGGGTATCATCCAGAGCATCGGATAGTAAGTCCAGTCGGTGGCGTAAGCCTTGGCAGGGATGGCCATGTAGGTAATCGCGCTGAGCATGGTGGCGTAGATGCTGATGCCTGCAGCCCACCAGGGAATGCGTCCGCCGCCTTTGAAGAAGTCGTCTGCTCCGTTCTCCCTGCGCATAAAGTATATGCCCATGCCGAGCATGGCAAGCAGGTAGAGGGCAAGAACCGTCCAGTTGGCTGTGCCGAAATGCGTCTCGTGCCTGGCCTCAATGCGATAGATGTCGGCAGACCTTATGCCGGGCATCGTCTCGCCGCCGCTGTAGTACCAGCCTCCTTCAAATGGCGTGAGGACAGCTCCAGCCCTTGCCGGCAGACTGTCGCCTTGTAGGGTTGTCCACGAATCGGTGATGGTGTGGAGGCAAGGACTTCGCTTCGGAACTTGTACCACGACGGCTCGTGCCTCAGATAGAGGCTGTCCTGTTCGCCACGAATGGCAGAGAGGAAGATGTCGTGGTCTACGCCTCCGAAGAAAAGGATGTGGCTGTAGCCGCAGGGCGTACAGCAGGAGCCGACAAGAGCCCCCTCCCCCGACCCCGAGGAGTAGGGGAGTTCCGCGGCGAAAAGCCTCCCTCCTCGGGGGGAGGTTTGGAGGGGGGCTGTCTCTTTCCATTCCAATGTCTTTAGGTTCAGTTTCATGCCCTGGGTATAGACAACTCCCCCTAAAGGGGGTTGGGGGGTCTGAGACTTTGAGGGGGCTGTATACCCTCCGAAGATATACAAGGCCTTCCCTTCGGGGGCGTTCTGCACTGCCATGCAGGGCTGCAAACGTCCTTCGTCGGGTAAGGTGGCAATCTTCATCCATTCCTTCCCATCGGGCCAGTCGAGGACATAGACATCCCTGTTGGGAATGCCGTCCGTCTGGCCGCCTGCCACAAAGATTCGGTCCGTGCCATAGCAAGCAGCAAAGTTGTCGAGGCCTTTAGGCAGAGAAGGAAGAGCTCCCTTCCCCGATCCCTCCCCCGATGAGGAGGGGAGAAAAGTTACCTCTGCGGTGCTGGTGGTAATGGTTTGCGAACCTTTATCCCCCTCTCCTCGGAGAGGGGTTAGGGGTGAGGCTCCCCCAATATACACCGTACCCTCCGGCACTGCCACACTTGCGCCGTAAGCCTTCGGGTAGAATACTTTCTGTCCGCCTTCGGCACATGGGACATCAGGGAAGTTGCAGCCGCCCCAGGTCGTGAGTCGTCCGTCGACGATGGCAGCAAAGTGTCCCGAGACGGCACGTTCCATCTTGCCTGCCGGCGTGCATACGATATGGGACTGCGCCCAGGACTGTCCCAAGGCGAGGAACAGGAGCATGTATAGTATGATGTGCCTTCTCATTCTTTCATTTTCATTATTCTTCCAAGGGTGACTTGCGGGTACAAAGATACGAATAAGTACAGAAAAAGCCAAAATTATCCGAGTTTTTCGACAGCCTCATCGCAGGCGCGAGTTGTCGGCAAAAAGCAAGCTGGCTCGTGCTTACGCCTTTCTGCCGTCGCAGCCTTTGTTCCGAATCGGTCATCAAGCCCTCTTTCATCACCCGCTCCTTGCCCCCTGCTCCTTGCCTCCATCAGTATGCATTGTTTGAACATACATGTATATTCAATTGAACATACATGTACATTCAATTGCACATACATGTATGTTCAAACAACCTACTATAGTAGGTGAAAGACAAAAGGGTCATGGAGCGGGTGTAAGGATGCCCTGCGTG
>CAJOLC010000047.1 GCA_905235305.1 uncultured Bacteroidaceae bacterium | reverse complement strand
CTGCTTTCGCTCAATGTATATGTCGCGATCGGAACCGCGGCTGAAGTATATCCTCTCGAATGAACAACGCGACTGCTGCTTGGCTTCAAGTATCGTCTCGAGTGCAGAAGTGCCATCCTTATGTACAATCAGGGCCTGTCCCGACGGCAGTTCCTGCACATCGTCACAGGTGAGGTCGAAGGTCGTCTGCAACACTGCACGCTCGCTTGCCACGGCTATCACCTCGTCGTCTTTATAGTAGAAAGCCGGACGGATGCCCCATGGGTCGCGCATGGCAAACATTTCGCCGCTTCCCGTCATGCCACACATGACATAGCCGCCGTCGTAATCTTCCATGGTGGTGCGCAGCACGTTCGACATCTGCACATTGTTCTCGATGTATTGCGTGATGTCTGTATTCTGCAATCCTTTCGCTTTAGCTTCTACGAAGAGACGTTCCACTTCACGGTCCAACCTGTGTCCCATCCACTCTAATGTGATGTAGGAGTCACTGTAGATGCGCGGAGATTGTCCTTGCCGAACCATCTTAGCGAAGATTTCGTCGATGTTCGTCATGTTGAAGTTTCCGCAAAGACAGAGGTTCTTGGCACGCCAGTTGTTGCGGCGCAGGAATGGATGGACATAGGTTAGGCCGCTTTTGCCTGTTGTCGAGTAGCGCAGGTGTCCCATGTAAAGCTGTGCTGCCGTCCAGTCTTTCGTCACGTGGTCGAACACCTCGCTGATGGCATCTTTGCCCAAAGCCTTCTCGCGGAACATATACTCTGTTCCGACTTCTGCATCCATGTGTACGCAGGCAATGCCCGCACCTTCTTGTCCGCGATTGTGCTGCTTCTCCATCATCAGGTAGAGTTTATTCAGCCCATATGATGCCGTGCCGTACTTCGTGAGGTAGTAGTCCTGCGGTTTCAGCAAACGTATCAATGCGACGCCGCATTCGTGCTTCAGTGTTTCCATATCAGATGCAAGCTTTGATGAACGACATGAACAGCGGATGCGGATGCAGTACCGTGGAGGAATACTCCGGATGGAACTGTGTTCCTATGTACCAACGCAGGGACGGAATCTCGACGATTTCTACAAGGCCGGCTGCAGGATTGATGCCTACGCACTTCATGCCGGCTGTTTCGTATTCTGCCTTGTATGCATTGTTGAACTCATAGCGGTGGCGATGTCTCTCGCTTATCAATGCCTTACCGCCATAGGCTTCTGATGTCCTGCTGCCTTCGACGAGTTCACAATCGTATGCTCCGAGCCGCATTGTGCCGCCCTTTTGTGTGATGTCTTTCTGTTCTTCCATAAGGTCGATGACCAACTGGTGCATCTTGTCTTCGGAGGAAGTCGATACGAACTCGCTGCTTGTGGCGTTTTTGTATCCAAGGACGTTCCTGGCAAATTCGATGACTATCATCTGCATGCCGAGGCAAATGCCGAAAGTGGGGATGTCGTGAGTGCGCGAAAATTCGGCTGCGACAATCTTTCCTTCGATGCCTCTCTGCCCGAATCCCGGGCAGATGATGATGCCTGCCATGCCTTCCAGACGTGTCGCGACGTTCTCTTTCGTCAGTTCTTCGCTGTTGACGAAATGCAGTTTTGTCTTCACGCCATTGTAGATGCCTGCCAGGTTCAAGCTTTCGCGGATGCTTTTGTAAGCGTCTTGCAGGTCGTATTTTCCAACCAAGGCCACATGAACTTCGCGTGTGGCGTTGCGCTGTTTGTCGAGGAAGTCGTGCCAAGGCTTCATGGCGGGAGTCTCTCCCACGGGTATGCCTATCTTGCGAAGGATGGCTGCATCGAGTCCCTGACGTTGCATGTTGACTGGAACTTCGTAGATGCTTGGCATGTCTTCGCTTTGTACGACACATTCCAAATCTACATTGCAGAACGAAGCCACCTTGAGACGCATGGAGTCATCGAGGTGGCGTTCGGTACGAAGTACAAGGATGTCTGGCTGGATGCCCATTCCTTGCAGTTCCTTTACGGAGTGTTGTGTGGGTTTCGTCTTCAGTTCGTCGGCTGCTTTCAGGTAGGGGACGTATGTGAGATGCACACAGACGGCGTCTCGTCCCAGCTGCCAACGCAGCTGCCGGATGGCTTCCATGAAGGGTGCGCTCTCTATGTCGCCTATGGTTCCTCCCACTTCCGTGATGATGAAGTCGTATTGAGAACCAGGCGAGGCGGCAGCAGTTCCACCTTTCTTTGTCTGGAGTTGTTCATCTTCGCGAAGCATCCGCCTCTTAATCTCGTCTGTGATGTGTGGCACAACTTGAATGGTCTTGCCCAGATAGTCCCCGCGTCGTTCGCGATCGATTACTGCCTTGTATATGCGTCCGGTTGTAATGCTGTTATAGCGTGTCGTGTGTATGCCGGTAAATCTTTCGTAATGACCGAGGTCGAGATCTGTCTCCATGCCGTCCTCCGTGACGTAGCATTCGCCGTGTTCATACGGGTTAAGCGTACCAGGGTCGATGTTGATGTAGGGGTCGAACTTCTGTATCGTGACCTTGTAGCCGCGTGCCTGCAGAAGCTTTCCGATGCTTGCGGAGATGATTCCTTTCCCGAGGGATGAAACCACGCCGCCTGTGACGAAGATGTACTTAGTGTCCATAGTTTTGTTAATGACTGAATTGCCATGGCGCCAGGCACCATGACAATTCAGTGAAGGTTATTAAATAGAGAATGATGTTCCGAAGATGAAGTAGAGCTTCTCGGCACGTGGATTGCCCGTCAGACCCGCAAATACCGGCAGATGCCATTTCTGCTTGATGACGAAGTCCTTGGTGGCTTTCAGCGATATGTTCGTGACGGCGAAGCCATTTGCATCGTAGAACGACGTTTGGTACGGCACGGCTCCGAAGGTAGCTTCCCAGTCAAGTCCGCCGAGACGGAACGGAGCGGTCAGTTCGAAGTAACTGCTGTAGGCTCGTTTTCCGCTGGAAGTCGTTCCGTCGTTGCCGCCGAAGTTCGTGAACCACTGCACGCTGAGGAAGCCGAAGTCATAGCCTAAGTTGGCTTCCCAGACGTGAGTTGTCTCGTGAGCTCCGTAGTGGAAATAGTTGCCTTCAGAGAACCAATAGTCGGTCAGACCCACGTTGAAGCCTTTCCATTCATAGGCCAAAGTGAAGTCAAGCTCTTTTGCATCGTCCGAATCGAAGCCGACGCTGCCCCAAGAGGTCAGGCTCAGGCCTTTGTAATCGATGCCAAGTGTGGGCTGCAGGCTGACGTTGCCAAGCTTCTGACCACGCCAGATGTACTGGCTGACGAAGTCGCAACCTATCGTTGCACCTACTTTATCCTGTGCCACTGCCGCAGTCATGCAGACTGCCGACAGCATTATAATTACCAATCTTTTCATGTTCTTTTTATGTTTGATGTGTTTGTCGTGAATAAACCACTAACGTGTAGTTTGTCATTTACCAACGTGTAGTTTGCCATTTACCAACGTGTAGTTTGCCATTTACTAACGTGTAATTTTTCTATTTAATTGTAACATGTTTCTCCGTGTTCGTAAACATCCAGTCCTTCATCCTCGATGCGGGCATTGACGCGAAGGCCGTGGATCTTCTTGATGGCATAGAAAAGCAGGATGCCACAAGCGGCTGCCCAGAGGTCGATGACAAGTATGCCGAAGGCTTCTGCTGCAAAGAATCCCCATCCGTGGCCGTAGAAAGCACCATTGGTCGTGGAGAGAAGACCTGTCAGCAAAGTGCCAAGGATACCGCAGACACCGTGTACGGAGCTTGCGCCCACAGGGTCGTCGATGTGCAGGACATGGTCAATGAACTCAATGGAATAGACAAGTATGGTGCCGCACACAAGTCCGACGACCACTGCTCCGACGGGCGAAACGAGGTCGCAACCGGCAGTGATGCCCACCAGACCAGCCAAGACGCCGTTCAGCATCAGTGAGAACGAGGGTTTGCGATACCTCAGCCAAGTGACGAACATAGTTGCCACACCACCGGCAGCTGCGGCAAGATTGGTCGTCAGCAACACGTGGCAAATAGCCGTGCGGTTGACTTCGCCCGAAGCAGCCAGCTGTGAACCTGGGTTGAAACCAAACCATCCGAGCCAAAGTATGAACACTCCGAGGGCGGCCAACGTCAGTGAATGACCCGGAATGGCACGGCTGCTGCCGTCCTTTGCATACTTGCCACGACGTGGCCCCAGTGCCAAGGCACCAATCAATGCCAGCACACCTCCCACACTATGCACGATGGCAGAGCCTGCGAAGTCGTGGAAAACATCTCCGAACGTGCTCATCATGAACCCGTCGGCTGCATCGTTACACAGCCATCCACCACCCCATGTCCAGTGACCTTCCACTGGGTAGATGAGCAGCGAAATGACCGCACTGTAGATGACGTACATGGAGAATTTGGTCCTTTCGGCCATAGCTCCACTGACAATCGTTGCAGCCGTGGCACAAAAGACCGTTTCAAACATCAGGAAACCTTCAACAGGAAGTTCTCCCTGATAGAAGGAAAGGTCCCCCCAGTTAGGCATTCCGATGAAGCCTGCGCCGTCGGAACCGAACATGAATCCAAAGCCCACGAACCAGAAGAGCAGTGAGCCGAGCATGAAATCTACGAAGTTCTTGAACAGGATGTTAGCGGTGTTCTTGCCGCGTGTGAAGCCTGCTTCGCACAGGGCAAAGCCCGGCTGCATCCAGAAAACAAGCATGGCTGCCAACAGCATCCATACGGTATCGAGTGAAAGTGCAATGTCGTTCATAATAATAATAATGTGTCATATCCTATTATTTCTTATCTCTAAGCACAGTGTCCCCGTGCTCCCCAGTGCGGATGCTCCACGTGTCGATTACGTCGCTTACGAAGATACGTCCGTCGCCTACCTCACCGGTATGCGCGGTGTCTATGATGACCTTTACCGTAGGTTGGACAAACTGGTCGCGGCAAACAATGCTGATAGCCACACGTTCTATGACGTCGGTCGAGTACTGGACGCCACGATATATGCGCTCCTGTCGGCTCTGACCAATGCCATGTACGTCGTGATACTCAAACCAGTCGATGTCCGACGAAAGCAAAGCCTCCTTGACATCCTCAAACTTGGTCTTGCGAATAATAGCTTCAATCTTCTTCATAAATTAAATGATTAGTTAAAATGAGCGTCCTATTATTACACATTGCAATGTTTTCGTTGCAAAGGTACGACAATATGTTCATACAAACAACATAATCATGGCAATTTGATACACATAGATATGATTTCCTTGATTTATGTCAATTATTTCGTATACTTAGTATGCTTTTGTCTCCAAAACTTGTATGTTTTGCAACAAAATGTTTACCTTTGCACCAGAATTAAGCAAGATTGTTATCATAACAACAAAAATTCAAACAAAATGACACGCAAGATACATTTCGCAAAGATGCACGGCGCGGGCAATGACTACATATACGTCGATACATTATTATATAATATAGAAGACCCCGAAACTGTAGCCATCAAATGGAGCGACAGACACAAAGGGATTGGAAGCGACGGACTTGTACTCATCGGACGCTCGCCTATCCCCGAAGCAGACTTTACGATGCGCATCTTCAATGCAGACGGATCGGAAGCAAAAATGTGCGGCAACGCCAGCCGATGCGTCGGAAAGTATGTCTACGAAAAGGGACTCACATCTGAAGACACTGTCCGCTTGCTGACAGCATCCGGCATAAAACTCATACATCTCCATTCCCAATCAGGTCGCGTGGACGCAGCCACCGTCGATATGGGCGAGCCTGTCTTCGACAATCCACAGCAGTTCTCGCCTCATGCGACAGGCCTCAGGGATGGACAATTCGTTTCTATGGGCAATCCTCACTACGTTGTCTTTACCGACGACGTTGATGCCGTGGAGTCGGAAGGCCGCGAGCTTGAGATCCATTCCGCGTTTCCTGAACGCTGCAACATCGAATTTGCCGAAATGCGTCCTGACGGTATTCGGGTGCGCGTTTGGGAGCGCGGAAGCGGCATAACACAGGCTTGCGGCACGGGAGCCTGTGCCGTGGCGGTTGCTGCCCAACAGACCGGACGTGCCGGACGCACGAGCCGCATCCTCATGGACGGTGGCACATTGGAGATAGAATGGCGCGAGGCAGACAATCACGTCTATATGACTGGGCCGGCGGAACTCGTCTTTGAAGGCGACATCGAATTGGACGAATGACATAACGACATAATGAGATAATAACGAAATAAAGCAATCATGAAGCTTAACGAAAACTATATGAACCTGTCGGGCAACTATTTGTTTGCCGACATCGCGAAGAGGGTGAAGGCTTTCGGCGAGGCGAATCCGCAGACGGACATCATCTCTCTGGGCATCGGCGATGTGACCCAGCCGCTTTGCCCTGCGGTCATCGAGGCCTTGCACAAGGCGACGGACGAGATGGCCTCTGCCGCTTCATTCCGTGGATACGGGCCCGAACGGGGATATGACTTCCTTCGTGAAGCCATCGTGGAAAACGATTTCCGCAGGAGAGGCATGGACATCGAGCCAGACGAGGTGTTCGTGAGCGACGGCGCGAAGAGCGACACGGGCAACTTCCAAGAGCTGCTTTCGCTCCAATGCACTGTGGCTGTCACCGACCCTGTATATCCTGTCTATGTGGATTCCAATCTTATGGCGGGCAGAACCATTGTCAAGCTGCCCTGTACGGCTGAAAACAACTTCGTGCCCGAACTGCCAACTCAGCATGTGGATGCCATCTATCTGTGCTATCCCAACAACCCTACGGGCACGGTGCTCACGCGTCAGGACTTGAAGCGGTGGGTGGATTACGCTTTGGAAAGCAATGCCGTCATCTTCTACGATGCAGCCTACGAGGCCTTCATACAGAGCGATGACGTGCCACACAGCATCTACGAGATACCCGGAGCCAAGCAGTGTGCGGTGGAGTTCCACAGCTATTCCAAGACAGCCGGCTTCACTGGTGTCCGCTGCGGCTATACGGTGGTGCCGAAGGCCTTGGGAACGGAACTGAATGCCCTGTGGAACCGTCGGCAGTGTACCAAGTTCAACGGGACGAGCTACCTCTCCCAAAGGGCTGCTGAAGCCATCTACACGGAGGAAGGCGGCAAGCAGGTGCGCCAAACCATCCGTTACTATATGGAGAACGCCCAACTCATGTGCGAGACACTCGGACAGCTGGGACTGAAGGTCTATGGTGGCACCGACGCTCCATATCTGTGGGTCAGGGTGCCGGAGGGCATGACCTCCTGGGGCTTCTTCGACGCCATGTTGCACCGCGCCCATGTGGTCTGCACCCCGGGAGCAGGGTTCGGCGACTGCGGAGAGGGCTTCGTTCGACTGACTGCCTTTGGCCGTCACGAACAGACACGCGAGGCCTTGGAAAGGATAAGGAAAATGTAGTGTGCCGATGCCCTACAGGGTTCAGGCCGATGCCATACAGGTTTCGGGCCGATGCCCTACAGGTCTCCGGCAGATGCCCTACAGGGGCTTCCGCCACAAGCAATAAACATGAACAGAAACATACTGAAAATTAAATAATGAAGAACCAAGGATTGTATAACGAAGCCTACGAGCACGATGCGTGCGGCGTGGGCATGGTGGTGAACATCCACGGAGGCAAAAGCCACGAACTGGTCGATAATGCCCTGAAAGTGCTTGAGAACATGGAGCACAGAGGCGCGGAGACGCGCGACAAGACGGGCGACGGAGCGGGCATCATGCTACAGATTCCCCACGAATTCATACTGCTGCAAGGCATCCCGGTGCCCGAGAAAGGCAAGTACGGCACTGGCCTCGTCTTCCTTCCCAAAGAGGAGAAGGAGCAGCAGGAGATACTCTCTGTGATGATAGAGGAGATAGAGCGCGAAGGACTCCAACTGATGCATCTGCGCACGGTGCCAACCTGTCCGGAAGTTCTGGGCGAGGCTGCACGTCGCGTCGAACCGGCCATCAAGCAGCTCTTCATCACCGGTGTGACGGAAGAGAAAGCCGACACGCTGCAACGTACATTATATATAATAAGGAAGAAGATAGAGCGTCGCGTCAAACATCCCGACTTCTACATCTGCTCCCTCAGCAATCAGAACATCATCTACAAGGGGATGCTCACCAGCGGACAGTTGCGCCGCTACTTCCCCGACCTGTCGAGTCCGTACCTCACCAGTGGACTTGCACTGGTACACTCACGCTTCTCGACCAATACATTCCCGACTTGGTCGTTGGCACAACCTTTCCGTCTTCTTGCACACAACGGCGAGATAAACACCATCCGTGGTAATCGTGGATGGATGAAGGCACGCGAGAGTGTGCTCAGCAGCGAGGCTCTGGGCGACATACGGCAGATAACGCCTATCGTAGAGGAAGGGATGAGCGACTCGGCAAGCCTTGACAATGTGTTCGAGTTCCTCACCATGAGCGGACTTTCCCTGCCTCAGGCCATGGCGATACTCGTGCCGGAGAGCTTCAACGACAAGAACCCTATCAGCGAAAACCTCAAGGCCTTCTACGAATACCACTCTATTCTGATGGAGCCGTGGGACGGCCCTGCCGCTCTACTCTTCAGCGACGGACGCTATGCAGGCGGTATGCTTGACAGAAACGGGTTGCGCCCTTCTCGCTATACCATTACCCGCCAGGGCCTGATGGTCGTGGCTTCGGAAGTCGGAGTCATGGACTTTGAGCCAGGCGACGTAGTAAGCAAGGGCCGACTCCAACCAGGCAAAATCCTCCTCATCGACACCCTGGAAGGCAAAATCTACTATGACGGCGAAATCAAGGAAAGCCTTGCCAATGCCCATCCCTACCGCCAATGGCTCAGCGAGAACCGTGTCCAGCTGGAGAAACTCAAGAGCGGACGCAAGGTGGAGAACGCCGTCAGCGACCTGGAAAGCAAGCTCATCACCTTCGGCTACGGGCAGGAGGACATCGACCGCACCATCATTCCGATGGCAACCACAGGCCAGGAACCCGTGGCAGCCATGGGCAACGACACGCCTTTGGCAGTCATCAGCGACCGTCCGCAAGTGCTTTTCAACTATTTCCGACAGCAGTTCGCACAGGTGACCAACCCCGCCATCGACCCCATCCGCGAGGAGTTGGTGATGTCCCTCACGGAGTACATCGGCGCAGTCGGCACCAATATCCTCACTCCCGATGCCTCCAACTGCAAGATGGTAAGGCTGCCTCAGCCCGTCCTCACCAACACACAGCTCGACATCCTGTGCAACATCAGGTACAAGGGCTTCAAGACTAAGAAGCTTCCCATACTCTTCGACATCGACAAAGGCGAAGAGGGACTTCGCCAAGCCCTCGACGAACTATGCGGGGAGGCTGCAAGGAGCGTGGACGAAGGCGTTAATTACATCGTCCTGACCGACCGCGACATCGACGACAAACACGCAGCCATTCCCTCGCTGCTTGCTGTCAGTGCCGTCCACCATCACTTGATTTCCGTGGGCAAACGCGTGCAGACTGCCCTCATCGTGGAAAGCGGAGAGATTCGAGAGACCATGCACGCAGCCCTTCTCTTAGGGTATGGTGCCAGCGCACTCTGTCCCTATATGACCTTTGCCATACTCGACGACCTGGTAAAGCGCGGCAAGATTCAGGAGGAATACGCCACCGCCGAAGCACACTACATCAAGGCCGTGGACAAAGGCCTCAAGAAGATCATGTCGAAGATGGGCATCTCTACCATCCGAAGCTATCGCGGCGCAAAGATATTCGAAAGCATCGGACTCAGCGAAGACCTCTTGCGTAGATACTTTGGCACTGAGGTCAGCACCATAGGCGGCATAGGCCTGAAGGAGATAGCACGCGATGCCATACGCCTCCACGAAGCGGCCTCGAAGCAGACATTCCTACAGAATCAGGGACAATTCTCGTGGAGAAAGGACGGAATACTTCATGCCTGGAACCCGGAAAGCATAACGAACCTGCAGCTCGCCACAAGGCTTGGCAGCTACAAGAAGTTCAAGGAGTGGTCAGCCCTCGTGGACGAAAAGGCGAACCCCATCTTCATCCGCGACTTCTTCTCGTGGAAGAAAGCCCCGACACCCACGCCTCTCGACGAAGTTGAACCAGTGGAAAGCATCGTGAAGCACTTCGTCACGGGTGCAATGTCGTTCGGCGCACTGAGCATCGAAGCACATGAAGCACTCGCGCTGGCAATGAACAAACTCGGAGCACGCAGTAACACGGGCGAAGGCGGCGAGGACAACGCACGCTACCACACAGAGGTGGACGGCGTAAGCCTCAGCAGCAAGACCAAGCAAATAGCGTCCGGTCGCTTCGGCGTCACAGCCGAATACCTCGTAAACGCTGAGGAGATTCAGATAAAAGTAGCACAGGGAGCCAAGCCGGGCGAGGGAGGACAGCTGCCAGGCTTCAAGGTGAACGAAATCATCGCCAAGACGCGTAATGCCATCCCCGGCATCTCTCTCATCTCTCCTCCACCCCATCACGACATCTACTCTATCGAGGATCTGGCCCAACTCATCTTCGATCTGAAGAACATCAACCCCGTGGCAGCCGTCAGTGTGAAGCTCGTGGCCGAGAGCGGCGTAGGCACTATTGCCGCTGGTGTAGCCAAGGCTAAAGCTGATCTCATCGTCATCAGCGGTTCTGAGGGTGGCACAGGAGCCAGCCCCGCCAGCAGTATGCGCTTCGCAGGCATTTCGCCGGAAATCGGACTTGCTGAGACTCAGCAGACATTGGTATTGAACGGCTTGCGAAACCAAGTGCGTCTGCAGACCGACGGTCAGCTGAAGACAGCCAAAGACGTCATCATCATGGCAATGCTCGGTGCAGACGAATTCTCCTTCGGCACTTTGCCTCTGATCGTATTGGGCTGCGTCATGATGCGCAAATGCAACACGAACACCTGCCCGATGGGTGTGGCAACACAGAATCCCGAGTTGCGCAAGCACTTCGAAGGCCGTGCGGAATACGTCGTGAACTTCTTCACGTTCCTCGCAGAGCAAGTGCGTGAGTACCTCAGCGAAATAGGTGTACACAGTCTGAAGGACATCATTGGCCACACAGAACTGATAGACTACAGCATACCCGATGGTCCGGCAGCCGCCAAATGGCGTACCATTGACTTCGCACGGTTGTTGCACAAGCCCTCCACCAACAGTGTTCTCTACTGGGATCGCGGTGCCTTTACGAAGGTAACGGGCGTGAAGGACGAGGAGATAATCAAGGCGAGCCAGAAAGCAATCAACGAGCAAGAAGAGGTAGTCCTTGACTATGCCATCAAGAACACCGACCGTGCCGTGACGACGATGCTCAGCGGTGTCATCGCAAAGAAGTATGGCGAAGCCGGTTTGCCCGAAGGTCTCATCAACATCAAGTTTAAGGGTTCGGCTGGACAATCGTTCGGTGCGTTCGCAGTAAAAGGGCTTAACATAAGGCTCGAAGGCGAGTGCAACGACTACTTCGGCAAGGGTCTGTCGGGCGGACGCATCAGCATTCTGCCTCCTGCCCGCTGCGGCGAGGACTTCCATGCCGAGGAGAATATCATCGCAGGCAACACTGGGCTCTACGGAGCGACAAGCGGCGAGCTCTACATCAACGGCAAGGTTGGCGAAAGGTTTGCTGTCAGAAACTCCGGAGCCATTGCCGTCATCGAAGGCGCAGGCGACCATTGTTGCGAATACATGACAGGTGGTCGGGTCGTAGTCCTTGGCGATACGGGCCGCAACTTCGCAGCGGGTATGTCGGGAGGCGTGGCTTATGTCTATGATCCCAAACACACCTTCGACTACTTCTGCAATATGGACATGGTCGAAATCAACCTCGTTGAGGACAGCGTCTCACGCAAGGAACTGCTCGAGCTCGTGCGACAGCACTACCTCCACACTGGCTCTGCACTCGCAGGCCGTATGCTCGACGACTGGAACAGCGTGGTGGAAGACTTCGTGCAGGTCGTTCCTATTGAATATAAGCGTGTCCTTCAGGAAGAGCAGATGAAGAAGTTGCACGAGAAGATTGCAGACATCCAGCGTGACTACTAAACCGAAAACCGTAAACAGACTAATAGGATAATCGAAAATGGGAAACCCAAAAGCATTTTTAGACATACACCGTCAGGAGGCAGGATACCGCCCTGTTCACGACAGAATACTTGACTTTGGCGAGGTGGAGCAGACGCTTAACACCCGAGAACGCAAGCTGCAGGCCTCACGCTGCATGGATTGTGGCGTCCCCTTCTGTAACTGGGCTTGTCCTTTGGGCAACAAGGCGCCCGAATGGAACGATGCGCTGTACAAAGGAGACTGGGAATTGGCTTACCGATTGCTCAACGCCACGAACCCTTTCCCCGAGTTTACGGGAAGGATATGCCCTGCCCTTTGTGAGAAAGCCTGTGTGCTGAACCGCTTCAACCACGAGCCGACGACGAACCGAGAGAACGAGGCGGCCATCACAGAGGCAGCATTCCGCGAGGGTTACATCGTGCCTCGCACCGACATTGTCCGTAGCGGAAAGACCGTAGCAGTGGTGGGTGCAGGCCCTGCAGGACTGGCTGCTGCCAATGCGCTCAACAGGTTTGGCTACAAGGTGACGGTGTTCGAGAAGAACGAAGCCGCAGGTGGTTTACTCCGATACGGCATCCCTAACTTCAAACTCAACAAGGCCATCATCGACCGCCGCATACGTCTCCTCGAGGCGGAAGGCATCGAGTTCCGCTACGGCCAAGAGATCTCCCTCGCCGATGCCCAAGGGCAGCTGTTCAAGGACTACGATGCTGTGGTCGTTTCGACTGGCACTCCTACGGCCAGGGACCTCAACATTCCTGGTCGCGAGCTGAAGGGCGTGCATTTTGCCCTCGAGTTGCTTGCGCAGCAGAACCGTGTCCTGGCGGGCATGGAATACAGCAAGGAGGAGCGCATCACTGCGAAGGGAAAGGACGTGCTCGTCATCGGAGGAGGCGATACAGGCTCGGATTGCATCGGCACAGCTCATAGGCAAGGCTGCAAGAGCGTGACGCAGATTGAGATAATGCCACGTCCTGTCGAAGGTCCCGACGACCCGCAGAACCCTTGGCCCAACTATCCTCGCACGCTCAAGACGACCTCTTCGCACGAAGAGGGTTGCACGCGTCGGTGGAACATCAACTCCCTGGAGTTCATCGGGGAGAAGGGCAAGCTGACGGGCGTCAGGGTTCAGGAAATCGACTGGAAGCCCAATCCTGCCGGAGGCCGACCCATCATGGTGGAGAAAGGCAAGCCGGAGGTCATCAAGGCCGAGCTGTGTCTGCTGGCAATGGGCTTCCTCAAGCCCGAACATCCCGAGTATCCCGAGAATGTCTTCGTCTGCGGTGACGCCCGAAACGGTGCCTCTTTGGTGGTCAGGGCAATGGCTTCTGGCATCGAGGCTGCAAGGAAAGTAAACGCATATCTGTCCGTATAAACAATAAACCTTTAATTAACAAAGTTATGGAAGCATTAAGATTTCAGGTTGTAGGTGAGGCTTTCAAGAAGAAGCCTCTGAAGTTGGAAGCTCCTGCCGAGCGTCCGAGCGAGTATTTCGGCAAGAAGGTGTTCAATCGCCAAAAGATGTACAAGTACCTGCCGAAGGCCGTCTATGAGAAAATGATTGACGTGATGGACAACGGCGCACAGCTGGACCGCTCCGTGGCCGATGCCGTGGCAGCCGCCATCATGCAGTGGGCCAAGGAGAACGGCGTGACGCACTACACGCACTGGTTCCAGCCTCTGACCGAAGGCACTGCCGAGAAGCACGACTCCTTCATAGAGCATGACGGCAAGGGCGGCATGATTGAGGAGTTCAGCGGCAAGCTCTTGGTACAGCAAGAGCCGGATGCCAGCTCGTTCCCCAGTGGCGGCATACGTTCCACCTTCGAGGCCCGTGGCTACAGCGCCTGGGATCCCACGTCGCCGGTCTTCATCATTGACGACACACTCATCATCCCCACGGTCTTCATCTCCTATAGTGGTGAGGCCCTGGACTACAAGGCTCCGCTCCTTCGCGCACTGAAGGCGGTCAACATCGCTGCTACGGAGGTGTGCCACTACTTCGACCCTGAGGTGAAGAAGGTGACGAGCAACCTGGGATGGGAACAGGAGTATTTCCTTGTGGACGAGGGACTTTATGCTGCACGTCCTGACCTCTTGCTAACGGGACGCACGCTTATGGGTCACGACTCTGCTAAGAATCAGCAGATGGACGACCACTACTTCGGCTCCATACCCGAACGTGTGGCTGCCTTCATGCGCGACCTTGAGATTCAAGCCCTTGAGCTTGGCATACCCGTCAAGACACGTCACAACGAGGTGGCGCCCAACCAGTTTGAGGTAGCCCCCATCTTCGAGGACACCAACCTCGCAGTGGATCACAACATGCTGCTGATGTCTCTGATGAAACGCGTTGCACGCAAGCACGGCTTCCGCGCACTGCTGCACGAGAAGCCCTTCGCAGGCATCAACGGCTCGGGCAAGCACAACAACTGGAGCCTCTCGACGGATACGGGGGTGCTGCTCCATGCTCCGGGCAAGACACCTGAGCAGAACCTGCGCTTCGCCGTGTTCATCGTGGAGACGCTCATGGGCGTATGGAAGCACAACGGCTTGCTGAAGGCCAGCATCATGAGTGCGACCAACGCACATCGCCTCGGCGCAAACGAAGCTCCCCCAGCCATCATCAGCAGCTTCCTCGGTACGCAGCTCAGCGAGCTCCTCGACCATATCGAGAAGGCCGACAAGGACGACCTCTTCCGCCTCGACGGGAAGCAGGGCCTGAAGCTCGACATTCCGCAGATTCCCGAACTCTTCATCGACAACACCGACCGCAACCGCACGTCGCCGTTCGCCTTCACGGGCAACCGCTTCGAGTTCCGTGCAGTCGGAAGCGAAGCGAACTGTGCGTCGGCAATGATAGCCCTGAACAGTGCTGTGGCAGAGGCCCTGACCGACTTCAAAAAGCGTGTGGATGCACGCATCGCTGTCAAGGCGAAGGAAATGGAGCACACCGAGCACAATGCCACCTTCCATGCCATCATCGACGTCCTGCGCGAAGACATCAAGGCCTGCAAGCCCATCCGCTTCGACGGCAACGGCTACAGCGACGAATGGAAGGCCGAGGCTGCCAAGAGGGGACTCGACGTGGAGACAAGCTGCCCGGTTATCTTCGAACGTTACCTCGATGCTGACAGCATAAAGATGTTCGAGAGCCTCGGCGTAATGACGAAGAAGGAGCTGGAAGCCCGCAACGAAGTGAAGTGGGAGACCTACACGAAGAAGATACAGATAGAGGCGCGTGTACTCGGAGACCTCTCCATGAACCACATCATCCCTGTGGCCACGGCCTACCAGAGCCAGCTGCTCCGCGACGTAGAACGTATGCGCATCGTCTTTCCCGTGGAGAAGGCCGACGAACTCAGTGCGCGCAACATGAAGCTCATCGAGGAGATTGCCAACCGTACTGCTGTCATCGAGACGCAGGTGGAAGAGCTTGTGGAAGCCAGGAAGGTCGCCAACAAGATTGAAGACGAGCACCAGAAGGCCATCGCATACCACGATACCATCGCTCCATACTTCGACTCCATCCGCCGACAGATTGACAAGCTCGAGCTCATCGTCGACGATGCTCTGTGGCCTCTGCCTAAGTATCGCGAACTGTTGTTCATCCGATAAGGCAAACCTCTATACAATGATGGGAGTCAAGCAAAACTTGGCTCCCATTTTTTATGGTGTCCGCTAAAACCTAAGGAAACACCCTTCCCTTTCATTCCTTCATTCTTTCATTCCTTCATTCTTTCTATCCCTCACTCCTTCATTTTTTCATTTCTTCATTCTTTCATTTCTTCATTCTTTCATTCCTTCATTCTTTCTATCCCTCACTCCTTCATTTTTTCATTTCTTCATTCTTTCATTCTTTCCCACGGAGGTCACTGTTTTGCCATGAGGTTCAGGATGCTCACTACGTCGGCAATGTCGACAACGTCGACGTTGTCGGCATCCTTATCCCCATTGATATTGAA
>CAJOLC010000046.1 GCA_905235305.1 uncultured Bacteroidaceae bacterium | reverse complement strand
AGGCAGATGGAGACTTATCCTCAATCTCGTCTACTCGACATTTATAAGTCGTGCTTTCAGGACTATATGGGTGCTGAACATCTGGTGACCGACCGGCAACGAGTGAAAGCTTACCTTGATGAAGAGGTGGAAACCACTACACTTGAAGACCTCCTTCCGTGGCTGTATGAACCCTGTGGTGCAGAGGGTAACTATGTGCGTGTAAGTATTCGGACTGTCAAAGAAGGGATTATCAGCGCAGACCTTTTGCTTGATGCATTCATCCGAAGTGCCAATCCTGACAAGCGCCCTTCGGTAAAGTCTTGGTGTGATCGGTGGCATGAGATATTGAAAGTGATTGACGCCATGAATCTCGACTGTCCGGACTATACGGTCGACAAGCTATTCATCGACAGCATCCTCTCCGCCCGGAAATACGCCATCAGTCATTCGCCCGCATATCGTGAGGCTTATCATCCGCACTATAGAATCGTGGAACGAAGCATCTTTGACAAGGAAATACTGCCTCTCATAAAGAAATGGTATGCTCGTGTGCAAATGAACAAAGAGAATAGATTACCAAGTGTTATAAATCCTAATGCAACGAAAGTGCCCCGATATGACCCATATAGGAAAACGTTTAATGATATGCAGCTTATCGACATCTTGGGTACTTATTTGAATAGATAGCATAAATCCTAATTCAACATTATACAACTATGAACTTCGCCGTTATTCTTTCCATCATCTACCTTTTCGTAGGAAGCTATTCTGCTCCCTCGGACGAAGGAGTCCGTGTCTATACATTCGACACGGAGACTGCCCAGACAAATTATCTATGTGGGGCCAAGGGAATATCCAACCCCGGCTTCTTATGCTTGTCAGCCGATGGGCGGCACGTCTATGCTGTGGGCGAAGACCCCAATGAGACTACGGCTACCGCCAATAGCCTGCTCTTCAATCCCCGCAAGGGAACGCTGCAACTTACAAGCAGTCAGCCTGCCAATGGCGGGGCGCCAAGCAACATTGCCCTTTCGCCTAACGGCCGCTGCGTAGTCACAGCCAATTACTATAGTGGCAGCATTACCTCCTACCGCGTCGATGGCAAGGGACGCCTCGGACCACCATCGGTCTATGCCTTCACAGGTAACAGTGTCCACCCCAAGAGGCAGACACACCCCTACCTCCACGGAGTCTATTACACCCCCGACGGCAAACACTTGTGGTGTACCGACCTTGGTACCGACTTGCTGCGAACCTTCTCCGTCGATTCTCACGGTATTCCGCAGATTGATTCCGCCCATCAGGCCGATCATTTCACCAAGAGCGGCCTCGGACCGCGCCATATCTGCTTCTCTCCGGATCGGCCATTGGCATACTTGCTAGGCGAGATATCCGGTGAAGTTTGTACGCTCGACTTCTCCCAGCCCGACCATGTCCGGGTGCTGCAGGCAGTGTGTTGCGACTCGCTCAACGCTGAGGGTAGTGCCGACATCCACATTTCGCCCGACGGACGTTTCGTCTATGCCAGTCACAGACTGAAGGGCGACGGCCTCTCCATTTTGCGAGTCGATGCCGACGGCACGCTTACAAAGATTGGCTACCAGCCCACTGCAGCCTATCCACGCAACTTTGCCATCTCACCCGACGGACGATTCCTGTTGGTCGCCAGTCGTGACGAAGATGTGATTCAGGTATTCCGTCGCGACCTCGCCACAGGTTTTCTCTCCGACACGGGACAGCGTATCCCCATGAACAATCCGTCGTGCCTCAAGTTCTATGTACCTAAGGGAGGAAAGAAAGTCAACTATCCTTATCGGTAAAGCCTTCCTTGCACTGCCTGCCACATATGTCCCTACCATTTAACGCGGACAGGTCTTTAGACTGTTTTTTCACTCTTTTTACACTTCACCAGCCTTCCGCGTCAGAGGACACAGTATAGTGGGTTGTTTGAACATACATGTATATTCAATTGCAGGTTCATGAATATTCAATTGCACATACATGTATGTTCAAACAACCCATAGTGAAGGGGGCAAGGAGCAAGGTGCAGGGAGCGAGTGGTGAAAGGGCATCTGATGACCGATTCAGAGCAAGGAATCTTAATGGCAAGCACGAGGAATCATTTCTTCCTCCTACAGACCCTCCTTGCCAGAGCAGCTTGGATTGTTGTTTAAAAAATATAGCAATACCCTTTGTGGTTAAGCAAAAAAGCCATACCTTTGTAAAGAAAAACCGATTAGAATATGAAAAATCTACTGATGCTTATGCTTGCCGCAATGCTGATGGTTGCATGTGGCGATAGTGAAAAGAGTTTACGTGACCGCGCAAAGGTGCTTTGTGCTTATGTCCCAGACCACGAGTTAAGGGCGGAATCCAAGGAGTATATGACGCCAGATTTCTATGCAGCGCTCGACACAATGTTCAATCATCTTCCGGAATTTGAGGCGATGGACCACGAGTGGCTGTATTATTTCGTCACATCAAACGGCGGCACGATAGCCGACTATGACGTGAAGAGCATAGAACTCACAGATAAGACACATGCCGTAGCCACCATCACTGTCAGGCAGAAATGGGAGGATGGGTCATTCGACGAGCAAGCGGACACTGAAGAACACCTACTTTCAATGGAGAAAGTGAACGGTGAATGGCTTATGGCAGACTTCGACGGACACATGGAGGACTGCCTGCGCCACATCAGCCTCAATCGTAAGGAGCAAGCCGTAAGGCAAGCCATTAGCGATTACCTGGTTAAGGAAATTGGGGAGCAATATGTCAAGGGAGACATCTGTGTGCCCACACTGATGATGGTACATGAGGAGGATGAGGTCTTCATGGGCGACTTCTGGGTGTCCTGGTACTGCCAAGCGGGCGATACCCTGAAATGCGTTTCCGGAGGCAATCATGCCGGCAAGATGACGCTGAAGGAAGAAGGCAGCAGCTGGACAGTAACATCATTTGAGCAGACGGTGGATGGAGCGGGGAATGTCGCAAGTGCCAAGCGCATTTTCGGCAGTTACTTCGATATCTATGAATCCATCCATGCAAACAACCGCATACGTGAAGAGGTACGCAAAGGTCAGCTTCGTGACTATGTAGACAAGCATGAGCTGAACGTCAAGTACTACCAAGACTATGGATGGCCGGCAATAGAGTTGTAGGACCATTGCCGTCCGCCAAGGCGTGTGGACATTGTTGTCTATATGTGCGGAGAGGATGTATTCATCATGCTGCTGGTGGTTCTCCAGGTACACCCAAAGGACTTGAAGATATGCTATAACGATGATAGGAAGAAATGTAGAACTGCTCGGTTCAACGGCTCAGTTGCCTGAACAAGAACAGCACCTCGACTTGCACCAGTTGCTCATTCTGCCGGTGAAGCTGGCGAAGAGGTTTTCCGTGTTTGCTCTGGCAGTGACTCTCGCTACATGCATGTATGCACAACGGTTCGAGGATTATTTCGACGATGCTACGCTTCGGCTGGACTACACGTTCTGCGGCAATCTGAAAGGAACGACAATCTCCTTAGACAAGCTGAACCGCATACCCCGATGGTACGGCAAACGCCAGCGTCTCGCCGAGGTGCCAATGGAGGGAAACGGACAGATAATAGTCAGAAGCAGGAAGGACAATACGGTGATTTACCGCAACTCCTTCTCTACGCTCTATCAGGAATGGCTCACTACGACCGAGGCGGAAAGCGTCAGCAAGTCGTTTGAGAACGTCTTTCTGATGCCGATGCCGAAGGATACTGTTGAAGTGACAGTGTGCCTGACGGACAACCGCCGGCAGGTAATGGCGACAATGTCTCACACAGTAGTGCCTACGGACATATTGATACGCCACATCGGAGAACGAGACGTAACGCCCTACGACGTAGTTTGGCAGCCCGCAGACACAGCGTGCTGCATCCACATAGCCTACATAGCCGAAGGATATACTGAGGATGAGATGGACACCTTCCTCGAGGATGTGGACATCGCCAACGAAGCACTCTTTGCCCACGAACCGTTCAAGTCGCTGAAGGATCGTTTCGAAGTGGTGGCAGTGAAAGCAGCGTCGGAGGAAAGCGGCACGAGCGAGCCTGCCAACGGTATATGGCGCAGGACGGCACTCGGCAGCCATTTCAACACATTCTACAACGACCGCTATCTGACGACGGCAAACCTCAGGCGGCTACACGACTTGCTTGCGGGCATTCCATACGAACATATTATAGTGTTGGTGAACACAAGCCACTATGGCGGCGGAGGTATACTCAACAGCTACAACCTATCGATGACTCACCACCCGAAGTTCCGTCCTGTCGTAGTCCACGAATTCGGACACTCCTTCGCCGGACTTGCCGATGAGTATGCTCACGAAAACGAACCGATACCGATGTACCCAGCCGATGTGGAGCCCTGGGAAAAGAATATTACCACCAAGGTTGACTTCCGTGGCAAGTGGGAGAACCTAATCAAAGAAGAGAAGGAAGTAAGTACAGGTAAGAAGAAAGCAGAGAACGCCGAGCCGCGTGTAGGTTTCTTCGAGGGTGCAGGCTACAGTCTCCATGGAGTCTATCGCGGTTGCGAGGACTGTCGTATGCGCACAAACGAGAACCCAGAATTCTGTCCTGTATGCCGGCAGGCAATTACTGAAGTTGTTGATTTCTACACAAAGACGAGTGCACGCTGACCTCCTGCTACGCGGACGGAGAACCAAAAACAAACGCGCTTTATTGCATGGGCATCTGCCATGAACTGATGAAAGACTTGAATCTCCTGCATATCGTCCTTATCTACCTCGCTGTCATCAACGTGGTCACTTTCTTCATGTACGGTATTGACAAGTGGAAAGCAAAGAAGTCCAAGTGGCGAATAAGAGAGACGGCATTATTGGGGCTGGCTGCCTTAGGCGGCAGCATAGGTGCATGGCTTGGAATGAAGGTATGGCATCATAAGACCTTGCATAAGAAGTTCAGATATGGTGTCCCTGCTATCATCATTGTTCAACTGTTACTTATCGGCTACTTTACATTGTATCAGGAATGAAGTTGACCTACATCTTCCATAGCGGTTTTGTACTTGAAACAGAGCATTGCATCCTTGTCTTTGATTACTGGCTGGATCCAAGCGATGTGATGGAGGGCGTTGTCCAGAGCAATAAGCCTCTCTATGTATTCTCTTCCCATTTCCACGAGGATCACTTCAACAGGAAAATCTTCGGGTGGAAGGAACAGAAGCTCAATATCACTTACATACTGAGCAAGGACATACTCAGGCACAGGAGGGCAAACAAGGAAGAAGCAGATGTTTGGTTAGCAAAAGGTGGAACATGGAGTGACGGCTTAGTGTCTGTATGGGCAATGGGCAGTACGGACAGTGGTGTCTCATGGATAGTCGAGGCTGATGGCAAGCGTATCTTCCATGCAGGAGACTTGAACAATTGGTATGCGAGATTCCTGGCCGATGCAGTGCCGGGGCAGACTATCTACAGCGAAGAGTTTGAAGAGGACATTGACCCGATAACCCATGAGAGGCAGTATCTCGGGGAGTTGAAGGATATTCGCAAGGTGGCTGACAGTTTCGACATAGTGATGTTCCCTATTGATGGACGGATAGGGAACGGTTATACACTCGGCGCTCGTCAGTTCATCGAGCGTTTCAAAGTATGTCTGTTTGTCCCCATGCACTTCGTGGCCAGCGGTTTTGAATCCTCATGGCGAATGAAAGAGTTTACAATTGAAAAGCAGATACCTTTTTGGGAAATCAGCAAGGAAGGAGAAACAATAGAGATATAAAACCGAATCGGTCAATAAGTACCCCTTCGTCACTCACTTCTCGCTTCTCGTTTCTTGCCCCCACCACTATGCGTTGCTTGAACATACATGTATGTGCAATTGAATATTCATGAACCTGCAATTGAATATACATGTATGTTCAAGCAATCCATAGTAATAGGAACAATGAGAAAGCAGCATGGGGCGAGTGTGGTGAAAGGGCATCTAATGACCGATTCGTGTTTAGCAAGTGACGCCCCTTCCCTACCCTATTATCTTAGCAGACATCAACGATCTGTCTGCAAATTCTATCTTACGGCAATGGTCATGACCTTGCGGCTGCCGGCAGTTACTGCTTCCACGATGTAGATGCCATCGCGGTTGAGGTTGAGGACTGCATCCGTACCGCAGTCGGCCACGCTCTGGACTATAGTGCCGCTGACTGTCAGCACACGCGCCAACTTCAGGTCTGTCGTGGCGTGTACCTTCAGCTGCCTGCCGCGCACGCTGATTATGATGCCGCCTTCCTTTTCAATCACACCCGTCTGGTCGCCGTGCGTCGTCAGGAAGTAGCGTCCGTAGTCGTTGGGCTGTACAGACAACGTCTGGTTGTCGCTTACCTTCGACACTGCACCTGTCATGCCATCCACGACATAAAGGGTGGTGGTGAGCGGCAAGGCGACTGACATCTTCACGGGTACCTGTTCGTCGGAGTTGGCGCAAGTCACGCCGAATGGTATAAGGTCGAGCGACGGACGTGAGTCAATGCTTACTGCCTTATCGCCTGCCACGGTGTAGGCCACAGGCACGTCGGAGAGGTTCGAGTCGAACAGAGCCGTGGCGTCTTCCTGGCTGTCGTACTCTTCGAAGGCATTGTCGCGGAGTATCACGCTGGCATTCGACGAGCCGTTGCCGTTATAGGTTGTCAGCACGATGGACGGGGAATATCTTCTCCTTCCGTTGCGATAGACACGTGTGGCTGTACCAATCTCATAGTTGCCGTCCGTCATCATGTCGGTATGGAAGACAACCTTCTCGGGTGCATCGGCTGTCTTGCATTTCACGAAGAACGCTTGCAACGGCTTGATGATGTTCTTCTGTTCAGCCGTA
Organism: uncultured Bacteroidaceae bacterium; assembly: GCA_905235305.1. GTDB lineage: Bacteria > Bacteroidota > Bacteroidia > Bacteroidales > Bacteroidaceae > Physcousia. The sequence goes on along the minus strand of CAJOLC010000046.1, from coordinate 9,347 downwards.
GGATTCACGGTGACATCCACAGACCTGAGGTTGTTGGCCTCGTAGGTGTAGTAAACCATGTCGAAATTGGGGTTGTAATCGACGCGGTTGCCCAGTGTGTTGAAGTAGCTGAAGAACTTGCCCATGTCGATGGACGACATGAACGGGTTGCCAATCAGATAATATGTGTAGTCGCCGGAAATCTGTTGCTGAACGTCACTGAGGTTCCATTCTATCCGCTTGTCGGTGATGTCGAAGAGTCGGGCATAGTCCGCAGAATCCTTTGTGACGTTCTGCTGAAGCTGTTCCTGTTCAGCCGATGGAATGCTGTTGTCCCACTGGTAGTAGTCATACTGCTTGTCGGCCTTCGGCAGACGGATGAGAGCAGGCACGTCGTTGTCGCTGTCGTCCTTCTGAGCCTTCCTCTGTGCGCGGATGGAGAAGCCACTATAGTCGCTGTAGGGCACTTGTACGTCGTTGTAGGTGTGTCCCCACTCGGCCATCTCTTCCGAAACGACGTCGAAGTTGAGTTGTGCGGCGTATTCTGTGGCACGGATGTCGTTGGTCTTGGTATAGACCCTTGCCGATGTGTCCCAGCTGTGCTGGTAGATGGGATACCTCGTGCGGCTGTACTGCACATTGGCGAGGTCAGCGACGGGCGATGTCGAGAAGTCGATGTCGCGGAAGGCTTCTGTCTCCTGTCGGCCATTCTTTGCTTTCTCTGCAGAGACAGGCACATACATATCGCCGGCATAGGTATCCTTCAGCGGCGTACTCATCAGGTACCACTTGTTGGCCTCCATTTCCTTTTCCACCCAAGCCTTGTCGTAGGTGAGGCGTTGCTGCTTCAGCAGTTCGGCACCCGGCTTGAAGTAAATCTCCTTGCAGATGTTGCCGTAGAACTTCTCCACGTCATAGACATTGTCCGTGGGCTTTTCATCGCCCTGGTTTTCCCATATCCATTCCTCGTTTCCTTCGTCCCACGTCAGTTTGCGATGTCCGTGACAGCCCTCGCCGCCATCTATGTATCGGCCGTAGCGCACCAGCATGTCGTAGCGGATGTCTGTCGTAGGCGCACTGGATCTGTTTGTCAGGCGAGGACTTACGTCGGTCAGCATCTCCGTGCCCGTAGTAGATACATTCGGGTCAATCAACGCGCCGCCTTGTCTCTCGTTGCCTTCAATCTTCGGTTCCTCTATCAGGCTGGGTGCATGGTTGTCCGTAAGCATTGTGACATAGGTGAACTTCATCGGGACGTAGCCTGGATGGTTCGTCAGGGCTGCGGATATCTCCGTATTGTTCTTGTAGCCATTCTGATGTCCCTTCGTGGCATGGTTCTCGTTTGTGGCTTCTGTTGTGACTTCGCCTTTGTACAGCTCGTTGCGTTCGGAGCGCAGCCAGTTGTTGTCGTTATACCAGTTGGCACTGTAGTAGTCAACTCCGCCGTACATGAACATCTCCTCTGCATCCCAAGTGACGAACTCTGGCACGACCTTGAAGATGAGGAAGAGGTCTCCCCAACATTTAGTCTCGTCCGACGCTGCATCGTCCTCTTCATCATAGAACTGAGTTGACACTTCGTACTCATAGCCTTCGTGGAAATCATTTTCGAAAACTGACAAGTCGAGCGACAAATACATGTGGTCAGGGTCAACATAGGGCCTACTGCCGTCACCTTCCGTCGCAACAATCTTCGCGAACTTCTTTCCCATATCGCTTGTAGTCAGTGTCGGGTCGTTGGTACCAGAGAGGTAGAGATAGGGATTACCATTGGGATAGTAGAGCTTTCGGCTTCTACCGCTGCCCCCCTTGTTGGCAAACGTCTTGATGGGGATGTGTAGCTTGTAGCCGTTCTTCTTCATCTTCGTCAGCTGCTCCAGACCGACACGAACCACCTGCTGATAGCCTTCCGGGTAGTCAACGTCGTCGAAGCCCAGAGTTATCTGCGGGCCGCCGGACTTGTCGTCGAGAATGAACAAGAGGTCGAAAGCATCGCAGATTGTACGGGATATATCCACATTCTTGTCAACAGGAATGGCTGCGAAATGAAGCGAGCCATTGCTTGCGGTGAATGTATGGGTGAATAGGTTGGAGGCATCCAGCATCAGCTTGCCTTCCTCCTCCGTATGGTTCATCCATATCGTAATGAGGTTCTTGTCGTCGGCAGTGAATACGCCTGTAGGTCCTGGCAGGTCGGCACTGCTGGCAATCGGGTTGGTATTGACAGCCCTCAGGTGTTCCAAGGCTTCGGAGAGGTAAAGGTCACCGGTACCATAGGTGGCATTGATGTCGAGATACTCCTGCTTTGCGTTCTCATAACCCGTGCCTAATTCTTTCTTTACAAAGTAGTCGAACTTAACTCCATCGTAATTAGTGAAGGTCTCATCGTCGTCGTTCGGATAATTCACGGAAAGCTTGTAGGTTTTCGTCACCTCAGTCTCGCCACAGGAGAAATTGATATTGCCGAAGGAACCCACTTCGGTTCCGTCGAGCATTCCAAGCTCAATGAAACTCTTCCTCGGCGCAAAATCATTGCTGAATGACGAGCAGCAGTCCACGTATGGGCTGCCCCATTCGTTGGGATGGTTGACAGACTCATATACATAGTCGTAGATAGAGACGAAATACTTCTGTCCCGGTGTCAGCAGGAAATCATGTTCAAAGAGCTGGAAATACACCTTGCCATCATCGTCCTTGTAGAATCCGGAGTTGGGGTTCGGCTCGTCATTGTCTTTATAGATGCCGCCGGAAAGTGTCGAGGTGGCAGTTGACAAATCAAAATCGGTGTCAACGGTGACAGCACCATAATAAGTGGAGGGGTCACCATCCTCGTTGAGGTAGATTCCTTCTCCCGTCACTTCCTCGCCGGGCCTGATCGGGTCGTTGCCTTCATGACGCTTGTAGATGCGGTAGAACAAGGTTTTCTTCCTTTCCGGAGTGACAGCCTTCAGATTCTCGATCAGGAAATCAGCATCTGCCACCACCTTGACATTCGTTCTGTCCTCGCAGAGGTCTCTGTCCACGATAGCCTTAATGGGCAATGTCTGGGTGTAGAATCTGATTTCATCGACAGCATAGTCGGCACCCATGGAATTGTCGCAGTAGTTGTCAATCTCCACATAATAGTGGCGGGAAGTTCCATTCAGCATCCCTTCAAACTCGGAAGGAATCGTGGCCTCTCCGTACAGCTGATACCAATATGGCTTATTCTCTGTTAAAATACAAGGTTCGAATGCCACCACTGGCATTTTGGTCAGTTTTGTGGCTCCCTCCATCAACTGCCCGTCGACCTTACCGTCAACAGTGTTGTATGTTGACATACGGACGCGCATGATAGGCTCGGTATCCCCATCACTAGTAAGGTCCATAATATATGCTGTATAATAGACGCGGGCATCGTGGCAGAATTCGGCATCGAATTCCAACGTGACAATGGTACGGGCTTCGTCGGCAGCATCCGTATAGAGGAATCCGCCCCATTGGGTTGCGTGTTCCACATGAGTTACATCGCCATAAACACCATTACCAGGAGGCGTCTGATGCCAAATGTAACGCATACCTTGTTCGACACCACTAAGATTACTTCTATCCCTTGATATACCAGGCCAGTTTATTGATTTACAAACGAGGTAATCACTATGCATCGGGGAAACACCTTGATAAATGGCACCAGCCACAGGCCACCGTCCCACTCCACAGAGACCGTAGAGTTGCGGATAGCAGAAACCATAGCTGGCATTGTCTGGCTTCAGTGGCATCGTCGCTACGTTATCAAAGGAGTTAGTGGGTGCTGCCGTTCCCTCCAAGAACAAATCATCGAAATCAATTTTCGCTTTAAGGTCATAGTGAGCATTCATGTAGGCAGTAGAACGAATTTCATTGGGATTCGCAAAAAGAGACAAAGAAGCAAGAACAGGTGCATAATTATTAAATACCAGTTCGGTCAATGCGATGGGCTGTTCAGTGCTTGCACCATTGGCTCCCACGCAGAGAACGGAATAGACTTTCGTCAAAGCAGTCAAGCCTGCCGGCTGTGCCGACGAGCCAGTGCCGCTGACTCTTTCCCAAGTTCCTCCCGCAGAAAGAAAATCGTTCTTTGTATATATATTGTTTATAGCAGTAAATCTACCTTTTACTGCTTTCTTCCACCAATTCCCCTCGCTATCCTGCAAAACAGCATACGTCTGAATGTAGTTGGCTTTACGGATGGTGGTTCCATCGGCATCAAAGAAATAATAGCTGTCCAAACGTTCCAGTTTTGTACGCAGCGCGAAATCTCCTCTTCCATCACTCTTCGTGGAAATCACTGTGCGTCCGTTGTATTCCAGAATAGAGGGGATTTCCGTCGATGACTTCAATGACAACTGTCTAGCCAAGGCGTCAAGGCTCGGAGCGAGACTTTTCGCTTTCTCTGCAATGACGCGAGCTGGCAGGATGTGGTAGAAGAAACGAGTGGAGAGCGTCGGCTCATGGACGAAGTACTGTTCTGTGTCGTCCAGGCCGTCCATATAGCGGGATACATCGAGGGCTACAACGATTTCCTGATTTTCCGTCAAGTCCTTGGAAACCTTCAGGAGCCTTGAAAAGGACACCCACTTCTCCTCGGTACCAGGTGCCTCCTTCCGGACGATTTCTGTTCTCATAGGTTGCAGGCAAACATCTTGAAAATTTTCCATCTCTAATAGGCCCCACCAGTCCGTAGGATTCACCATTATAAGTCCACTCGGTAAGATAGTCTGCTACTCCATTGTTCTTCTTCACTATGTAAGGCGATGCCTTGTCGGTCTGGTAGTCATACCAGCGGACAAAGACTTGGGGATCCTGGCGTGGTTGCACATTACTATAATGAGCGAAAGGCAGGTATAGCGAGTCCGTTTCGCCTGGCTGAAGATCCATATAATAGTAATAATCGTATGAGGCCACACTCTGGCGGACACCTTCGGCAGAAACATAATCGCCATTTTCCCACTTGAATTGAGGAGCGCCCGTTCCGCTTACTGTGGTGTAGTCGTAGTTATTTAGGGTTGCTGTGAGAGCTTCCCTCTGGCTATCGCTGAGAGTGATGCTGGCATCTTGCAGCATCTGCGTCGCATATTCGTAGGCTTCGCCACGATAGTGGGCGAAGGGCAGATTGCCCTTGGCAATTTTCAGGTCATCTTCCGTGCGGAGCGTATAGACGTACTTCCACTGCAACTCAGGCTCAGCAGTACCCCAGTCATTGAAGCCACCATCCTTGCTGGTAACAACGCAGACAACCTTGACATTGCGCCAGGCATCATATCGCAAGTAATCAAGTGATAAAGTAATCGTCGGGTTATAATAACTTCTGATGTTAGTGTCATGTACCAGCTTGTCAAATATATTATGGTTGGGATCATATTTAAATGAATGTCTGTACCAGCCATATTGCGGATCTGATGCTGGAGTATATGGAGCTTCTGATGTTAATGTGGCATCAGGTATGAGATTTCCATCCCCGTCCTCCAGATACCAGCGGGCATAGCAATGGTTTTGCATGTATGATGCCAGAGCCTCACAGTCTCCAGCCACCTCACCGGCGTTCTCAAAGAGGTGAATCGTTACCTTACGATTACCGGTATTAAATATGGCGGTCTTGTACGTTGTGTTCACCGTTGCAATGTTGTAAGCCGGTGTAAAGGTCTGCGCCCAAATAGCATTTCCCCCTGCGATGAGGAACATCAGCAGGAGGAGGGCACGATGTGTGGAGAACGAATTATAACGGAGCATCTTCATATTCTTGCTTGCTATTAGTGTCGTTTGATTTTGCGAATGCCACTATGGCTCTTTACATAACTCATCTGGTCTTGGTCGAGAATCATCAGGAGGCGGTAGGTCATCAGTCGCTGAGCACTCATTCCCTGCTTGTGCAGGTAGATGGAGAACTCATGGTAGATAGTCTTGTCTGCTGCCAGCAGAGCTTCGCCCGGGTCGGCAATGTAGCCGAAGATGAAGGGCGAATAGTTTGTGCCGCCTGCCGGATCCCACTGCGGACTGCTCGTGTTGGCATACCACTTGGGGAAGCCGCCCACCTCGTCGCCGTCCTTGTCTGTCGTGATGTAAGACTCTGTGCCGGTGCGGTAGAACGAACCGTCGTCGGTGGCAGCGGTAGCCTTTGTGACGTCTGTCCACGAACTCCACGAAGAATTGAAGCTGTCGGCCATAAGTCCCCACGATGTTGTGGTGTAGGGTGCAGCTGGCGTGGTGGCGGTGAACGACACGACATTGCCTGTGCTGATTTCTGTCACCTTCGGCACGAGGTGGAAATGTCCGTAGTCGTGGAAGCTGATGGTATAGAGTCCGTCCTCTTCCTTCACCGATGCGGGAAAGACACCGATGGCAGGGAAGTCGTAGGGGATGATGTCGAACTTGTAGTCGTCGAGCACGATGGGAATGATGCGGTAGTCGTTGCGGGCGATGTAGTCCCAACTGCCTGTATAGCCTGTAGCGTTGGCATCGTCAATGAGCGCATAGCGTTGCTCCACATCACCCTCAAGTTTAATCTTTAGGAAGAAGCGCTGGTAGGCGTTCGTCGGTCGGGCACTCTCGTTGACGTAGAATGTGAACGTGACGGGTGTGCCTGACGTTCCGGATGTCTGATAGTTTGCCGCCGTGCTGACAGTTGCATTGGGGCTGATTGTCATGTCGGCGGTAGTGGCTGCCGCTCCCAAGTTGGGCTGTATGTCTCCGTGAATATAGTTCATCGTGTTGGCACCTTCGGTAAGCCTTGGCAAGAGAAGAAGGTTGTTGCCGTTGTCGCTGGTTATGTCGGTAAGCGTAAGCGACTCCACTTTCACCTCTGCCCCCGTGTTGTTGTAAACCTGCAACTCAATCTTGGCAAGCATACGGATGACAATCAGGTCGATGTTGTCCTCGGCCTTGACAGTAATGGTCTGCACGTTGCTCATCGGTATGCCTTTTGTCTCGAAGCCGTTGTCTGTAGCCTCAGGATTGAAGTCGTTGCCAGCCACATTAACGGTCTTGGCTGCCACCGATGCGGCTGTTACCGTGGTGCCTTCGGCGAAGTCTATACTGTAGATGATGTTATTGGGTGTATTGCTATTGATAATCGCATTGTCTGCATCAGTTGCAGGAATTCCCAAGAACTCCTTCACCTTCTTGGGCGACATATTGGCAAAGGAATAGAAGCGATAGGTGCCTGTTGCAATACCGATGACATCATCGATCTCCTGGTCAGGCTCGCCAGACGGTTTGCAGGCATAGATGCCGACCACCTTGTCGTCGGCATTGTTCACAGCCACTACCGTCCAAATGTTCATCATCTCTTTCGTCACGGCATTGGCATCATCCACCCAAGCGCGGGTGGAACCCGTTCCGTCGGCTGCTGACACCCTGAGATGAACCTTCACGGTGCCGTCGGCAATCTGCTGACCTTCACCTGGCTCTGCCATGTCGTCAGAAGTACAAGCGGCCAATGTCAGTATGGCCGCCGTCAGTATTGCGTATATCGATTCAATCCGTTTCATTGTAGCTTACATATATATAATGTCATGTCGGTAAGGATCCCACATCTTGACTTTTATCTTCAGAGTTTTATCGGGTGCGATCTCTTCGATGTTGACGCGGTAGATGTTGTTACGGACAATGCTGAAGTTCATGGGAACCGTGCTTTCGCCCGTGCGGTCGTCGTCGGCGAGGTTGTCGGCGGTCAGCTCCTTGGGCGAGTAGGTGGTGCCGGTGTCCTGATGGCGCAGATATTCATAGAACGACTTCCGCGTCTGGAAGTTCCTGTCCTTGTCGTAGTAGCTGCCCGTGATGACGAGGCCTGTGGCATAGTCCTTCAGGGGCGAACCGGGCATGAGGGTGTTCTCCATGCAGTAGGCCAGGACGAAGTTGTCGTAGCCGGTGGTGCTGACGACCTTTGTCTTGCCCGACTCCGACTGCCCGTTCAGGCTTGCTGCCGTGCGCCGCCAGGCGGTGGGCATGGCAACTGCGAGCCGGCTTTGGTACGAAAGTGTCTTGGAGACCTTCTCGGCGGTATGAGGGTCAACGATGTAGTTCGCGGCTGTCTCCTTGCCTAAGTAGGTGACGCCGGCGGCTGAATATGCGCCTCCCGTCACGGTCCATCCTGTGGCTGTACGCTCGAAGAGGTGCTGCTGCTCGTTGTATATGTTGAAGGGGGTGATGCTTTCCAGGACGAAGAAGCCGTTGCCTTCGGTGCCAATGTCGTACCTGTATCCCGTGACGGTAGTTAATGTGCCGCCTACATATACGCTGTGGCTGCCGTATGCGGCATTCTTGCTGTTGCTGCTGTAGGCGGTGCAGAAGTCGAGGCGTGCGGCGAGACGCTCGATGACGATGGGCTTCCTCAGCCTGTAGTACTCGGCACTGGCCGCTGTGGTCTTGTCAATGTCTCCGTCGGGTGCGGTGCTGGCGAAGTTGACGGTGGCTTCTTGGTCCGATGCCATGACGAAGTTCATGCAACCGTCGGGGGCGTAGCCGTAGCCTGTGAAAAGTTCGTTGGCGGTCAGCGTCTTATCCTTTATGGTGCTCAGGTTGTCGCCCTTGCTGGCCTCAATCCGGCGGTTGGCCACCACATAGACATTATATTCTTTGCTTACGGTCATGTCCAGCTCGTCACTGCTGACAAGCTGGTCGCCGGTTGTGTATTTCTTCTCGATGTCGCTGTCGGTGTGTCCGTGCCCATCCTCCGCATAGTCGGCTGTCGCCTCGCTGACGGGATAATACTGTATGAAGGCAATCTTGGCCGTTGCGCTGCCCAGCGGCCCGTCGGCCAGGATGAATGTGATGCCCGTAATGGCATTTTCGCGGTCGAAGCGGTTCTCGCGTCCGTCGCCGTCCTCGCCGCCTTGTGGGGCACGAGTGACACCGGCGACGGGAGCGTCGGAGACGGGACTGCTCTCTGCGGAAGCCCGGACGTCTCCGCCTGCGGCACGGGTGGGTGTCTGCCGGCCATCGCTGCTGACAGTAACGGTTAGGTTGATGTACTGCTGTGCCTGTCGATCCTCCTGCGGAAGCAGGTCCTCCCACGACTCTTCTGAAGAACAGGCGCAGAGCAGCAGTACGGGCACAGCAAGCATGTACAGCATACGTGTGCAGCGTGGGATGATATGGTAAAACTTGAGTGACAAGACTTCAGTTCTTAGGGAATGATATTATGGTTTCTCAGCTTCTCGCAGTGTGGTGTCTCGCAGTCTTCAGAATTCCACGTACTGTACTCTCTTGGCCCACGAGAGCACATCGATGCAGATGTTGACGTGATCCCATCTGTCTCCGCGCAGGAAGAACTCCAGACGGTAGTCGTATTCGCGGTCGAGGTACTCCTGAGGCGAGTAGCTGTATATCTCGTATGCCGTGCGTCCCTCGCC
>CAJOLC010000045.1 GCA_905235305.1 uncultured Bacteroidaceae bacterium | reverse complement strand
ATCACTATACGGACAGCAGTGGACGCAACGACATAACGCGCCTGCTTGTTGCCGTTGACAGAGTGAACATCTACTTTGCCGCAGAGACTGCCGACGCTCTTACGCCCTTCACCGACCCGAACTGGATGCTTCTCTACATCGACACTGACGAAGATGGAGCCTACGACTGCATCATCAGTCCAGCAGAAGGCACTTATCCCTTTGCCACTCAGGGCAATGTGGTTGAGCTGGCTGTGCCTCGAAAACTTCTCGGAAAGACAGGGAAGTCGTTCTCCTTCGCCTTCAAATGGGCCGACAATCCAAGCAATCCCGACGACATCATCAGCATCTCGACCACCGGCGACACTGCACCCAACCGCCGCTTTGCCTACAGGTTTGTATGGAAGAAGTAGTGGCAAGGGGACTGGCATTTACAAGAATGTAAATGAAGTGTACTTGAGTAGTTTGCAAACTAAACGTGGTTACTTCTCCAACTAAACGTGGTTAAATGGCAAACTAAACGTGGTTAAATGGCAAACTAAACGTGGTTACTTTGCCAAATAAGCATGGTTAGCCATCAATGGTTTTGGAAGAAATTCGTGCATTTCTTGTGGTTTGCCTTTTTACTTTTTCACTTTTTCAACTTTTTTTTCGTATCTTTGCAGACGATATGCAGCCATTAGCAGAGAGAATGCGCCCTTCGTCGCTCGACAATTACATTGGGCAACAACACTTGGTAGGGCAGGGTGCCGTGCTTCGGAAGATGCTGGAGAGCGGTCACATCAGCAGTTTCATCCTGTGGGGGCCGCCGGGTGTCGGCAAGACGACATTGGCAAGCATCATCGCACGTCAGTTGGATGTACCGTTCTTCACACTTAGTGCGGTGACAAGCGGTGTGAAGGAAGTCCGTGAAGTTATCGAGAAGGCTCGGCAGACAAGGTTCTTCAACACGCACAACCCCATACTCTTCATCGACGAGATTCACCGCTTTTCCAAGTCGCAGCAGGACTCGTTGTTGGGTGCCGTGGAACAAGGCGTGGTCACGCTCATCGGGGCTACTACGGAAAATCCTTCTTTCGAAGTGATTCGTCCCTTGCTTTCCCGTTGCCAAGTCTATACGTTGAAACCGCTCGAAGAACAGGACTTGATGCAGCTCGCCCACTATGCCGTGGAGCATGATGCCGAGCTTAGTAAGCGTACATTCCGTTTCACAGAAACAGGTGCTTTGATGCGTTTCAGCGGCGGCGACGCGCGTAAGTTGCTCAACACATTGGAGCTTGTCTATGAATCCGCTGCGCCTGAAGGCGATGTTGAAATAACCGATGCCATCGTGACGGACTGCCTGCAACAGAATCCGCTTGCCTACGACAAGGACGGAGAAATGCACTACGACATCATTTCTGCTTTCATCAAAAGCATCCGCGGCAGCGATCCCGATGCGGCAATCTATTGGCTCGCACGCATGATTGAGGGTGGGGAAGACCCTGCCTTCATAGCCAGGAGGCTTGTTATCAGCGCAAGTGAGGACATCGGACTTGCCAATCCGAACGCCCTCTTGTTGGCCAACGCCGCTTTCGACGCAGTGATGAAGCTCGGATGGCCAGAAGGAAGGATTCCCCTGGCAGAAGCTACTATCTATCTTGCCGCAAGCCCAAAGAGCAATTCTGCTTACAAAGCTATCAACGAGGCACTTGAAAGAGTGCAGGAGACCGGCAACCAACCGGTTCCTCTTCACCTCAGGAATGCTCCCACGGCACTGATGAAGGACCTTGGCTACGGCAAAGACTACAAATATCCACACGACTACGAAGGTCACTACGTAGCCCAACAATACCTGCCGGATGCGTTGAAAGGTCAACGTTTCTGGCAACCTCAGAGCAACCCCTCTGAGGACAAACTGCGTGCATGGACAGAAAGATGAGCGACGGGAACTTCAATAGAGCACTGCTCCCACCTACGCCTTATGCCAGCGGCGTCAGAATGGGAAGTCAACAGGCTAAGGCAAAAGCACAGAACGCACTGCGTCTCGCGTTGGAACAAGCTGTGCCTCCTCTGTCCGAAGAACAGAAGGAAGCAGTCGTCGGCTGCTTCAATGAGATGATGAAATAAAGGAGATCTGTCTGACAGCCTGCCTACAGCTCCTTTGATATCGTACATGAATTGCACAATTGCCCAATGCTAATCAGCCTTACTTCATCCGAAGCTTACGCAGGAGTTCCTCGTTGATCGTGTTGATGCGCCTCTGACCTTCTTTGAGATCGGCACGTAAGTCTGCACCGAAGGTCGTGATTTCCTCGTTTATGCCATGATAGACATCAGAGAAGGCACGAAGCAATGGCGGCATGTACGGCTGTTCCTTCGTGTTGACAACCATGCGGATGCCCTTTGGGACGAGCGTCACGTCGAGCTCTTCGCCAGCTTCTTTCGGGTCACCGTCGAAGTGGATTACGCCCGAAGCAGTACGCTTGATGTGCAGATGCTTGCATCGGAACGAGCGGATGCGGCTGTTTGTCGTAATGGTTTTATTGAAGAGCTGGATGGCAATCTGCGGAGCTTCAAGCATAGTAAAAGGCTCCATCAACGTCACATCCATCAATCCGTCGCTCATGCTGGCATGAGGAGCAATGTAGACATTATTCCCGTACTGGCTTGCATTGGCGCAGGCAATAAGGAAAGCCTTGTAGACCTGACGCTCGCCGTCAATAGTGATCTCGTATGTATCGGGCTTATATTTCAGTCCTTCCTTCAGCGTGTTCTCGATGTAAGTAAGTAATCCCCGACGGTTGCTCTTAGCAAATCTGTCGCTGATAAATGCGTCGAAGCCTACGCCGCAGGTGCAGAAGAAAGGCACATCGTCAATCGTTCCGTAGTCAAGACTCTCGATGTGGCAGTCGGCGAGAACTGCCAGCGCACCATCAGGATTCATTGGGATGTAGAGATGTCTGGCCAGGCCATTGCCGCTTCCACATGGGATAATGCCCAGAGCGGTGTCTGTATGGACAAGACTTCGTGCCACTTCATTGACGGTTCCATCGCCTCCCACAGCCACAACGACGTCTGTGCCTTGCTCGATTGCCTCGCCAACAAACTGCGCGGCATGGCCTTTGTGCTCCGTGTAGCGTATAGTCCACTCGAAGTGAGTGCTGTCGAGATACTTCGGGATAAGGTCGATGATGTGCTTCTTGTCTGAAGTACCCGAAATGGGGTTCACAATGAATTGAATCTTTTTCTTGTAAGCCATAATTCGAGCACAAAGATACGGATTTTTGTGCAATTCGTATACATTATTAATATAAATAGACACACTATGCATTTTTTTTAGTCCCTGTGCATAGATATTTCAAGAAAAAGGAGTACCTTTGCGCACGAAAATTAAGAGTTATAAGAGATAAGAGTAGCTTCTCCCAAGTCCTCTCTAAAGGGATGGTAGTGTTGTCACGAAATGTCTTTCCTTTTAGGGGAGGGCTTGAGATAAGCACTTAATGTAAGATTATTATGGGATTATTACAAGACAGATGTGCTAAATACACACTTCCGCAAGAGTTTATGGCGCAGGGTATTTACCCTTATTTCCGTGAGATTGAAGGAAAACAGGGCACAGAGGTAATCATGGAAGGTCGTCGTGTGCTTATGTTTGGTTCGAATGCCTACACAGGTCTGACGGGAGATCAGCGTGTCATTGATGCCGGGTGTGCTGCTATGCAGAAATATGGCAGCGGATGTGCCGGCAGTCGATTCCTGAACGGAACCCTCGACATACATGTCCAGCTCGAGAAAGAACTGGCTGAGTTCGTCGGAAAAGACGAGGCCCTTTGCTTTGCAACAGGTTTCACCGTCAACAGCGGCGTGATAAGTCAGGTTGTCGACCGCAATGATTACGTCATTTGTGACGACCGTGACCACGCAAGCATTGTAGATGGTCGCCGCTTGAGTTTTGCCACGCAGCTCAAGTACAAGCATAATGACATGGAGGACCTCGAGAAGCAGCTCCAGAAATGTGAGCCCGACCGCGTGAAGCTCATTGTTGTGGATGGCGTCTTCAGCATGGAAGGTGACCTCTGCAAACTGCCGGAGATAGTTGAGTTGAAGAAGAAATATAATGCCACGATTATGGTGGACGAGGCGCATGGAATCGGCGTCTTCGGCAAGCAGGGCAGGGGAGTTTGCAATCATTTCGGCTTGACTGACGAAGTTGATCTCATCATGGGCACCTTCTCGAAGAGTCTCGCCTCAATTGGCGGCTTCATTGCTGCTGACAGAAGTATAATCAACTGGCTTCGTCACACTGCTCGCACCTACATCTTCAGCGCAAGTTGTACGCCGGCAGCTACTGCCGCCGCTCGCGAGGCCCTTCATATCATACAGAATGAACCCGAGCGCCTGGAGGCACTTTGGAGTGTCACGAACTATGCTTTGAAGCGTTTCCGCGAGGAAGGTTTCGAGATAGGCGACACGGAAAGTCCAATCATTCCGCTTTATGTCCGCGATACAGACAAGACGTTTATGGCGGTTGCCAAGGCATTTAATGAGGGCGTCTTCATCAATCCGGTGATTCCTCCTGCCTGTGCTCCGCAGGATACATTGGTCCGCTATGCGCTTATGGCAACCCACACGCGCGAACAAGTTGACGAATCCGTCGTGAAACTCAAGAAGGTTTTCAAGGAGTTGGGAATCCTCTGAACGAAAGAAATCAGTTTCTATAAAAGGGCAACGCTTCCAATACGGCAAGTGTTGCCTTCTTTTTTGTGCGGATAAGTATTTTTAATCCTATAGTCGCATAGCTCAGAGGGACGCGTCGCTCTGCCCGGAGGGACACGTCCTTCTTGCCATAGGGACGCGTCCCTCTGCCCACAAGGACGCGTCCATTCAGATGATAATTGGTGTTATGTTTAGTAACAAGTGGGGAATCATCTGTAAAGTTGACTGATGAGGTCATAATGGATGAAATGTTTTGTTTATTTTGGAAAAACAATTAACTTTGCAGAAAATTACATCGTTAATTATGAAATTATCAATCGTCGGAACTGGAAAGATTGCTGAAGAAGTGATGCGTATGCTGCATGACGAGTTCGCTGGAAGAATAGAGGTGACTGGCATCTTTGCTCGTGAGCACAGCGTTGAACACGCAATCGACCTCTGCCAAGCTTTTGCTCCAACTGGTTTCGTGTATACAGATTACCAGCGTATGCTGCAAGAAGCTGAAGCAGATTACGTCTACATTGCCAACGCGAATCATGTTCATCACGAATATGCCATGCATGCAATGATGGCGGGAAAGCATGTCATTATAGAGAAGCCCGTTGCCGTCAACCGTGTTCAAACGGAGGAACTCATCGACACTGCCATCCAGCAGTGCGTCTATTGCTTACCGGCGTTCTCTTTGCTCTATATGCCTCTCTTCCGCAGACTGCAGGAAGTCTTGCCCATGATTGGTAAAGTAAGGATGATTCATTGCAACTTTGCCCAAAGAAGCAGTCGGTACGACCGTTACCTGAAAGGTGAACTGACTCCGGTTTTCGACCCGAATATGGCCGGCGGAACGCTTGCGGACCTTAACATCTACAATCTCTGCTTCGCGATTGCCCTGTTCGGACCGCCAAGATCTATTCGCTACGACTGCAACAGGGGCTTTAACGGCATCGACACAAGCGGCACCCTACTCTGCCATTATCCTGATTCGTTGGCAGTCTTAAGCGCATCAAAGGACTCAGATGGGCTGTCGTATGCCTGCATTCAAGGTGAAGACGGATATATCGAGATACATGGTCCGGTCAGTATTCTCGAGTCGTTCACCTTGCATCTGGCTGGGAAAGAACCAGTCATCTACAGAAGCGAGGGCAACCGTCACCGTTTGAGCTATGAGTTTAGCGAGTTCCTCTCACTCATCGAGAACAAACAGGAATGCCACATCATACTGCCGTATGTGATACGAATCATGCAAGAAATTGCCATCGCACAAGAAAGAATGGTACAATGATGAACAGACTTCCGTTCCTTTTCCTCAGCAGTTGTGCCTTCAGTTCTACATTGGCTCAGCGTTGGAACATCGTATATATCATGAGCGACGACCATTCGTATCAGGCCATCAGTGCTTACGGTCATCAGCTCAGCAAGCAAGCCCCTACCCCAAACCTCGACAGAATCGCGGAACGTGGAATGTTGTTCCGGCGCGCTTATGTGGAGAACTCGCTCAGCACGCCAAGTCGCGCCTGCCTGATGACCGGCATGTATAGCCATCAAAGTGGTCAGAGGACGCTCGACTGCCCTATTGATGCGGACGCGCCTTTCGTCAGTGAATACCTACAGATGTCTGGTTATCAGACCTGCATGGTCGGCAAGTGGCACATGCTTTGTGAGCCGAAAGGATTCGATGTCTATCATATCCTGTCAGGTCAAGGCGAGTATTATGACCCAAGATTTCGTTCGAAAGAAACCGACGGGAAATATGTCGTCGAGAAAGGCTACGCAACAAATCTCATCACAGACCATGCCATTCAGTTCCTCGAAACGCGCGACAAAGACAAACCTTTTGCGCTCTTCGTCCATCATAAAGCGCCTCACCGGAACTGGATGCCACCTCTCGACATGCTGAATCTCTACGAAGACGTGGAGTTTCCTTTGCCCGAGACGTTCTATGACAACTATGAAACAAGAGGACAAGCCGCGCATGACCAGCAGATGAGTATCGCCAAGGACATGGAGATGTGCTATGACCTCAAGGTGACACAGATAAAGCCCGGAATGGGTTATACGCACGAGCGGAACGGCGACAGCTTTCGCCATCAGCTGTCTCGCATGTCACCCGAACAAAGACAAGCATGGGAATCAGTCTACATTCCTCGTGGCGAAGCAATCCTGACCAGTCATCTGAGTGGAGACGACCTGCTCCGATGGAAGTATCAACACTACATCCGCGACTATTTGCGCGTTATCCATAGCATAGATGAGCAGGTTGGACGACTACTTGATTACTTGGAAGATAATGACTTGATAGACAATACCATGATAGTTTACACAAGTGATCAGGGATTTTACATGGGTGAACACGGATGGTTCGACAAGAGATTCATGTACGAAGAGTCGTTTCGCACTCCCCTACTCGTCTGCACTCCAGGCATGAAAGGTGGTGAGAAAAGCGACGCCCTCGTACAAAACATCGACTTTGCCCCTACGTTTCTCGATATAGCAGATGCAGAGAAGCCACGCCAGATGGTGGGTACTTCCCTACTTCCCCTCATGTCTCGCGGCGGGAAATCACCCAAAGGATGGCGTAAGTACCTGTATTATCACTACTATGATCATCCGGCAGAACACAACGTCATGCGGCACGACGGAGTGAGCGACGGCAGATACAAGCTAATACATTTCTATGGTTCAAAGGGTTCCTATGATGAGCTCTACGACCTGAAGAAAGATCCCAACGAGCTCCGAAACGTCTATGCGAGCAAGAAATACGCAAATCATTTATCCCGCCTGCAAGAGCAACTGGAGACTTTCCGCCGAGAACAGAAGGTAGATGAGTGGTAGTGCCGACGACACACTACTAATATCCCTACTATAAATATGAGAAATGCTTCCTGCTTGATAAGTAAGACTCGTCGTGCTGGTGACGATAAGCCTCCTTCTCAAACCTAATGTTATAATAGGCTTTTGTAAAGTCGCGATACTTTATGTAAAGGATAAACCACTCAGTGCCATACCAAACGAAGAACGGCAGATAGAGCAATTCCCGCTGTTGGGCAGAATGAATCAGTTCGTGATTAAGCTCTACAGGGTTTAGTTCTCTCAAGGCAAAGATAAACCCGAAGAGATTAATGGCTAAAAAGTTTCCGCCGAAAGGAAGTCTTTTAATTATGATGATGTTCTTCATCTCGTGTCAAATCAGGCCATTATATAAGTATAACTTTCGATTGTCATAAGACTGTCTTGATTTTGCCATTGGCGATTATAACGCCCTTTTGCGGTTTGCTTAGACGCTGACCGGCAAGGTTGTACCAGAATTCTGCTGACTGCCTGGTGCCGGTTGTTGTGTCTATTCCAGTCGGTTCATCTTTCGACGACATCATGTAGGCGTAAAACAGGCCACCGGTTCTTGTGCCTGTCGGGGAAGTCAGATGTATCCGCACAGATTCCTTGCCGCTTGTCGCTTCCTCGGGAATCGGATAACAACGCATCATGAATCGTCCCGGGGCGTTATGGCTAAGGCTTTCACTTGCCACCAACACGTCGTCGCACATGATGTCGAAATTGCGGACGTCTTCCTCGTCGCCCCAATAAAGCAGCATCAGATAGTTGCGGTTCGTCTTGTTTACTTTCATCGTCCAATGCTGTCCGATAGCACCTGCACCGTCATGCCGCCGTTGTCGATGCCTTCTGCACAATAAACCAACGGACCACGCTCATAAGCACGGAGTCCTTCGTTACTCTTTAGATTTGCATTAGAAACAACTTGATGGATGTCCATGGGTAATGTCAGAGTTACTTCATCACCTTCCCTCCATTCCTTTTGCAGGAGGGCATAGCCGTCCTGGACTGTATAATCGATTTCTTCTCCATTCAACTTGATGGAGACAGGTGTAGTCGTTGGGTTTGTGTATGCATATAGGTCGCTCTCCACAGGCCTGTTTACTGCCCAACCTGGAATGCGAACCTTCAGCATCTTGCCGCTTGCATCGCCTTCTACGCCATTGAAGAGCAACTTCATCTCGCCTTTATAAGGATATGATCCCGTGACCTTTATGTCAAACTTAACATTGCCGACGGATGCAGAAGCTCGTAAAGTTAGTCTGGATGTAGCCGTCGGGTTCCTGGGCAGAACAAATCTTATCGATGACACCGTCGCAATATGCTTCGAGGCTGGCATCCGGATGAGTTTCGAGAACATACGCCGCACCCTCCAGGACCTTATACACCTCAGCATCGTCGTAGGGCTGACCTGACTGGAACGTCAGATCGCCTACATTCGCTTCGCCGCTGACTATCTTGCCCGCATACTCGAAGTTGCGGATCTGACCTGCATCCGACACCTTTTGGAAGGCATAACGGATAGTTGTGCTTCGCATCACATCGAGTCTCTGCTTCCAGAACTGGTCGTTTACCTGCACATCGGTAAACGGAACCTGCCTGATCTCGCCGCTCGCCATTGCACTGAGACATAGGCTGAGCAGGCAAAAGCCCGTCATTAACTTACCTTTCATATACCGCATCAATATTAACTTTAATACATTTCCGACCACAAAGATACATATTTAATGTGAGATAATGAAACTATCTCTTATTTTCTGCTATCGCTTTTCGTCATACATTCAAGGCAGCAGTCGCATTCACCTACAGAGGAACGATTTATCCCGAACAAGTCATCAGGCCTTCCCCCTCTACCTGTTTCTCACTCTTTCACCCTATCTTTTCAACTTCTCCAACCTGCCGCGTCGGAGGACATGGCAGGGAGGGTTGTTTGAACATACATGTATGTGCAATTGAATATTCATGAACCTGCAATTGAATATACATGTATGTTCAAACAACCCATTGTGCTATGCAAGATGGAGGATGAAGAAAGATGAACTATAGAATACTATTATGTGACGATTTCCTACCTGTTTATCTTAAATTTGTTGTACCTTTGCAAAACAAACATATCGTATTAAAATTTATGACCAGGGAAGAATCCGGAGCGCATAAAGCATAGGGAAAAGTCTCTTATAAGCGTGTAGGAAACAAGTAGCAAAAGGTATTGAAACTACATTATAAAGACAAAGAAGATGAAAATTATTGCATTGGAAGAGCATACCGTTGACCGTGCCATCGGTGCGGCAACCGCCGAAGTTTGTAAGAACAACGTTCCTTACTTAGACACGTTTTATCGTGCCGACATGCCTGCAACACCCTCTGCCGGGCAACTGTTTGAGATGGGAGAAACACGTCTGAATGCCATGGACCGCAGCGGCATCGATATTGAGGTATTGTCTCTTGCGGGCAATGTTCAATGGGTGAAAGGCAACGAGGCACTCACTTTGGCCCAAAACGCCAACAACTACCTTGCCTCGCTCGTCAAGGAACACCCCTCGCGTTTCCGCTTCTTCGCAACCCTGCCTTGGGACAATCCGCAGGCTGCTGCCGACGAGATGCGCCGCACCGCCAGCGAACTCGGCTCTGTGGGTGTGCTGATTGCCGGCCGTCCAGAGATCGACGCCACCTTCCTCGACGATGCCAAGTACGCTCCCGTATGGCAGGCTCTCACTGAACTGGACCTGCCCATTTACATTCACCCGGGGTTCCCTTTCCGCGCAGTGTCGGACGCTTATTACAAAGGCTTCAGCGACGCAGTGAGCATGTTGCTCTACACCTATGGCTTCGGCTGGCACTTAGAGGCTGGCATACAGGTGGTGCGCATGATATTGGCAGGCGTGTTTGAACGGTTCCCCAATCTGAAAGTCATCAGTGGACACTGGGGTGAGCTAATGCCGTACTATCTATCGCGCTTCGACCAAGCTTTGACGCAGGACTGTACCAAGTTGCCGGAGACATTCTCCGCCTATTATAAGCGCAACATTTGGGTAACACCCAGCGGCATCTATGACTACGACAATATGGACTTCTGCATCAAGAAACTCGGCATCGGGCATCTGCTCTTCTCTGCCGATTACCCCTACATTCCACAGGACGACGGCCGCCCGTTCCTCGAGAATGCACCGCTCACACAAGACGACAAGGAGAGGTTCGCCTACGGCAATGCCGCAAAACTGTTGCACCTCGAATAAGACCTTATGAATACGATTTGGATTGTGCTCCCCATCCTGTTGCTCCTGATGTTCAATCTGGGTCTGAGTCTGCGTCTGGAGGATTTCGGGAAAGTATTTCGTCACCCGTGGCCCGTGGCGGTTGCGCTTTTCGGTCAGCTGGTTTTGCTTCCAGCCATTGCACTGGGGCTTGCCTATTTGTTTCGCCTGCCGCCTGTGTTCTTCATCGGCTTGGTGCTTATTGCCTGCTGCCCAGGCGGAAGTTCCTCCAATGTATTATCCAAGCTGGCTGGTGGGGACGTGGCGTTGTCTGTGACGCTTACGGCTGTCAGCAGCACCATTACGCTGTTCACGATACCCGCAATAATGGATTGGACCACCAGGCTCATGGGAGAGAGCGTCGGCATCACTCTGCCTGTAGGTAATCTGGTGAAGCAGAATCTGGTGATGATGCTTGTGCCTGTATTTCTGGGGTTGGGCATACACTATCTCACGCCTAAGGCAGCCGAGAAGATGGACAAGATACTCTCTAAACTGGCGTTCCCTCTGCTGCTGGTGCTCATAACTGTCTTTTACATACAGCATCGGCATACCATTCTGGAGAATATCGGCATCTTAGGGCTTTGCGTGACAGCACTGATTCTGCTGGCTGTCGGCTGCTCCTCCCTTCTCTCCCGTATGGTAAGGAACAATATCCAGCAGCGCAGAACCGTAGTCATCGAGGTAGGCATACAGAATGCGGCGCAGGCTATTGCCATCGCCTCCAGTCCCTTCATCTTTGCCAACGAAGTGATGGCTATTCCTGCCATTCTCTATTCCCTGATGATGAACATTGTTCTGTTATCTTATGTGTATTTAGTCTGGAAAAGGGATAAAAGAAGTATCAATAGGTTTTGAAACTCGCTTCTATTCTGCATGGCAAGCAAATGAAAGATTTATTCCAACAAATTTAATTTGTCACGTTCGACTTTCAATTAAATTTTTGTATCTTTGCCCACAGAATGTACCTTCTATATGGCACAGGAAATGAACATGACCTGCAATATTGTGCAGAATATCGATACGAAAGAGGTGATTATCTCTTTTGCCGGGCACTTGGATACAGCCACTTCGGCTGAAGCGAATGCTAAGATTAATCGTGAGCTGGCAGATATGGTTCAGGTCAATTCGCTGATTTGCGATGCCATGGAACTGGAATATATCTCCAGTTCAGGCCTACGCATCTTGCTTTCCCTGACAAAGCGATTCAAGGACTTTCGTGTTATAAACGTACAGTCGCAAGTCTATGAAGTGCTCGAGACAACAGGTTTCACGAAGATAATGACCGTGGAACGAGCTGTGCGAAGACTAAGTGTAAAGGGCTGTCGGCTGATTGGTATCGGAAATGTCGGTAAAGTCTACAGACTTGATGGCGATACAATTATCAAGGTGTTCCGTGAGGGTACAACGATGGAGGAGGTTCGTCGGGAGATAACACTGTCGAAGGAAGCCTTTGTACTTGGAATGCCTACACCCATATCGTTTGATGTAGTCAAAGTAGTATTGGAATCAGAAGGCTCCCCCGAATGCTATGGCCTTGTTTACGAACTGCTTAAAGCTAAGACACTAAGTACATTTTTAAAGCAACATCCTGAGCGACTTGATGAGTTTGCCATGAAGTTTGCCGACCTCTACAGGCAGATGCATGAGATAGAGGTCCCGGTTGGTACTGGCATACCCTCGGCTATAGAACACGAACATCGGCAGATAGAACACATCCGTCGTTATTTCTCTGAGGAAAGCCTAAACATATTGCATGGCATTCTCGACTGCATTCCGCCGGCCGGCCGGCTGCTCCACCTTGACTTGCAGACTAAGAATGTCATGGTTCAAGATGATGAACTGATGCTCATTGATATGGGCGAGGTCAGCTATGGCAATCCCCTACTCGACTTGGGACATTCTTATTCCTCGATGGTCGGACTTATTGGCGATTACGAGAAAACAATCGGAATACCCCGAGAATTAGGTCAACGCTTCTGGGATAAAGCCATCCGCTGTTACTTTGACGGAAGGATGAGCAAAGACATCAAGGCGCAGATAGAGGTGGTATCACTCGTCAGGAACTTCAGTTGGCTGGCACTTTCCGACTCGTTCCCACAGAATGTGATTGAGGAATGCAAAGCCACTTTCAACGAACGAGTGGCAATGCGTATCGACTACATCAAAGACGTGTGCCAGACCTTAAGCGACTGGAAATTATGAAGACCTGGAATAGTATCGTCATTATTGTCACCGTTGCAGTTCTGCTGGAACTTATCTTTATAGTGGAATATCTGTATGCCCACAAGGGTATACAGGAAGAGGCGGAGCACAGAGCCGAAACGGAATTGCGCGTAAAGAACCTTGAGATTCAAAAGGTGATGGTAGCTGTAGAGACGGTTATCAGTAATTCAGTCTGGGCAGCAGAACGCTGTCTTGAGGAGCCAGACTCGCTTTATCCTGTCCTTCGAAGAATGGTTGAAGACAATTCCACTATTGTTGGCGCCGCACTGATGTTCAAAGCAAACTATTACCCTAAGAAAGGTCTTTGGTTCGAGCCCTATGTTGCCAAGCGTCAGGATGGTTCAATCGATGAAGCACAAATCGGCAGCCCTTCGCACGACTACCTGAAGGCTGAGTTCTACCTGAACGGACTTGAAGCTGGCAAAGGCGTCTGGAGTGAGCCTTACTTTGACAATGCGGGGGCAAGGATGATGCTCTGCACATACACCATTCCCATTCACAACAACAAAGGTGAGACGGTTGCCTTGCTTGGAGCTGATGTCTCGTTGGAATGGCTCTCCAGCGTCATAAATGCCAACCACATATATCCCTCCAGTTTCAACGTCGTCATATCTCGCAAGGGTTTGGTGATGGTCTGCCCGGACGAAGACTTCGTAATGCGCAGAACCATACAGGAAGTTACTGCCACATCGTCCGATACCACCACCCGATTCATCAACCAACAACAGCTGAGCGGGCAAAGTGGTCATCAGGATGTGACAGATAACAATGGTGAGAAACTCAGTGTCTTTTATGCTCCTGTGGATGGTGAGACAGGGTGGTCAATGTCCGTCGTATGTAATCAGAAGGAGATATATGCCGGCCTGCGAGAGAGAGGTCTGTACCTGAGACTACTCATGTTGGCGGGTATTGCTCTGCTGGGATACATCATTTTCCGCACTGCACGGAGTGCACGTTCACTACAGAAGGCCAATGCTGAAAGGCAGCGTATCGACAGCGAACTGCATATTGCCCGCGACATACAGCAGAGCATGTTGCCAAAGCACTCCTCTCTCAACTCCGAGTTCTCTGCCAACTTCGACATCTATGCATCGCTTGTGCCTGCAAAGGAGGTGGGTGGCGACCTCTATGACTTCCACGTTCGTGACGAGAAGCTATTCTTCTGCATAGGCGATGTTTCCGGTAAAGGAGTACCTTCATCGCTTCTGATGGCTGTGACTCGATGCCTTTTCCGTAATGTTTCAATTCGTGAAGACCAGCCCGCAAACATCATTGAGGCCATCAACCAGTCTATAGTCGAGATGAATGAAACGGATATGTTTGTAACATTATTTGTCGGTGTGCTCGATCTGAAGTCCGGACTGTTACACTACTGCAACGCCGGGCATGAGGAGCCGTTGCTCATCGAAAAAGGCACAAGACTACTGCCCTGCGCAGCAGACAACATACCTGTAGGACTGAAGCCCGATTGGACCTACGAAGGACGGGAAGCCCTTATCAGTCCAGGCACCATTATCTTTCTCTATACCGACGGACTGACAGAGGCAGGGAACAAAGCAAACGTCCAATACGGCAAGCAGCGTATGACGAAGACTGCCCAGCAGATTCTGCATAGCGGATGCCAATTAGTTCCCGAATCCATCGTTACCCTTCAGGCTGAAGCTCTGCAACATTTTGTGGCAGGAGCAGAACAGAGCGACGACCTCACAATGCTTGCCATTCGATACAAGCACAGCTAATCTGCAAGACAGATAAGGTAGTTCGCAAACCCGACGTGCCATCTTTGCAAGGTTGACGTGTGTAGTTTAAAGCCTTTGTAGCGAAGAAGTTTTGAACCCAAGCAGGTCATTAGACTATATTTTTACTCTTTTTATACTTCTCCAGCTTTCCGCATTGCCCGACATAGCAGTATGGGTTGTTTGAACATACATGTATGTGCAATTGAATATTCATGAACCTGCAATTGAATATACATGTATGTTCAAACAACCCATACTGCCATGTCCCCCGACGCGGAAGGCGGGAGAAGGGAAAGTGAAGTAATGAAAGAATGAAAATAGAGCTGTATCATGCCTGATGACCTGTTCGGAACGGGAAAATTCCATAGTGTCTTGCATGAAGACCTATTCGGTATAAAACACACAATTTTAGCATAATAACAAAATTATTCCATAATATCTCTTGTCTTTTGACGTTTTT
>CAJOLC010000044.1 GCA_905235305.1 uncultured Bacteroidaceae bacterium | reverse complement strand
CAAAGCCATTCTCGCAGGCAAAATCACACCTTTTCAACAGTTTATCAAATAAAATAAGGGAAAAATAGCACAATGTTTCGGAAAAACATTATCTTTGTAAGGTCATAGATAGCATTAGAGTAGAATACCAAGCAAAGAGTATTAATCCGTATGGGCAAAGCGAAAGACTTCTCTCTGTTACTCAGGAGGAGAAAGGGACTCCTGATTGTCATCGTGGCAGTATTGCTGCTTGAGCTGCTCTCGGTAGGCCAGTATTACTACACACACCGGCTGGTGGAGGAAGAGCTGGAGAAGCATGCAGCGATGGAGCTGACGATGAAATCCATCATCACCAGGCGCGTAGTCGAGGACTCCGAGCACACTCTCAAGAGCCACATCATGGAGGTGAAATACAACCTCGGCACTCCGGACTCCCTGTTCAGCATCGTTGCACAGATCACCAAATACGCCCCCCAACTGAAAGGCTGCGGTATCTCCTTCATCCCGAACTACTATAAGGACAAGGGAAGACTGTTCGAGCCCTACGCAACAAGGACAGATACCGGCATCGTGCGCCAGCAAATCGCAGGCGATGACTTCGACTACACGAAGGATGGCTTCTACAAGGACATACAAAGGATTAAGGCTAACAGCTGGGTGGGACCATACTTCGACACCTATTTCCAAATGCGGCTCGTCACCTACGCCGTGCCTATCTACGAGTTCACAGGTGACACCGTGGCCGTATTCGGCATAGACATCGACACGGAAAGGCTGGGCGACACACTGAACAGCCGCCATATCTATCCCTCATCCTTCGACCTCCTGCTCACCGAGGACGGTAAGCTGATAGCCGGCCCGACAGATTCCACCCTCAGCAAAGAAGTGGAGTTCGTCACCTCCCTCATCAACGACAGCACCATAGAACGTCGATCAAGAAGCAACAGACAAAGCAAGACAATAGAATTCGACAGAAAAGAGCGCAGCGGCTCCATCTTCTACTCCAGCATGCGAGGCATACCACATTGGCAGATAGCTGTCGTTTGCTACGACGACGAAGTATACGGCCCGCTCAAGGAACTGCGGCTCCGGCTCATGTGGCTCTCGCTACTGGCAATCGGCATCCTGCTCTACCTCATCCATCGCTTCGCAAAGGACGAAGAGAAGCTCCATAGCCAAGCCCTGGAACAGGAACGCATGGCAAACGAACTCCACATAGCAAGCAACATACAGCAAGCATTACTGCCGGAAAAAGATGCAGCAATGAAGTACACGGACAACGTACAGGTCGAAGGACGGCTCACACCGGCAAAGGCAGTCGGAGGCGACCTCTACAATGCCTTCGAGCGCGACGGCAAACTCTTCTTCTGCATCGGCGACGTAAGCGGAAAAGGCATCCCGTCAGCACTCATCATGGCAATCATGCAGGCGCTCTTCCGCAATATCGCATCGCGCGAGGACGATCCGGCACGCATCATGAAGCGCCTCAACGAGACAGCCTGCCGCAACAACCAGACAAACATATTCGTCACACTCTTTGTCGGCGTACTGGACCTGCCCACAGGACATCTGCGTTACTGCAACGCCGGACACGAATTGCCCATCCTCATCGAGCCAAACCTGCAAGGCTCAATGGTCGAAGCAGCCCCCAACCTTCCCATCGGCCTCTTCGAAGACTTCGAATACAAGATGCAAACCATGCAGATGCAGGCAGGCTCCGCACTGTTCCTCTACACCGACGGCCTCACGGAAGCACGCAATGCCAAAGGCAAACTCTTCGGCAGGAAGAGAGTCATGCAGACGATAGCAGCATCGGGCACCACAAACCCCAAGACGCTGGTGGAGAAGACCATTGCATGCTGGCAGAAGTTCATAGGCGAGACAGAACAAAGCGACGACCTGACACTGCTCGCGCTGAGCTATACGCCATCGCAAGAGCAAAGCATCATCAGTGAAAGCATTACGCTGCAAAACGATGTCGCGGAAGTCACGGCACTCGGCGCCTTCGTGAAGCAAGTGGCGGAAAAGCTGTCACTCGACAAGTCGCTGACCAGCAAGCTACGTCTTGCTGTGGAGGAAACCGTAGTCAATGTCATGGAATATGCCTATCCGAAAGGCACAAAGGGAAACGTGGACATACATGCCACATCAGATGGACAACGGCTGAAGTTCGTCATCTCCGACTCCGGAATCCCCTTCAACCCCACGAAAGTCACGGCAGCCGACACAACACTCTCGGCAGAGGAACGTCCCATAGGAGGACTCGGCATCCTGCTCGTGCGCGAACTCATGGACTTTATCAACTACGAACGCATCGACGGAAGAAACATCCTGACACTCAGCAAAAACTTATAAACGAACAATGATATGAATACAAACATCGAACAATTGGAGGACAAGTACCTCGTGACACTCGAAGGCGAACTTGATACGGCAGCTGCTGCCGACGTGGAAAAGAAGCTGCAACCGCTCTATGCCACTAACGGCAAGGATGTCATCATCGATTGCACTGGCCTGGAATACATCGCTTCCAGCGGCCTGCGCATCCTCATCAGTATCCTGAAAGGGGCAAAGGCAGGCGGCAGCAAAGTCGTCCTGAAAAACATGAACGAGGACATCAAGAGCGTATTCAAACTCACAGGTTTCATCAATATCTTCGAAGTTGAATGAGAAAAGTATTTATCCTGTTGCTGTTGCTTGCAGCGACAATGGCCTCTGCACAGAATGAAACGACAGCAGACGACCAGAAGAAACCACTCTTCGGCAACCGTAAGGAAGGCCAAAGCGAGGGCGAGAACCAGCTTGACGTTGACCTTAACATATTCGGCCGAGGCGAATTACGCTATGGCGGGTTCACCGAAGGAGCGGCAGAGAATCATGCGCAGTTCATCATGGGACGATCGCGCCTGTCCGTGACCTACAAGCGCCCTCACCTCGAGACAAAGATAACAGCACAGCACAGCGGTGTATGGGGGCAGAAAGGCAATGGAAACTTCAACCTCCAAGAAGCGTGGGCAAAGCTATACACGAAGAGCGGCCTCTTTACCCAATTTGGGCGGCAAGTGCTTTCCTACGATGACGAGCGCATCATAGGCGCAAATGATTGGGCCGTGGCATCAAACACCCACGACGTCCTTAAGTTCGGCTATGAAGGCCATGGACATAAAGTTCATACAGTATTCGGCTTCAACCAGAATGCAGAGAACATCAGTGGCGGCACCTACTATAAGGATGGTGCTCATCCTTATAAAATGATGCATACGCTATGGTATCACTTTGATGTCCCCAAGACACCACTTGGTGTCTCCATACTGTTTATGAATATCGGCATGCAAGGAGGAACACTGGACGGGGAAGGCGACAACGAGCCACACAACAGATACCAGCAGCTGGTGGGCGGTTATGTTTCATATAAGCCAAGAAAACTAAGCCTCGAGACTTCGTACTATCATCAACTAGGCCACAACGAGGACAATATCAAGATAGATGCCTGGATGGCGAGTGTCAAAGCACAGTACCAGATATCCCAAAAGGTGGGAACCACCGTGGGCTTCGACTACCTGAGCGGTGACGACTACTTCGTCGTGCGCAAGAACGGAGGCATAGGCCTCGTCCGGCATAAAGTCTTCAAGTTCTTCAATCCCGTCTATGGCTCTCACCACAAGTTCTACGGCATGATGGACTTCTTCTATGTGCAGGCCTTCAGCGACACATTCTCGCCTGGCTTGCAGAACCTATACACAGGAGTAAACTACAGTCCCATCAAGGGCCTGGGCCTGAATGTATCCTACCACTATCTGGCCATGGCAACAACGCTGAAAAACGTGAACAAGACCTTGGGACACGACATCAACATCGAAGCCTCCTACGAGATAGTAAGGGATGTCAGGACTTCCCTCGGCTTCTCATATATGGCAGGCTCGAGTACCATGGAACTATTAAAGCGAACCAGCAGCAGCAACGACCTGAAATGGGCCTGGATATCACTTAACATCTCACCCCGCATCATATCAAAGAAATGGTAAAGGCCCTTTTTACTTGTCTAACCTTTTTCACCCTTTAACTTTTCACCCTTTAACTTTTTCACCTTTCATTATGAAAACTTCGGCTCCTCTCTCACAGGCACAGTACGGAATATATGTGGAATGTGCATCGCATCCCGGTGAGGCTTGCTACAACATCCCATACCTCTACATCTTGGACGGCACGCTGGATGCGACCAGACTCTGCAAGGCTGTCAGCACAGCCATAGCCGCCCATCCCACCTTCTTCACGCGGATCGAACTCGACGAGCAGGGCGAACCCATGCAAACCATCAGCCACGACGAACGCTTCGAAGTGGTTGTGGAGGATATCGCCGACATCGAAGCAGTCAAACCCACACTCACCGTGCCCTTCAACATCTGTGGCGACAGGCTCTTCCACGTCAGGATTTTCCGCGACAAGGCGTGCTTCTACCTCTTCATCGACATACATCACATCATTGCCGACTACACGACAATGACGATACTCCTTGGCGACATCGACAAGGCATACAAGGGGGAAGTCCTTGAACCCGAAGCTATCACGATGGCAGAAGTGGCAAGGAGAGAAAGTGAAAGAATGAAGAATGAAGAAATGAAAAGTGGGGGAGGGCTGCTCGAAGAAGCAAGGAAGTGGTACGCAAGCGAGTTCGACTGTGCCGACACCTATACGGCTCTGACGCCAGACCTTGAGGAGAGTGGTTCAAGAGCAAGCTCGCTGATGCGCACGCTTGCTGTGGAGATGCAGGAAGTGGAGTCCTTCTGCAAGGAGAACGGCATTTTCCGAAGCAACTTCTTCACTGCCGCCTACGCCTACCTCCTTGCCCGCTTCGCCGGAGAACATGAGTCGCTCTTCACCACCATCTACAACGGACGGACCGACAAGCAACTCCTTCGCACGGCAGGAATGACGGTGCGGACGCTGCCGGTCTATGCCAAGTTCACCGAAGAGACCAAGGTGTTGGAGTTCCTCCGCAAGGCTCAAGACCAGATGAGCACTCAGCGTAAGTACGAAATCTACTCCTATAGCGATGCAGTCCACGACCTCGGACTCGAAAGCGCCTCGATGTTCGCCTGGCACGGAATGCTCTTCTCCGACGAACAGCTGTGCGGCAAGCCCATGAAGACCACACGTCTGGGCAACAGCACCCTGGAGGTTTCCATCTACATGAAAGCCTTCATCCTTGGCGGACGCTATCATGTCAAGGCCGAATACAACGGGGCTGAATACTCTCCCGAACTCGTCAGCCAGTTCCTCGAAAGCTATGAAGTCGTCGTGAAGGGTTTCCTGAGCCAGGAACGTCTGTGCGACGTCGGCATCACCACTGCATCGCAAGTCAGCCTGCTCGACAGCTTTAACCAGAAAGATGCTGCCTACGACGACACGCAAACCATAGTCTCCCTCTTCCGAAAGCAAGCCCAGGCGACTCCCGACGCCATAGCCGTGGTCTATAAGGACAGGCAATATACCTACGCAGAGGTTGACCGCATCAGCGACCGCATAGCAGGCTATGTCATGGAGCGGAGAGCCGGAGACAGTGGACAGGTAGCAGGCGGACGGGAAGACGTCGTGTCGGTGCTCATCCCTCGGTGCGAGTGGATGGCCATCGCCTCACTCGGCATCCTGAAGGCCGGCTGTGCCTATCAGCCTCTGGACCCAAGCTATCCGAAGGAAAGGATTAACTTTATGATGAAGGATGCCGAGGTGAAGCTGCTGATATGCGACGCTTCGTTGAGAGACATCGCCAGCGAATATCAGGGCGAAGTACTGCTTACCAGCGACATACAGCACCTCGCAGACTGCGAAGCCCCTGCCGACGTCACCACGCCCTCCTCGCTCTTCATCCTGCTCTACACCAGTGGTTCCACCGGCGTGCCCAAGGGTTGCCAGTTGACCCACGGCAATCTCGTCGCCTTCTGCAACTGGTATTGGAAGTTCTATGACTTGCAGCCGGAGCATCGCGTTGCAGCATACGCCAGCTATGGCTTCGATGCTTGCATGATGGACCTCTATCCTGCGCTCACCCGTGGTGCAGCTGTCCATATCATCCCCGAAGAGATTCGACTCGACTTGATTGCCCTGAACGACTACTTCGAACAGCATCTCATCACGCACTCCTTTATGACGACGCAGGTAGGCTACCAGTTCGCCACGAGCATCGAAAACCATTCTCTGCTGCATCTCTCAATGGGTGGAGAGAAACTGGCGTCGCTTACGCCTCCAAAGGGCTATAATATATATAATGTATATGGGCCGACGGAATGCACAATCTTTGTGACCATCTTCCGAGTAGGAGAGAGGATGAAGGAGATTCCCATCGGCAAAGGACTTGAAAACCTACGACTCTATGTTGTCAACTCCGAGGGGCAGAGGCAGCCGGTCGGTGCCGTCGGAGAACTTTGGATTAGCGGCCCACAGGTGAGCCGAGGGTATCTGAACCGTCCGGACAAGACGGCAGAGACCTACATAAAGAACCCCTTCACCGACGAGGCCAAGTATGCACGCGTCTATCGGACAGGCGACATTGTCCGATTCCTCAGCGACGGCAACATTCAGTTCATAGGGCGACGCGACGGACAGGTGAAGATTCGAGGCTTCCGCATTGAGCTGAAGGAGGTGGAAGCCATTATCCGTGAGTTCCCGGGCATCAAGGATGCCACGGTGCAGGCGTTCGATGTGGAGACAGGTGGCGGCGGAAAGTACATCGCGGCCTACATCGTGAGCGACGAAAAGATAGACATCGAAGCTCTGAACAGCTTCATTCTGGCAGAGAAGCCGCCTTACATGGTGCCGGCTGTGACGATGCAGATTGATGCTATCCCATTGACGCAGAACCAGAAAGTCAACAAGCGTGCGCTGCCAAAGCCTGAGAAGAAGACCGAACAGGCGGCAGAGGTCATTGCTCCGATGAATGTCCTTGAGCAGGAACTGCACGGGCTGATTGCCGGCATTGTCGGGAATGAGGACTTCGGCATCACCACCATTCTGGGCTATGCCGGACTCACTTCTATATCTGCCATCAGGCTGGCCGTGCTCATCAGCAAGCGTTATGGCGTCAGCCTCAATGCCAAGTCTCTCGTCAAAACAGGTACGCTGCAAAGCATCGAGAATGAAATCCTGAAGAGTCTGATGCAGCCACAAGCTCGTTTATCACAAGACGAACCTCAAGCCCAAGCAGTCCAAGAACTCCAAAAGGTTCCCTTGAGCTATGCTCAGACAGGTGTTTATGTGGATTGCATGAAGAACCCCACCTCTACCATCTACAATATACCGCTGAAGATAGCTTTCCCCATTACGACCGATGTGCAGAAACTTGGAGCAGCCTTGAAGACTTTCGTAAAGGCTCATCCAGAGCTGAGCATACATTTCGAGACAGAAAACACCGAGATTACTCAGGTGCAGGACCTGAAGCAGGCCATCGACATCCCGTTGACAGAGATGAGCGAGGAAGAGTTGTCGAGCTACAAACTGGAGTTCGTAAAGCCCTTCAACCTGAGCAAGGGGCCCTTGTATCGGCTGGAGATAGTGAAGACAGCGCAGAAGGTCTATCTGCTCACAGACTTCCATCATCTCGTCTTCGACGGAGGTTCTTATGACATCTTCTTCCATCAGCTATGCGACTTGATGAATGGTGGCGAGATTGAACCCGAGGACATGAGCTATACAGCCTTTGTCATGGCAGAGAAAGAGGCAGAGAAAGGTGCTGACTATGCCGCTGCACGCGATTACTTCCAGAGTCGCTTGGGGGCAGTCGAAGGACCAACTGAGATTCAGTCTGACCTGACGAACCCTCATGACCAGGGTGTCATCGGAATTGCATCCTCTGTCATCGACATCGATGCCGTCAGCGACTTCTGCCGCAAGCATCAGGTCACGCCGGCTCACCTCACTTTGGCTGCCGTGTTCTATGTCCTGTCGCGCTTCTCAAATAACGAGCGTCTATGCATCACCACTATCAGTGGCGGTCGCAGCAACCTCAGCATTCGCAACACGATAGGCATGTTCGTCAACACCCTTGCACTCAATGCCAACATCGGTTCGCAAAGCGTAATGGAGTTCATACGGGAGACAAGCGAGGACTTCGACACGACGCTCACTCACGAGAACTATCCTTTTGCGCAGATTGCTTCGGACTATGACCTGACTGCTGAAATCATGTTCGCCTATCAGCTTGGGCTGTTTACTGACTACAAATGTCAAGGCACATCGCTTGAGATGGAGAATCTCGAGTTGAATGTGCCTAAGTTCCGCATTGCATTCTACATTAGGGAATTCAATGGCGAGAACTGCGTATACATAGAATACGACGATGGGCGATATACGCAAAGCCTGATGCAAAGCCTCGCCGATGCAGTCAGCACGGCCGTTTGCGCCTTTATGCGTCAGCCCGATGCGCCTTTGCTTAGTATCTCTTTGCTCAGCGACCAGCAAGAAGCTCTGCTTGACGGTTTCAACGAAACGGATGTTGAATACGATGCCTCGCAGACCATCGTCTCGCTCTTTGCCAAGCAGGCAAAGCAGGTTCCCGACAACATTGCCGTCGTCTATAAGGACAGACATTATACATATAAAGAGGTAGATGAGATAAGCGACCGCATCGCTGCTTATGTTGCTTCTAAAGGCTTGAAGGCAGAGGATGTAGTGTCCGTGCTTATCCCCCGTTGCGAATGGATGGCGATAGCATCGTTAGGCATCCTAAAGGCTGGCTGTGCTTATCAGCCGCTCGACCCAAGCTATCCCAAGGAGCGCCTGAACTTCATGATGCAGGACGCGAATGCCAAGCTGCTCATTGCCGATGAGGAGCTACGCGACATTGTGGACGAGTACAAGGGCGACGTCTTGCTGACTAAAGACCTTAAGGACCTTAAGGACTTTAATGACCTTAAAGACACCACGACGCCCGACAGCCTCTTCATCCTTCTTTACACCTCCGGCTCTACCGGCGTGCCTAAGGGCTGCCAGTTGACGCACGGCAACCTCGTTGCCTTCTGTCATTGGTACCAACGTTACTACGGGCTTACACCTGAGAGTCATGTGGCAGCCTACGCAAGCTATGGCTTCGACGCCTGCATGATGGATATGTATCCAGCCCTTACTTGTGGTGCCGCAGTCTATATTATAGGTGAGGACATCCGCCTGAACCTGCCCGACCTTAACGACTATTACAATGCTAACAACATCACCCACTCGTTCATCACGACGCAGGTGGGCTATCAGTTTGCCACGAATGTCGACAACCATTCACTGCTTCACTTCTCTGTCGGAGGCGAGAAGCTCTCGGCACTCAATCCGCCTAAGAACTACATGATGCACAATTGCTATGGTCCCACGGAGTGTACCATCTTCACAACTACCTATCCTCTGAAGGAGTACGAGGCAGACATTCCCATCGGCAAGCCGCTCGACAACATGCGCCTTTACATTGTCGACCCGCAGTTCCATCGCTTGCCGCTTGGTGCTGCAGGCGAGCTTTGGGTGGCAGGACCGCAGGTGAGCCGTGGATACCTGAACCGTCCGGAGAAGACTGCCGAGACCTACATCCGCAATCCCTTCACGACGGAGGAGAAGTATGCCCGCATCTATCGTACCGGCGACATAGTGAGATACCTGCCAGATGGCAACATACAATTCGTTGGGCGACGCGACGGACAGGTGAAGATTCGCGGCTTCCGCATCGAGCTTAAGGAAGTCGAGGCCGTCATCCGCCAGTATCCGGGCATCAAGGATGCTACCGTCCAAGCCTTCGACTACGAGAATGGAGGCAAATACATTGCTGCCTACATCGTCAGCGACGAGCAGATTGACGTCAAGGCTCTGAACCAGTTCATCCTTTCGCAAAAGCCGCCATACATGGTGCCGGCTGCCACTATGCAGATTGACGCCATACCCTTGAACCAGAACCAGAAGGTGAACCGTAAGGCTCTGCCTGCGCCTGTGATTCAAGCTTCCGACCGTGAATATGTGGAGCCAAGCAACAATCAGGAACGCATGTTTGCCAAAATCTTCGGAGACATACTGCAGATGGACAAGGTGGGAGCTACGGACAATTTCTTCGACCTTGGCGGCACGTCGCTCATGGTGACACGTGTCATCATCGAATGCGACAAGGCGGGGCTGCACGTGGCATACGGCGATATCTTCGCGAATCCTACTCCTCGCCTGCTGGCACGCTTTGTTTCGGGCGACACCACAGAAGAAGAGAGTTTCGACGAGATTACAGGCTTCGACTACACTGCCATCAACAATCTGTTGCAGAAGAATACTGTGGACGCCTTCAAGCGCGGGGAAAGGCAGGAGTTAGGAGCCGTATTGCTGACCGGTGCCACAGGCTATCTCGGCATCCATGTGCTGCGTGAGTTGATTGATTCCGATGCGTCGTGCATCTATTGCCTGGTGCGTGGCGAGACCGCAGAGAAGGCTGAAAGCCGCCTCCGGACGTTGCTCTTCTACTACTTCGACGATGCTTTCAAGGAGCTCTTTGGAGGAAGGTTGCACGTCATACTGGGCGACGTGACCGAGGACCTCACGGAGAAGCTGTCGACCCTGGGCGATAAGATACAGACGGTATTCAACTGCGCTGCCAACGTGAAGCACTTCTCGAGGGGCACAGACATTGAGGACGTGAACATCGGAGGCGCACGTCGTCTGGTCGACTTCTGCCTGAAGACGGGTGCCCGAATCGTCCATGTCTCCACGACCAGCGTAGGCGGAACCTCCATCAACGGTTATCCGGCAGCCGACGTCCTGCTAAACGAGCAGCGACTCTACTTCGGGCAATACCTGGGAAACCAGTATACGTACTCGAAGTTCATGGCCGACCGCATCATCCTCGATGCTGTTGCCTTGCACGGACTGAACGGCAAGATCATGCGCGTAGGCAACCTTGCGGCACGAAGCACTGATGGTGAGTTCCAGGTCAACTTCCAATCGAACAGCTACATGGGGCGCATTCGTGTCTACAACATGCTCGGTTGTTGCCCGTATGCTGACCATGACGCCTTGGCAGAATTCTCGCCGATCAATGAGACGGCCCGTGCTATCGTACTGCTTGCATCCACGCCCAAGGAGTGTGTCATCTTCCATCCTTACAACAATCATGTGGAGTTGATGGGCGACATCCTAACGCGGCTGAGTGAGATCACCGGCGGAATCCGGTTCGTAGACCCGCAAGAGTTCGAGGAAGCAATGGAAGAAGCCAAGAGTGATCCGCAGAAGGCGAAGGCGCTCTCCAGTATGTTGGCGTACAAAGACATGGCCCACGGGCAGAAGTTTGCCATGGTGGACCGCCAGAACAACTATACGTCCGAGATTCTCCATCGCCTGGGCTTCTACTGGAGCACCACTACGCAGGACTACATCGATCGTATGCTGACGGCCATCGCAGGCTTCGGCTTCTTCGAATAAGGACTCCCTTGAACTGCCATGAGAGTGGAAAGAAAAGAAAGAAAGCGTGAAAGAATGACGGCATGAAAAGTCCGATGGCAAGTGGTTCTAACCTTCAAGGAGAAGTTAAAGGCGGTCTGCCCTTCTACAATTACCTCTGGGCTTACGTCCTCGTGGCCTTGTCTGGCTGTCTGGGGAACGTGGTGGACGGCATCATTGTGGGCAATCTCATCAGCGAGGACGGCGTCAGTGCCATAAATCTCTCGAAGCCCATCAACCAGTTTATCTTCACCTTGCACTTGCTCGTCAACGCGGGGGCCGGTATGTTGGTGGGCTATGCCTTGGGCGGAAAGGACATGCAGAAGGCGCGGAGGCTCTTCACAGGAGCATTGACGATGAGCGTGGGCAGTGGCATTGTGCTGGCTTTGGCCGGAGGCATCCTCTTCCCCGGACAGACGGCTCACCTGCTGTGCAACAACGCTCAGATCTATCCGCTGGCGCTCGACTACATGCGGGTGCTGCTGTTGGGCAGTCCGGCCTTCATCCTGATGTGGGGACTCTCCACGATGGTGGGGGTGGATGGCAAGCCGCGACTGGTTTCGCTGGCTGTCATCATCGACAATGCGACGAACCTCTGCCTCGACATCGTCTTTATCCAATGGCTCGGATGGGGCATGGCGGGGTCGTCGGCAGCCACGGTCGTGGGCCACATCATCGGCATTCTCATCCTCCTGAGCCACTGGTGGAAGCCCGAAGACCACAGGCTCGTCTATGCGCCACGGCTGCTTCGCGAGGGCATGGGGAGTGGCATTATCGTGAAGCAAGGTGCGCCCTTGGCGATTGCCTCAATAAGTCTGACGCTCCTGATGCTCTCGGCCAACACCATCGTGCTTGGGACGCTTGGGCGGACAGGCATTTTTGCCTTTGCCGTGTGCATGAACCTTCTGCAGGTTTACAACCTCTTTTGCAGCGGCACCTGTCAGACGCTCCAGTCACTGGGGGCAATACAAGTGGGCCGAGGCAACAGCGAAGGGCTTCGGACAGTCATTAGGAAAGGCTTCCGGTTCATCACCGTAAGCATGGTCCTGACGTGCCTCTTCGTCTGGTGCTTCCCGTCGCTCATCGTGCAGCTCTTCGGAGCTTCGGAACCCGACTTTGTGGCCGAAGGCATACGCGCACTGCGTATCTTTGCCCTCAGCTTCATCCCGTTCTGCTACATCTATGTCCTGATGATTGTCTATAAACTGCATCATCACCACCACATGGCGCTCTTTATCTCGTTTGCCCTTTCCCTCACAGTCATTCCCGTGCTGTGGCTCATGTCGAAATGCTGTCCGGCATACCTCTGGTACAGCTACCTGATAGCCTATGGCATCGAGGCGCTGCTCATCTACATCTTGCATTCTCTGACCATAAGAAAATGAGAGCCTCACCCTTCCTCCTGCTCTGTGCGGCCCTGCTCTGTGCGGCCTGCATCGCCGTCCTGCTGAACGTCAGGAAGGGTGAGGCTGTGCCTGTTGAAGCGAGCTTCGACAGGTGGGAGACCACGCTGACCGCACAGAAGCAGGCAGGCAGAGAGGCCGTACTGACCGACCCTGTCCAGCTCTACCGCGTTGTCAGTTCGCGTCCCGGACGTGTCTTTCCGTCCCACGGCTCAAGGCTTCCGAACCCTGGGAGCAAGCTCCAAGGCGCATACATCAGAAGCGCATACACCGCATGGGTAGCTTCTGCCCTCACCAACTGCAGGCTTCAGTCCGCACCATTCTGCACTTCTGCCCCTCGGCACTACTACGTTATTGCCCTGAGGCACATTCTGTGTTAGACCAAGACTACACAGAAAGCCTCTTGAATTTTATTACTTATAAACACCAAATACGCAATAACTATGTCAAATCTAAAGAATTTGCAGATGGCTAATGCCATTTCTTCATACCCGAACATCACTGTGCAGAAGTCCTTCTTCCGCACGAAAGTCACTTACACGCCGACCGGGAGCCGTGTGGAAATCATTGTCCGCGAGTACACGCCCGACGAGGGAAAACGTCTCCTCGGCTTGCTCAGCATGTCGCCCGCCGAGATGTCCGAGGCCCTGCAGAAGCATGGGAAGCCCGTAGCCGGCAGCAACGGCCACTACCATCTTGAGGCCTGTCTGAGCGAAGACCGTCAGTTCTGCGCCGTCCAGGTGCTCCGTTTCGGCGACTTCGCCTACAGTCCCGTCGGCGAGCCCCGTTTCTACGAAGGTGACGAAGCCAAGCTCGTCGCCCAGGTATTCTGTTAGGAGTAAGTGAATCAATAGTAAGGAGAATAAGGAAAGGCAGCAACCACCGCCTTCCTTATTCTCCTTTTTCTTGTTTCATAGCCGTCCGCCAGACCCTGTAAGGCAGCGTTTCCACCGCCCG
>CAJOLC010000043.1 GCA_905235305.1 uncultured Bacteroidaceae bacterium | reverse complement strand
GGAGACAGCAACCTGGAGAAGTACACCGTGGCACATGAAACGGACCTCTCCTGGTACATCCCCATCAGCGAAAGAGCAAAGAAAAGCCTCGGATTCAGCAGTCCGATGGACGACGGCTACATCAGGGTAGACAAGGAAACCCTGCAGATGTCCGCCGTCACCACCAATGAGTTCAAAGCCCTCAAGCAATAGACCGACAGCTCCCCTCACAAGGCATCAGCCGCTCTGCCACCATTCCCCTCGCCGGTCCATGCGTCGGGGCATTGCCTCCGAACCGATACCTGGCAAGGTTTCTGCCGGGAAAGATTTTTAGCGGACAGTAATATAAAAACCACGAATTTCACGAATTGTGTCCGAACTTTATGGGCGAAGTCAATTCGTGTAATTCGTGGTTTGCTGCACGTCCACGTCCTTTCATGTCTCCAATGACGGAGAAGGGGCTTCAGCGGGCAATGATCTTCTGCACCAGACGACGGTGGGTGGACTGGTCTTCCACGCTGACAATCAGGACGGTGCCTTCGGAAACATTCACAGGCACTGCAAGCTGCGACTGACCCTTCGGCCATTCCGACGCTGCCAGACGAACGCCGGCGGCTGTCGTGACGGTCACCTGGCTGTCGCCAAGGCCGTCGGCATCGGCAGAGAGGATGCAGCTTCTGCCGGTAGCCTCGATGCTGACAGGCATCAGCCTGCGGGCTGTCAGTATGCCCGTGCCTATGTCTTTTAAATAGAACGGCTCGCTCCTGAGCAGAGACCAGCGGCCTCTGTCGTCCATGGCACGCAGCGAAAGCTGATGGTCTCCCGCCTCCAGGCCTTCGATGGACACGTCGAAAGCGAAGGCTCTGTCTGTGCCGTCGGGCACTGTGGCACTCTGTGCGAGGCCCTCACCCGGGTCGTTGCCGTCGAAGAAGTACTCCACAGCCACAACCTTGCCTGCCGGACGGAAGACATAGAGCGGGCGGCTCATCGTAGCCGACCATGTGCCGTTGGTGTCCTGGGCACGGAGGTAGAGGACGTGAGCACCGTCGGGCACGTCCGTGAAGTCCATGACGTAGGTGTTTGAGCCGAGGCGAGGCGTCGCCAGCTTGCGGCCAAGTCCGTAGCCGGGGTCAGTGTCGAAGAAGTATTCCAGACAGGCGAAGTCGCCCACGGGCTGCGGCGGGTCGGGCGTCACGTCGTTCTTCTTGACCACCTCGAAGCGGCGGCTCATGACGTCGGTCCACTGGTCGTAGCGGTCGCGGGCACGGACGAAGAGTTCGTGCTCGCCGAGCGAGAGACCGTCGATGTCAAGGTCGAGATTGAGCTGCAAGTGCCCCTTGTACGCCTGGTCCGGCAGCTGGACGGCGTTAGCGTTACCCACTCCGGGGTCCGTATCGAAGAAATACTCCACATAGACAATGTCCTGATAGCGGTCGATGAAGAGCGGACGGCTCATCGTGGCCGACCACCGTCCCTCCGTATCCTGTGCGCGTACATATAATATATGTGCGCCGTGGGCCGTCTCGGCAAGGTCGAATGTCAGCTCGTTGCCGTCCACATGGACATCGGTAAAGGCCGTAGCCAAGCCGTAGCCAGGGTCTCCGTCGAGGAAGAGCTCGATGCGATGGAGCGACTGCGCTACCATGCTACTGGCAGAGCAAAGCCCCAAGAGCAGGAGCACGATGTGATTCAGGCGTCTCATGGCTGCATCCCTACTTTAACCGTCACGTTGAGTTTGCTTCCCATCTCCACAGTCGTGGGCACCTGCAAGTCCTGAATGACGGGACCTGACGGCACGCCCGAGAAGACGTAGGGAGAGTCGCCAGCAAAGGCTCCATAGGTTGACCTCACCTCCTTCGGGATTTCTATCCCGTAGTAGTCCTTGTCGATGAAGTCATTCGTGGCCTGCACGTTCACCAGATTCGTCTCGTAGTTGTTCTCGTAGCTGTTGCCGCTGCCCGCTTCCTTCACCGTCTCGTAGATGTTGTACTCGAAGGTCGTGCCGGTGATGTTATACGTATAGACCTGCGAGGTGCGGAAGGTGTTGTAGGCAATATAGCTGTTGGCGAAGTTGCCCACCGTCGTTCCGCTTCCCGTCCCTGTTGCAGTGAAGATGTTGTTCGTTATCTGAACATACGAGGAAGTAGAGCTCACGCCTCCTGGCGTCGTACAGCTGCCCGTGATGAAGTTCTGGTGGACGATGCCGTTGTCTGCACCCTTTGAGAAGGATACGCTGCCTAAGTGACATCTGTTCACCACTATCTTCGGTGCTTCGACATAAAGAACCGCAATATTCAGCCCTTTCACGACGCTTCCCTCGCCCTTCAGGTGCAGTCCGTTAAGCTTTGCAGAGCTTGCCCCTTCCTCTACGATGCCGTTGTCCACGAGCCAGTAGCCTGGGCCGATAAGCACGAGGCTCTTCGTCAGCGTAATCTGTCCGGTGAAATAATCCTTGTCGGACGCGTCGATCATAATCGTGTCGCCCGAGCTGGCGGCTGCGTGGGCGTCCTCGATGCTGGTGTAGGGGGCGGAGCTGCCCGACACGTTGCTCACTCGCAGGATGGTCGCATTTGCAGCCGCTGACATGCACACAGCTGCAAGAATAAACACTGTCTTTTTCATGTGTGTTGTTGTTTTTCGGCACAAAACCGTGCCAGAGCGTCCCATCAACCCTATGGGACAGGGATAGACTTTTTGATTGTTTACAGGTTTCGCACAAGCATAAAAAAAGCGCGCTGTTTCTGTCGCTCCATCCCGCTGCAGAGGCGTCTCGCATTGCCCATCTCGCCAAGGAAGAGCAACGCAGAAGCCCACGCAGATATGTAACACCGACGCCTGCTCACCGGCAGGCACAATGCACCACATCCGAGAGGACACCTACTGTTGCTTTGCTTTCCGGCGAGATGAAGTTTGCGAGACTTTTCCTGCAGCCAAAGAACAAAGCGTCGAGTAAACGCCTTCTTATCAAGTGTGTCCCTTGTCCCCACGGCCCCACGGTTGCCCGCTTCTGCCGCAAGAGGCAAGGACGTTGCAAAGATAGGCAAAAATCTCATTCATGCAAACAAAAGGGCGAATTATTTGCATCAAAGCCCTTCTTTTTCGTCGACAAGTAGTATCATTCGCCAACAAAACAGGAATTTGTGCAAGGAATTCCAGCACTTTTCGGTGTGCAGTATTGGATTGTTGTAACTTTGCAATCAGAAGAGAATTTCAGTGTCTCTTGTGATTTCTGTGTGACTCACTCCTGTTTCTTGTCGACTGCTCGTCATTTCTTCCCAAAGTTCGCACCTTTAGTCTGAAGGAGGCGGTTGTTCTGTTACAAGAGAGGCTGACTGGAGCGGAGGAATCCCTCTCATGCAATCAGTCGCAAGGTCTCCTCGCGCGCATACATATATTATAATGTATAGGAACCGGTGTCATGAGGCGTCGAGGCAGGCTAATGTTCGCAAAGTTCGCACCTCACATCTGGATAATGTGTGTCATGTAACGATGAAAGGTGCGAAAAGTGGGAACATTTGGTTCACGAAAAGTGGACTTATGTGTCTCGAGGTGCGGACTTTGAGAAGATTTCGGGGCAAAAAAGGTCGTTTCACTGCTTCTTGGTGCGAACTTCACGAACATCTTGGGGCTTTTTCTGGTGTTTCGGTGGCTGAAATGATGTTTCCGGCGGATAGACTTCCCGAAGTCCGCACCTCATTTTGTCTCTTACTGGGGGCAGGTGCGAACTTTGGGAAGATTCATCTCGACGATAGTAAGCTTCACATTTGGCGCGTCGCTTTTCCAAACGGGACGCGTCGCAATTACAAACGGGACGTGTCGTTATTCCAAGCGGGACGTGTCCTTTTGCCGGACTTCACTGCAGAAGCTTTAGCGCGACGTCTGTCAAGCTGAAAAACGATACGCCTTGCGACAAAAAGCCCGACGGGGAGACTCACAAAATCCTTAGAAAAATCTATACAAAATCCTTGCTGCTCTCCCCTACCCCACTCGCCTTTTCGCATCATTCATGCCGAGCGGGCCGACGCGCCTGTCAGCAAGCATCGGCCGGCACGACGGCGCGACGGTTCAGACCCATTGATAGACGCTGTCCTCGTACTGCTCAACAATGCGCAGGGACTCCGCATCGAGGCCCTGGCCCTCTTTGTAGTGCTGCTTGAGGAACTGATGCAGAGCCGCACGAACGATGTTCTGCTTCTCCAACTTCTGACGAAACGCAATGTAGTCCAACGCGTTTCGGTCGTCCTCGCCAGTGAAGAAAGTGAAGCCGCCCACTTTCTGGATGGTGCAGACCCGGCGCAATGGCTTCGGCGCAGGCGTCTCCTGAACTATCTTGCTGCGAACAGCGTCGTTCGTCGCCAACGGCTTAGGAGCCACGTAATTCATCGAGGCTTCTGCCGCTACCCTACTGATATTCAGCGTTTTCTTCTTGATTGCCATAATCTCTCTCCTTATGTTTTATGGTATTGTTTATTGTGTGAACCTTGATATTCAGATACATGGACATTCAAATAGCCACATGTCTGCGTACTCAGATATTTACATACTTCGCTCCTTCATGAAGCGTTCGTACGCGGCATTTGCTATCTGACCCCACCGAGCAGGAGTCCAGCCCTTGGGGCGCGTCTTGCGTCCAATCAGGTACTCCGCTACGCGCATGTAGTCGTCCGCCACCGGACTCGTGCTGGCGTATTCGAAGAGAGACATCTCGGAAGCAACCGACTCGGTGCAACGCACGCTCTCACGAATGCTCACGGGGAACAGCGGAGCCTTCACGGCTTCTATGTCGCTGTAGTACTCCTTCACCTCACGACTGATGTTGCGATTGCGGTTCCAACGCACCAGCAGATAGCCCAAAATCGTAACCGGGCAGCTAAGCTGCGTGTGGACCTTATCGATATAGTCGAGCAGACGCGGCAAGCCTTGCAGGCTGTAGATGCCTGCCTCCGTTGGAACAATCACGAAATCGCTGGAAACCAGTGCATTAGTGTTCATCAACGTCTCGCCTCCAGGGGCACAGTCGATGAAGACATAGTCGTACATATCACGTATCTTCTGCCCCGTTTCAGGGTCAGTCAGGTTGAGGAAATCCGACAGACGACGCTCACGATTATACATCAACTGCAACTCGGCGTTGATATTGCTCATGCTGTGACTGCCGGGAACATAGTCCAGACCATCATAGCGCGTGTAGATGGGCAGCGGTCGCGACTCGCCCGGCTTAGGGTCGTGCAACCATTCATAAATGGTGCTCTCCGCCTCCAAATGCACAGTCTTGTCCACAGTATCCGTCAGGTTGCACTGAGGATCTGTGTCGACAAGCAACACCTTCTTGCCAAGCAACCACAAGGCAAAGCCAAGATTGACGCACGTAGTGGTCTTCGCACAACCACCCTTGTCGTGTAAAAGAGAAATAACTTGTGACATATCTTTCTGTTTCTAACGTTAACTTTTCACTCACCCGACATGAGAACCCGCAGACTCACGTCGTTTGACTGATGCAAAGATAAGAGTTTTTAAAACATCACGCAAGAAAATACCCAACTATTTTCAGATATTTGCATACTTTCATATGTGAATAGGCTTAGATACTTGAATATATTGCCTTAATTTCAGCAGTTTAAACGATAAATTGCTTGCATGTAGTCAAGTATTTACTGCTATGCAGATACTTAGATATTAAAGTGTATGTAGGGATTTACATAGCTGAAAATGTGCATATACTGGTA
This sequence comes from uncultured Bacteroidaceae bacterium, assembly GCA_905235305.1. Lineage (GTDB taxonomy): Bacteria > Bacteroidota > Bacteroidia > Bacteroidales > Bacteroidaceae > Physcousia. Next base: position 15,767 of record CAJOLC010000043.1, on the reverse strand, counting down.
TAAAGATACCCAAGTACTCAAATATATAGAGCCGTAAAGACTTGAGAACTTGTGTATGCAGATATTTGAATATGCAGAAATATAGGTATGAAATGATGCAGGATGATGTGAGAAAGAGGGCAGGGTAACGCGTCCCTGAGGGCGACATCTTGTGTTCCGAAAGTTCGCACCACATGTCTATGAATGCATCACCTTATGTTCCGGACATTCGCACCTTGTGTTCCGAAGTTTCGCACCAAGAATGATGAATGCAACTGAAAATAAAGGCGTTACGTTTCCTTATATATAATATAAGATATCAAATTATATAAAAAGAGATTCTTTCTCTTGAATATCGTTTATCAATTTATCAAGATATAGTGATTATAGACGGGTGCAAGTGTTTGATTCTTAATGTGGTAAGACTTGTTTGGTGCGGAGTTTCGGAAGATTTGGTGTGGGGAAGGGGAAGCTTTTGTGTGGTGGAAGTGAAGACTTGGTGCGGAGTTTTGGAAGACTTTCTTGTATGGACGTATATAGAACGACCGTTCCTTCGGGCGAGAATTCCTACTAAACATAATGTGTGGGATGCAAGATATCCTCAGCATTCATAGGGTAGGGGGATGCGGCAGAAGAGATTCTTTTAGGAGAAAGTTGGTAAAAATTTTGCTTTCGGAGTTAAAAAATCGGGTAGGTGCCTGTATATATAGATAGAGGTTGTGCAGAGGAGTGGGGCAGATGGTGCTGTGCCGAGGTATGGAGGGACCTGGTGACTCCGGCTGCCACATGTGTGTCAGACTCTCTGCAACAATCTGGTCTGGTTGACATCCACATTTCGGTTCGGGTTTTTACTTCATTTCGGTCGGGCTTTCCTACACATTCCGGTGCCGGTTTCACAGAACATCACGGTGCTGTTCATTAGTCAAAGTCTGGTGCTTCTTGCGTGGAAGATGTTCATCGCAGAGTAGTGGAAGAGTTCGGTCATGTAACCTTGGAAGATTCTTCTGAGCATGACGTGTAACACTTCAGTGATGAAGTCCGACCAGAACACGGTAGTAATTCACAGAATATACTGGTGATAATGTGTCGGCAGACCGCAGTGAGAGTGTTAGATAAAGCAAGGTGCGAATAATTTGAACACTTTATTGCTATTGTTTTGAAATTTTATCTTTAAAAATTTGGTAGTTATGTTAGAATGGCCTATATTTGCAGACGAATTCATAGACGAAGACGAAATGGCAAAGAAGAAAGGTTTAGCTATGGTGAGCAAAAGCAATGAGCTGGTGCAGTCCATAGCAAACAACCGGGATTTAGACTTTATTCTTAATCCTGTAAGTTACACTCAGATACGTGGCAACTTCTCGCTCGTTCAGACGAACTTGATGATAGCCATCATTTCTCAGCTGCAGGATCGCATCCGCGAACAGCTGAGCATGGGCGAGTCGACGTTTCTGTTCAAGCCAGAGGACTTGTCGGGCAACCTGCTGAACTTCGAGATTCCGCTGAAGGAGCTCGGTATCAGTCCGAAGAAATACGGCGAGTTGGAGCAGGCTTGTGAAGCGTTGCTGAAGGTGGACATGTCGTACAAGCGCTACGACGAGTACGAGCGCGTTGAGTACAATGTGAAGCAGAACATCTTCCACAAGATAGAGTTCCCGACGGCCGAGCTGAATGCTGCCGGCGAGAAAGTGGCATACAAGGGTGGGCAGCGCAGGAAGGGCGTCATCAAGATACAGATGGTGGACGAGAGTGCACGCGAGATACTGAACCTCCGCAAGGGCTATACGCGTCACCTGAAAGGCATCACGCAGCTCTGTCGCAGTCCGCGTACGCCGCGCCTCTACATATATTTGAGTGCCTGGCGCAGGATAGGCAGCTGTACCGTCAACTACATCGACCTGAAGGAGTTCTTCGGCGTGCTCACGTTCAGCAAGGACCACAAGCGCATCGTCGAGAACCGTTACGTCAAGTACGGCGCCTTCCATCGCGACGTGCTCGATCCCGTGCTGAAGGAGATGCGAAAGCTTTCGGACGAGGGCAAGGTGGAGTTCTGCTTCGAGTATGAACCCGTTTATCCTCACGGTGTAAGTCGTGGCGACCCGGACAGCATCCGCTTCACCATCATCGAAGGCAAGATGGGGCAGGCCCAGCAACACGAGAGCTTCCTTGGCAAGATGCGCGCCAAGCTCATCACGAGATATGCGTTGCAGCCAAACGAATGGGCAAGGCTGGAGGACCTCATTTACGACGGTCTCGACCTGAAACCCGAGTTGGAACGCATCGACAAGCTCATCGAGGACAAGCAGCCCGACAATGTCCATGCCTACGTCACCGAGGTGCTCTATCGTTGGCTCAAGGAGCAGCAGAAGCCCAATCAGCCAGAGTTCGCCGAGGCAATCGAGGTGAAGGACGAAGAGCCCGAGCGTCCGTACATTCAACCGGTCTACCTCGAGAAGTGGAACCTCTGGATGGAGAAGGCCAAGGAACGTCTTGGCGAGCAGTTCTATAGCCAGTACATGAGCTGCTGCAGCCTTTGGGCAGTGCGCGACAAGAATGTCTTTGTCTCCGTGCCAAACAAGTTCGTCTCCGAACAATGGGAGGAGCGGCTCAGCGAGATAATCAGTTACTTCTACAGTGCTTTTGGGGCCGACAAGAAGTTGACCTATATCTTCCAAGACGTCTGAAACCCTATGTCAGAACAACTCATCATCCGTGGCGCAACGAAGCAGGAGCGTTACGAAGCCCTCTTGCCTCAGATACAGGCAGTGGTAGAGGGCGAACCCGACCTCATTGCCAACATGGCGAACGTGGCAGCAATGCTCCACGAGACCTTCGGCTTCTGGTGGACAGGCTTCTATCGTGTCGAGGGCGAGGAACTTGTGCTTGGACCTTTCCAAGGTCCTATGGCTTGTACACGCATCCGAAAGGGTAGGGGAGTGTGTGGCACGGCATGGGCAGAGGCACGGACACAGGTCGTGCCCGACGTCGATAAGTTTCCTGGCCACATCGCATGCTCATCGGCTTCCCGAAGCGAAATAGTCGTGCCGGTCTTTCATGAAGGCCAGGTCGTCGCCGTCCTCGACATCGACAGTGCTCGCCTCAATACTTTCGACCAGACCGACCGCCGCTATCTGGAGCAATTGGTTGCTTTTCTTGCAGCAAGCCTGTCAGGTGAGCCTTAGCCTTGCCCGTATATAGTCAAGCCGTGTCTCAGCAGTGAGACATCTATCCCTCTCTGTATTTCTTTGGCGATATGCCGGCATGCGTCTTGAAGTAGCGCGAGAAGGAGGTTTGCTCGGAGAATCCAAGCTGGTTGCTGATTTGCTGGATAGTGAGTTCGGGATGGTGGCGAAGCATTGCCTTTGCCTGGATAATGACGTATTTCGCTATCCATTCGCCGACGCCGATGCCTGTGGCCTGACGAATGACGGTGCCGAAATACTTGGGCGTCAGATTGAGCAGGTCGGCATAGAACTGCACTTCGCGGCTTTCGCGGTAGTGTATGGAAATGGCCTCGTGGAACTTAGTGAGCAGTTGCTGGATGGAGGAATCACTGTGAATCATCTCTCTTCCGTTTGTCCGCAGGCAGTTCCTCACGACTCGTGCCGTGATGTCCATCTGCATGATCAGCATCTCTTCACGCTCGTTCCCTTCCAATTGGCTGATGGCCTTCAGCAGCTTAAAGCAGGTCAGCATCGTCTCGAACTGACTGTTCGTCAGGTGGAACGCGGTGTTGTCGTGGAACTCAAAGAGATAGTGCTTGGGGTGTAACTGGCTTAGGACTTCCAGAAACTTAGGCGAGATGACGAGCAACGAACAGAGGTAGTCGTCGCTCACTTCGTAGGCCGTCATGATATGACCAGGATAGATGGCAGCATGCTCGTGTTCTTGGAAGACAAAGGGATGCATGTCGTAGTCTCCTCGCAACCAGCCCCGATGGTTCAGGGAGATAATGAGATTCGGCGAGACATACGGTTCCTTATATACTGGCATGGACGTCACATTGTCCAGGACGGCCAGTCCGCGCTCATCAAGCCATTCGTTAATTGTCTCAAGGGGATGTTTTTCATGTGTCATAGTGGTATTGTTATTTAGAAAGTTTTCAAAGCAGGTCGTTCATCTGTCGAAGCATGTCGACAGTGTCAACGTCGTCTGGCCTTGCACTGGTGGCAAGGCTGTAAAGGGCAGTGATAAGGATTAGAATTAGAATAAAGTTTCTCATGGTGGTCGATTGTTAAGGGTTTTCTTTCAGAGGGTGCTTCTGTATCAGGCTTGCTATTGTGCAAAGCTCGTCGTACCATGCCTGTCCGAAGCGTCGGATGAGAGGTTCGCGCAGGAACTCATAGAGTCTTATGCCTCGTTCCCTGCCGAGGCGGACGGCATCTTCGCAGATGTTCCAGCGGTGATAGTTCAGTCCCGTGAGCGGTCCCAACTTCTTCTCTCGTATAGGGTAGAGGTGGCAGCTGATGGGTTTCCTGCTGAGCAGGCAGCCTTGCGACCCGCGGAAGGCGCAGTTCCCGCCACAGATGATGCTCGTCACGAGTTCTCCCTCAGGGTCGGGATAGGCAACGCCTTGTTTGTCGATTACTGTCTGAGCGCCTGCCGAGAGCTTTGGCCAGAGCTCGTCGAGCTGTTCTTCTATCTCTGCAATCTCGTCCAGAGTGACGGGAGCTCCTGCATCACCTTCCTCGCAACAGCGTCCGTGGCATCTCTCGATGTCGCAGCAGAAGTACTCCGTCAGGATGTCGGAATGGAGGATGACGTCGCCCACCTCGATGAGGTTACCAAACGATTGGCCTTTGCCCATGCTGCGTGAGGTATTCGTTGCACTTGAGGAAATGCCCGTTGCCCATGAAGCCCCGCATTGCGCTGAGTGGACTGGGGTGTGCACTCGTGAGGACAAGGTGGCGGCTTTGGTCGATGAGGGCAGCCTTTCGTCCTGCCGGAGCGCCCCAGAGCATGAAGACGAGGTTGTCGCGTCCACGATTCAGAGCCGCGATGGCAGCATCTGTGAACGTTTCCCACCCCTTACCGCTGTGGCTGAAAGCCTGATGCTCTCTGACGGTAAGGCACGTGTTGAGCAGAAAGACGCCCTGTTGTGCCCAGCGAGTCAGGTTGCCGCTCGCAGGGATGGGTGCTCCTGTCTCGGCTTTTATCTCCTTGAAGATGTTTTGAAGTGATGGCGGGAACTGTGTTCCGTCCTGCACGCTGAAGCAGAGTCCGTGCGCTTGTCCAGGACCATGATAAGGGTCTTGTCCGAGGATGACGACGCGTACGTCGTGGAACGGAGTGGTGTCAAAGGCATTGAAGATGAGTCTGCCTGGCGGGTAGCAAGTGCCTGCCGCGTACTCCTGCCGCACGAACTTTGTCAGTTCTATGAAGTAAGGTTTGCCGAACTCATCGGCAAGTTGCTGCTTCCAGGAAGGCTCTATCTTGACGTCCATTACTTAATCAGGCACTTTCCGGTCATCTCCTTCGGCTGTTCCAGACCCATGATGTGCAGGATGCTGGGAGCCACGTCGGCCAGGACGCCATCCTGGACGGTGACATCCTTGCGGTCGGTGATGTAGATGAAGGGCACGGGGTTAAGCGAGTGAGCCGTGTTGGGAGTGCCGTCGGAGTTGATGGCATTGTCGGCGTTGCCGTGGTCGGCAATGATGATAGCCTCGTATCCTGTAGCCTTCGCTGCCTCGATGACCTCGCCGACGCACTTGTCGACGGCCTTCACAGCAGCTTCGATGGCTTCGTAGACGCCCGTATGTCCTACCATGTCGCCGTTTGCGAAGTTAACCACGATGAAGTCGTACTTGTCGAGCTTGATGGCTTCCACCAGCTTGTCCTTTACCTCGTAGGCACTCATCTCGGGCTTCAGGTCGTAGGTCGCAACCTTCGGACTTGCCACGAGGATGCGCTCCTCGCCTTCGTAGGGAGCCTCTCTGCCGCCATTGAAGAAGAAGGTTACGTGTGCGTACTTCTCTGTCTCGGCAGTGTGGAGCTGCTTCAAGCCCTGGCTGCTGATGTATTCTCCGAGGGTGTTCTCGACGTTCTCCTTCGGGAAGAGAATGTGCACGCCCGTGAAACTTGCGTCGTACGGCGTCATGCAGTAGTACTGCAGGCCGGGGATGGTCTTCATGCCCTGCTCAATCATGTCCTGCTGAGTCAAGACGATGGTGAGTTCCTTGGCACGGTCGTTGCGGTAGTTGAAGAAGATGACGACGTCGCCTTCCTTGATAGTGCCGTCTACCAGGCTGTTGTTGATGGGCTTGATGAACTCGTCGGTGACGCCTTCGTCGTAGCTTTCCTGCATGGCCTCGATGAGGTCTTTTGCCTGCTTGCCTTCGCCGCTGACGAGCAGGTCGTAGGCAATCTTCACGCGTTCCCAACGCTTGTCGCGGTCCATTGCATAGAAGCGGCCGATGATGCTGGCAATCACAGCGTTGCCTGCCTCGTTGCACTTGTCGATGAGCTGCTGGATGAAACCGATGCCGCTCTTGGGGTCGGTGTCGCGGCCGTCCATGAAGCAGTGCACGAAGGTCTGCTTGACGCCGTATTCCTTACCAATCTCGACGAGCTTGAAGAGGTGGTCGAGCGAAGAGTGCACGCCGCCGTTCGAGGTCAGACCCATCAGGTGGACGTTCTTCCCGTTAGCCTTAGCGTACTCATAGGCGCTGACGATTTCGGGGTTCTTCATGATGCTGCCGTCGGCACAAGCGCGGTTGATCTTTACCAAGTCCTGATAGACGATGCGACCAGCACCGATGTTGAGGTGACCGACCTCCGAGTTGCCCATCTGTCCGTCGGGCAGACCGACGTTCTCACCGCTGGCCAGGAGCTGGCTGTGAGGATAGGTAGCGTTAATCTTGTCGAGGTTCGGAGTCGGAGTGTTGAAGATGACGTCTCCCTTGCCATGAGCACCGATGCCCCAGCCGTCGAGAATCATCAAAAGAGCTTTCTTTGCCATAATTCTATGTGTTTTAATGTTTGTCAGTTCTTTTATTGCGGGTGCAAAGTTACGGATTTTTATTCATAATTCATAGTTCCCTATTCATAATTTTTCCTTCACATGAGCGTAATGAAAAGTCCACATGTCGAATTTACAAAAACCACGCGTCGCATTTACAAGAACGACGCGTCGCGTTTACAATATCCACGTGTCGCGTTTTCCGAGGACTCCCAAGAAGCTCCCGCGCCTCGCGACGCAGGAGCTGGGTGGCGCCAATTTATTAATTCTAAAACAAAACTGTTATTGTGTGACTTCGTAGCAGGGGAGAGTTCCTCTCAGTTTCCTCCGCCCAATGCTATGTACAGGGCGATGAGGGCTTCCGAGGCGGAATACATGTTCATGGCCTGTGAGAGCTGCGAGTTCAGCAGTGTTTCCTGAGCGGTGAGTACTTCCAGGTAGCTGGCCTTACCGTTATCCATGAGGCGGTGCGTGCCGTTGTAAGCCTCGTTCAGTACTTCCACCTGGCGCTGGTAATACTGCTGCTTCTGTGCGGCAGCCTGATAGTCTGCCAGTGCCTCATTCACTTCGTTGCCTGCATCAATGACGGTCTGGACGTACTGGTGCTTCATTTCCTCCTGCTCCAGCTTGTTAATCTTCAGGTTGGCCTTCAGCTTGCCCTGAGAAAAGAGGGGCTGCGTCAGCTGTCCAATGGCATTGAGCAGGAGGCTGCCCGGATTGATGACTGCCCCGCCGCCATTGTTTGTCCAGCCCACCAGGCCGGACAGCGTGAGGGTGGGGAAGAAGGCGGCACGGGCCGTCTGCACGTTATAGTAAGCCTCCTCGATGGCATAGTTGGCCATGCGGATGTCGGGACGATAGACAAGGTACTCTGCCGAGACGCCATCCACAAGCCGTGGCGACAAGGCATAGCTGCCCATCTTGTTGCGCTGGATATGTCTGGGCGAGACTGCCAGAAGGCTGCAGATGTTGTTCTCCATGCGCTGTATGTTGCGGCGCGTATCCACAATCTGCGTCTTCACATTCAGGTAGGAGGACTCCATCTGGTTGACTGCAGTGGAGTATGCCTTGCCGTTCTCCCACAGCGTCTTCTGCGTCTTGAGCGACGCATTCCAGAGGCTGTCCGTCTGAATAAGGATTTCCAGCTGTCGGTCCAGCACCTGGAGCATGCTGTACTGCTGCGCTACGGCGCTCACCAGGTTGGCATGCACCACCTCCTCATAGCATTTGGCCTGCAGGACGACAGCCTTTGCAGCGCGCTTCTTGTTCGTGATGGAACCGAAGACCTCCACGTCCCAGTTCATCTGCAACGGCAGGGTGTAGGCCTTGGCAGCATGGCTGTAGTCGAAGCTTGCTATAGAACCCTGGGGAGCCAGGGCAAACGAAGGCAGGTAGGCAAGCCTGGCCGCCTTCAGAGAAGCCTCGCTCTGTTCCACCGCCGTGCGTGCCGAATGCAGGTCGGTATTATTGGCCAGCGCCTCCTCAATCAGACTCGTGAGCAGCGGGTCAGTAAAGAACTCGCGCCATGACAACGGCTTCTCGGCAGTGAAAGTGCCGGGCACGCCGATGACATCAGCAGGCACTTCCACCTTTTGGTCATATTTCTTGTATATTCCGCAACTGCTTAGCATCAGCGCCGCAGCAGTCATGATGATGATATTATGTTTCATTTGTTCTATTGTTGATGAGGCCTCCATCGGATGCCTTTTGTTGCATTCTTCCGTCATCCCGACGGGCGGCCTTCGTTATACTTTATTCGCTCTTCGGACCGCCGCCCTGGAACCTCTCGTGCAGGCCCTGGAAGACAATGAAGAAGGCAGGCACGACGAACAGCAGGGCAATGGTGCCCACTGTCATACCGCCTACCACACCTAAGGCAAGGGCACGGTTGCCATTCGCTCCGGCACCGCCCTCGATAATCAGGGGAATCATACCTGCTATCATCGTCAGCACCGTCATCAGGATAGGACGCAGACGTTCCTTGCAAGCCTCGAAGGCGGCTTCGCTGATGCTCAGGCCCTGTGCCCTTCGCTCGGAAGCGAACTCCGTGATGAGGATGGCAGTCTTCGCCAGCAAGCCTATCAGCATGATGACACCCGTCTGCAGGTAGATGTTGTTGTCCATACCTGGCAGGTGCAGCAACGACCCGATATAGGCGCAGACAAACGCACCCATCAGACCGAACGGCACACTGAGCAGCACGGCCATCGGAGTGAACCATGAGTTGTAGAGCGATGCCAGGATGAGGTAAATCAGCACGGCACAAATCACGTATATCAGCACGGTAGCATTCGAGCCCGAAGCCTCTTCCAGTTCGCGCGACATACCACTATACTCGTAACTGTAGCCTTTGGGCATCGTCTCCTTGAACACCTCGGCAATCACCTTGTGGGCGTCACCTTCGGTATATCCGCTGGCAGCCTGCACAAAGCAAGTGATGCTCTGGAACAGGTTGAAGTGCTCCACGTTCGAAGTGCCGACGATTTCCCTCAGCGTGACGAACTCCGAGATGGGAGCCATCTTGCCGCCACGCACCTTCACGAAGATGTTGTTCAGCGACGACGGGTCGAGACGGTATTCGGGAGCAGCACTGGCCATGATGCGATAGACCTTGCCAAACTGGTTGAAGTTGCCCACATACGCACCGCCGCAGTAAGAACCCAGCGTGCTCAGTACCGTAGCAGGTGACACACCGGCACGGTCACATTGCGCCGGTATCAGTTCGACTTGATACTTCGGGAAGCGTTCCGAGTACGACGTCATCGCCATGCTGATTTCGGGACGTTCGCCCAGTTTCGTCAGGAAGTTGTTCGCCAGTTTGGCAAACTCCGACAGGTCGCCGTCGTTCAGGTCCTGAAGCACCAGGTTCACGTTGTTGTTCGAACCGTAGCCCGGCACCTGCGGCAACTGGAACGGCATCACCTGCGCATTCTTAATATCCTTGCAGGCATAGTACAGACGGCCGATGATGAGGTCGATATAGTGGTTGAAGCCTTCGCGGTCTTCCCACGGCTTCAGACGGATGATCATGGTCGCATAGTTCGAACCCGCACCCGACATCATGCCGTAGCCGCAGGCCGTGGCGAAACTCTCCATCTCGGGAATTTCCTTCACCTTCTCCTCCACCTTCTTGACGATTTCGCGTGTCTCGTGCAGCGTCATGCCCTCCGGGGCACGCACCTCTGCCAAGATCACGCCCTGGTCTTCCTGCGGAACGAGGCCCGAAGGCAGGTTCTTCATGAAGAAGAAGAGCAGCACACTTGTCGCAGCCAGCAGAATCCATGACAGCGCAGGACGCTTGATAAATTTCTGCACGGCCTTCGAGTATTTATTGTAGATGGCGTTGTAGCTGGCCGTATAGGCTTTCTTCGTATAGTATGTCAGGCTTTTCTTCTCGTCACCCTTCTCCTCCATCTTCAGCATGATGGCGCTCAGGGCAGGACACAGCGTCAGGGCCGACACGCACGACAGGCCGACGGACGAGGCAATCGTTACGCCAAACTGAGTGAAGAAAGTGCCGGAGGTGCCGGGCATGAATGTCACGGGGATGAACACGGCCATGAACACCAAGGTACATGAAACGACGGCTACCGACACTTCGTTCATGGCTTGGCGGGTTGCCTCATGGGCATCGGTGATGCCGTTCTCCATCTTCGCCATGACGGCTTCTACCACTACGATGGCATCATCGACCACCGTGCCGATGGCCAGCACCAGTGCAAAGAGCGTCAGGATGTTCAGCGAGAAACCCGCCAGCGAGACGATGGCAAACGTACCCATCAGCGACACCACAATCGAAATCGAAGGGATAATCGTTGCCTTGAAGTTCTGCAGGAAGAAGAACACCACGAGCACCACGAGGATGATGGCGATGATGAGCGTCTCGACCACGCTGCCGATGGCAGCATACAGGAAGTCGTCGCTTGTCTCCAGTTTCACGAACTCCAGGCCAGCAGGCATCATCGGTTTCAGTTCCTCGTACAGTTTGTTGATGCGGGCATTCACCTCCGTCGCGTTTGCACCCGGAGCTTGGAACACCATGAAGATGGTACCCGGCTGTCCGCCGATGTTCGACACATAACTGTAACTCATCGCACCGATTTCGATGTCCGCCACGTCGCCCAAGTAGAGCAGGTGACCGCTGTCGCTGCTGCGCAGCACAATTTCCTGGAACTCGTCGATGCTCTTCAGCGTACCCTTATACTCCATCGTATATTGGTAACTGTTCTCCGACTGGTCGCCCAGCGAACCTGTGGCAGCCACGAAACTCTGTCCGCCGATGGCAGCGAACACGTCGTTCGGCGTCAGGCCGTACTGCGCCATCACGTCGGGCTTCAGCCAGATGCGCAACGCATAAGTGTTACCCAGCGACATCACTTCGCCCACACCTGAGATACGCATCAGGCGAGGCTTCAGGTTGATGTCGATATAGTTTGCCACGAAGTCGTCGTTATACTTGCCATCGACACTTCGCAGGGCGCAAATCTGCAGGATGTTGTTCTGTTGCTTGAACACCTGCACACCCACCCTCGTCACATCGGCAGGCAGCATTGCCGTGGCGCGTGTCACACGGTTCTGCACGTTCACCGCCGCCAGGTCGGGGTCGGTACCCGATTCGAAATACACCACGATGCTCACTTCGCCCGTCGACGATGCCGTCGAGGTCATGTACGTCATGTCGGGCACACCGTTGATGGCCTCTTCCAGTGGCTGCACCACCGACTTCATAATGGTGTTCGCGTCGGCACCCGTATAGGTTGTCACCACGCGCACCGTTGGCGGCGCGATATTCGGATACTGCTCGATGGGCAGCGTACTCATGCAGATGTAGCCCACCAGTGCAATCACAATAGAGATGGCACACGCCATCACATACCGGTTGATGAATATATTGTTCTTCATACTCTATCGGAATACTCAGATAATTAGGAATTCCCGGAACACTCAGATTACTCTGTTCATGTTTCGCTATTTACTTTTTCTCTTCCTTCGGGAATATCACCTTCTGGCCTTCCTGCACATTGTTAGCACCCACCGTCACGATCTTGTCGCCCACGTTCAGGCCGCTCGTCACGATGACGTCCTTGCCGTTGCCTGTGTTCTCTGTCGTCACAGCCACAGCCGTCGCCGTACTGTCCGCCAGCACCTTATACACCTGCGAACGGTCCTGCAGACGAACCACAGCCACCTGCGGAATAACAATCACGTTCTCCTCCTGCAGCGGCAGCACCACCGTGCCCTGGATGCCCGAGAACAGCGTGCCGTCGGGATTCGGGAACGATGCCTTGCACGCAATCGAGCCTGTTGCTGCATCCACGACACCTGTCAGACTTGTCACGCGACCCTTGTGCGGATACTCCGTGCCGTTCTTCATCACGAATGTCACGTCGGGCAGCAATGCCAGATAACGATCCTTGTCGCTCTGCTGTACGCCCGCATTCACCCGTGCCTCGACGATAGCTTCCGTCACCGAGAACTCTGCATCCATCTGCTGATTGCCGCTCACCACCGTCAGCACTGTCGCTGGCGTCACCTGGTCGCCCGCTCTCACGGGAATCTCACCGATGGCACCTGTCACGGGCGACGTAATCGTGCAGAAACCGAGGTTCACCTTGGCACGGTCGGCCGCTGCACGCGCCTGAGCCACGGCTGCCTGCGCCTGTTTGTAGGCATTCTCACTGTTGTCCAGCATGTAGCTGCTCACTATTTTCTCGTTGAAAAGGTTCTTGTTGGATTCGTACTCCAGCTTGGCAGAGTTCTCCTGAGCCAGTGCTGCCTGCAGGTTTGCCTGGGCAGCCTCCAGATCCAGCTGAGCGTTGCGCGAGTCGATAGAGAAGAGTGTCTGCCCTTTCTTTACCAGCTGCCCTTCGCTGACAGCAATCTTCATCAGCTGCCCGCTCACCTGTGGGGTGATGGTTACATCGTTCTGTCCTTTCGCTGAACTTATAGGGCAGCTCAATGTCGCTCTTCTGAATGGTCAGGGTTTCATAAGATGTCTGAATCTCCTTGGGCATGTCTATCGAGCAGGCAGACAGCCCAACAACTGTGCCGATTAATGCGGCCAAATTTATGAAATACTTTCTTTTCATATGGTATAGATAATTTTAAAGTAATGTATGTCCGACGAAATATAACCACCTGATGCGTGGTTCGGGGTAATCCCTGCGGTATCTGATTACGGATAGGATGCATGGGATGCATTGCGCTTAATGCGCTGCAAAGTTACGGAAAATTTCTTTAAAGCACAAGTCTATCATGTAACTTGTTGCATTTTGCAGGTCGAAGCAGGCAGTTCGGACGAACCACTTCCCCGAAGGTCTGTGCTCCAGCTGTCAGCCCGCACCAAAGCATCAGCAGGAGAGCTGCCAACGTGTTTGCATGGCTGTTCCCCTGAGCTTCTCAATCCAGACCGTGAAGTCGGCGACACTTTCGCAGGGCTGACCGCCCAGACGGGCGAGGAGGCGGAGCCGCTGGTTACGGAGGTTCTGCGGACTGATGCCCAGCAGGGTTGCCACCCCACCCCGAGTGGTACCAGCTGGACAGCGAGACGCAGACCTTCATCCGTCAGCTCGACATCAAGGCGAACCCTGTCCTGTTGCTCATGCCGCTAAGGCATTTCTGAGTATGTTACTCTTCTAATGGCAGAGTCGGGGCATTGCCCTCTTCTTTCTCCTCAAGTAGTGATGGCGAACTGTTGAGCGATTTCTTCTTCTTGTTCTCCTGGGCGCCGTACTTGAGGAGCTGCCGTGCGGCAGTGGTGATGCTGGGGCCTGAGGCGGCGGTGACGGTACTAAGCTCGTCGAAGCCGCGACGCGTCTTGTCGAGCATTTCGCCGACCTTTGCGAAGCGTTCGGCAAAAAGCTGCACGCGTTCCACGAGCAGGTTGGCTTGCTGCATCATTTTCTCCTGATTCTCCACTTGCCGCGTCTGCTTCCAGGTCAGTTCGAGCACGCGCAGCGTCATGTAGAGCGACTGGCTGCCCGAGATGACGACACCCTGGTCGTACGCCTCTTTCCAGAGTGTCGGGTCGCTTTGCAGGGCAAGTTGCAGGGCACTCTCCTGGAAGACGTACATCAGCACGAAATCCAGTCTGCCCTTGTCTGTCTTGGCATAGCGGAAGTACTGCTTCTGAGCCAGCTCGCGGACGTGCTGCCGCATGCTGGCGAGGTGGCGGCGGAGGGCTGAATCGCGCTCGGCATCAGACTCGGCATTCTGGTAGTCGACGAAGGCCGTGAAGGACATCTTGCTGTCGATGATGACGTCGCGCCCGTCGGGGAAGTGCAGCACGGCATCGGGCACCATGCGTCGGCCTTCGTCGCTCGTGATGGTGCGTCCCTGCTCGTCGCGCATCGTCTCCTGCGTGTCGTATTGCAGGCCGCGCTCCAGCTCCATCTGGTCCAGTATCTGACTCAGTCTCAGTTCGCCGAAGTTGCCTTGTATCTTATTCTGCCCGGTAAGTGCCTTCGCCAGCCGTTCCGTTTGCTCGCCCATCGCCCGCTCGCGTTCCATGTTGACCTGAATGGCAGTCTTCAGCTCGCGCAGCGTGTCGTCGTGGTCCTTCTGCATCCGTTCTGTCTGCGACTTCATCTGAAGGAGGTTCTGCTGCAGGGGCGTGAGAATCTTGGAGAGCTGTTCGCTGTTGACCTGTGAAAGTTCAGCCGCCCGTTCCTTCAGCACACGTTCCGAGGTGGTGCTCATCTGCTCGCGCAGCAGAGCCATCTGTTGCTGCATCTGTTGCTGCCGCACTTCCTGCCATTCGCGCATTGCCAGCTGATGTCTCTCGTCCTGCTCCCGCATCTGCCGGCTCAGCGTTTCCAGCTGCTCCTGCTTCTGCTGCTGCAGAGCCTCCAGCTGCTCCCTGTTCTGCCTCTCGGTCAGGGCGATACGTTCCCCCGCAGCCTGCACATGTGTCCGCATGGCAAAGAAGACAGCAATGGCTCCCAAAGCGATGCCGATGATGAGATAGAGAAGATAGATGAGTTCCATACTGTATGATGATACTTTTTCTTGGTTATAATGCGCAAAGGTACGAAAAAAACATTAATGCTCAATGCTCAATGTTCAATAATTTTGTGGTGTGTCTGTCCGGCTATATAATATAATGTATAAAGGAGACAGCGTATGATGATGGGGCATTGGTTGCAAAATGCAGGTGATGTCCCTTTTTCTAGCAAAAAGTTGCCGCTGGTTAAATCTTTTTGCTTACTTTTGGGGTCTTTACAGTAGATGCATCTGATAAACAAACAAGACGATGAAGAAACCAAATGACATTTCCAAAGATGAACTCGCCGCTGTCTTCCTCTGCGGGTTGTCCTTTGCCGCTTACCATGCCATTTCGCCAAAGCACGATGCCCTTCACCTTCAAGCCCCAATAGTTTTGGGGGCTTTTGCCGCCTAAGACTTTGGTTCTTTAGTCGACTTCGTCGAGCTAAAGCTTCACATGTGACGTCTTTAAAATCCTACAGTCGCACAGCCCATAGGGACGTGTCGCTCCGCTAATAGGGACGCGTCGTTTTTACAAGTATCTCTGGAGGGGTCTTGCTGGGGGCGTCAGGATGTCAGCCTTCATCATGGCGCAGCCCCATTTTTCATTCCCGACTTTCCGTTTTTAATTATTGCTGTCCGGTAAAAAATGGTCTGAAGGGCCAGCAAGCCCCTTTTGTTTATAAATGTTGGCCTGACACCTATAAACACACAGGGCATAAACGAGAATGAAGCTTATTTACCGGGTAACTATTCAGCGATTGCCATATAGCAGTTGTCCGTGCTTAGAACAAGGCGCGGATAGCAGCGTATGGTGAGTTGTTGTGTTTCTTGGTGGTCTCTA
>CAJOLC010000042.1 GCA_905235305.1 uncultured Bacteroidaceae bacterium | reverse complement strand
TCTTCCTGCGTCTTGCGGATGTAGGTCTTGTAGCGACGCTGTGCGGCTGCCTTACAAGCATCGTACAGCTCTTGTGCCTCATCGGGAGCGGCTTTCTTCAGAGAAAGGAAGCGAACCTCGCCTTCGAGGAAGTCTTGGAACTTGTCCCACTGCGGCTCCTTGCTGTCGAGCTGGAAGGGATTCTTGCCCTCTTCTGCAAGAGCAGGATTGTTACGCCACAGGTGCCAGTAGCCACATTCAACGGCCTTTGCCTCCTCGGCCTGGCTCTTGCCCATGCCACCCTTGGCCTTCAGGCCGTGGTTGATGCAAGGAGCGTAGGCGATGATGAGTGAAGGTCCGTTCCAAGCCTCTGCCTCGCGGAAGGCCTTCAGGCACTGGCTCTGGTCTGCACCCATAGCCACCTGAGCCACATAGACGTTGCCGTAAGTGGCCTGCATGAGGCCGAGGTCCTTCTTGCCCACACGCTTGCCGTTGGCAGCGAACTGTGCAATAGCACCGATAGGCGTAGCCTTCGAAGCCTGACCGCCTGTGTTTGAATACACTTCGGTGTCGATGACGAAGATGTTCACGTCTTCGCCCGAGCCGATAACGTGGTCGAGACCACCGTAACCGATGTCGTAGGAAGCACCGTCGCCGCCGATGATCCACTGGCTGCGCTTAACCAGATAGTGGTCAAGCTCCTTGAGCTGTGCGCAGACAGGGCAGCCGGCCTTTGCACCTTCGGCAATGAGTGGCTTCAGAGCGGCAGCTGCTGCCTTTGAAGCATCTGCATCGTTCTGGCCGTCAATCCACTGCTGGGCAGCTGTCTTGAAGTCAGCACTTGCCTTGTCGCCTGCGATGAGTTCTTTCAAAAGGGCAGTGATGCGCTGCTTCATCTTCTTGTTGGCGAGCACCATGCCCAAGCCGTATTCGCAGAAGTCCTCAAACAGGGAGTTAGACCAGGCAGGGCCTTGTCCCTTGGCATTCTTGGTGTAAGGCGTGGAAGGAATGGAGCCTGAATAGATAGAAGAACAGCCCGTGGCGTTGGAAGCCATTTCACGGTCGCCGAAGAGCTGGCTGATGAGCTTGACGTAAGGCGTTTCTCCACAGCCGGAGCAAGCGCCGCTGAACTCGAAGAGAGGCTGGGCGAACTGGCTGTTCTTGGGGCTTTGCTTGATGTCAACAAGGTCTTGCTTCGAGCTGACCTTCATGCTGTACTCCCAATTCTTTGCCTCCTGAGCAGCCTCGGCACTGGAGTCGTCGTAAGGAACCATCTTGAGTGCGGGGCCTCCGAGCTTCGGATTGCCCGGGCAAACGTCGGCACAGTTGCCACAACCCAAGCAGTCCTTCACGCCAACCTGCATGACGAAGTGCATACCCTTCATAGCTGCCGGCGCCTTCATCTCAATGGTCTTGCCCTCAAATCCCTTCACTTCCTCGTCGTTCATCACGATGGGACGGATGCAAGCATGTGGACAAACGAAGGCACACTTGTTGCACTGGATGCAATTATCAGGGTTCCATACGGGAACGAAGCCTGCTACGCCACGCTTCTCGTAGGCAGCCGTGCCCTGTTCCCAAGCGCCGTCCTCCAGTCCCTTGTATGCACTTACGGGCAGGTCGGCACCGTTCTGAGCATTGATGGGACGGATGAGGTTGGTGATGTATTCGGGTTCATCATAGACAGGAGCTGCGTCGGCAGGCAGGTTCTTCCATGCTGCATCGACGGGAAGCACCTTGTATTCGCCGCCACGGTCAACGGCGGCAAAGTTCATGTTCACGACATCCTCGCCCTTCTTGCCGTAGCTCTTGACGATGGCCTTCTTCATTTGTTCCACTGCAAGCTCAACGGGAATGACTTCCGTGATGCGGAAGAAGGCGCTCTGCAGGATGGTGTTCGTGCGGTTGCCGAGTCCGATTTCCTGTGCAATCTTTGTGGCATTGATGTAATAGACCGTGATGTTCTTCTCTGCGAAGTACTTCTTGACGTTATTCGGCAGGAAGTTTACGAGTTCATCTCCTTCGAAGATAGTGTTCAGCAGGAACTGTCCGCCCTGGCGGAGGCCGCGCGTTACGTCGTACATCCTCAGGTAGGCTTGTACGTGGCAGGCAACGAAGTTAGGTGTCTTGATTTGGTATGTGCTGCGGATGGGTGTGTCGCCAAAGCGCAAGTGCGAGCAGGTGAAGCCGCCCGACTTCTTGGAGTCGTAGCTGAAGTATGCCTGACAATACTTGTTGGTGTTGTCGCCAATAATCTTCACGGAGTTCTTGTTTGCACCGACCGTGCCGTCTGCACCGAGTCCGAAGAACTTGGCTTCAAAGATACCTTCTCCGCCGAGCGCCATTTCTTCCTTGGCGGGAAGTGACGTATAGGTGAGGTCGTCGACAATGCCGATGGTGAAGTGACTCTTGGGTTCGGGCAGTTCAAGGTTCTCGTAGACGCTGAGCATCATAGTGGGCGTAACGTCTGCCGAGCCAAGTCCATAGCGACCTCCAACGATGATGGGTGCGTTAGGCTGTCCGTAGAAGGCGTCTCTCACGTCGAGATACAGAGGTTCGCCGTTTGCGCCGGGTTCCTTTGTGCGGTCGAGCACGGCGATGCGCTTGCAGCTCTTTGGAACTGCTGCCAACAAGTGCTTGACGCTGAAGGGACGGTAGAGGTGAACTGACACCATGCCGTACTTCTTTCCATTGGCGTTGGCATGATCGATGGCCTCACGAGCTGCCTCGGATGCCGAGCCCATCAGGATGATTACTTGTTCTGCGTCTTCTGCTCCGTAGTAACTGAAGAGTTCATATTTGCGGCCGGTGCGTTCGCTGATGGCTGCCATGTACTTTTCGACGATGGCAGGAACTGCGTCGTAGTAGCGGTTGCATGACTCGCGGTGTGCGAAGAACGTCTCGGGGTTCTCGGCCATACCCTTTGCCTGGGGATGTTCGGGCGAAAGGCAGCGGGAGCGGAACTCGCTGAGAGCCTTTTGATTGACGAGGTCACGCACATCGTCTTCTTCCAGGAGCTCAACCTTTTGGTACTCGTGGGAAGTGCGGAAGCCGTCGAAGAAGTTGATAAAGGGCACGCGAGCTTCGATGGCTGCGAGGTGTGCGACGGCACTGAGGTCCATCACTTCCTGCACACTGCCTTCTGCGAGCATGGCGAAGCCTGTCTGGCGGCAAGCCATGACGTCGCTGTGGTCGCCGAATATACAGAGGGAGTGTGTTGCCACTGTACGGGCTGAGACATGGAAGACGCTGGGGAGCAACTCGCCTGCAATCTTGTACATGTTCGGAATCATCAGGAGCAGTCCTTGGCTTGCGGTGAAGGTGCTGGTGAGTGCACCTGCCTGGAGCGAGCCGTGTACGGCACCTGCGGCACCGCCTTCGCTCTGCATTTCCTGAACCATTACTGTGTCGCCGAAGAGGTTCTTACGACCCTGAGCGGCCCACTCGTCGACATGCTCCGCCATAGGAGATGAGGGAGTGATGGGGTAGATGGCAGCTACTTCGCTGAACATGTATGCCACATGTCCGGCACAGGTGTTGCCATCCCAAGTCACGAATTTCTTTTCTTTTGCCATTGTTGTATCTGTGAAAAAACTAAATTAGTTAATTTTACTTTCAATCTTTCTTACCTTTTCGGATATGCTTACTAACATTTTCAGGGTTGCCCATCCTGCGACGGAAGCAAAAATGCTGCCGACAAATACCAGAAGAGCCTGAGGGAAGCACATCTCCTGATTGGACTCAAGGATGTCTTTGCTGAAAAGCGTCCCATACGTCATGCCGCCAATCAGGACAATCCATGCTATTGCTGTCAAGAGTCTTTCTAACCAAGTGTGTTCCATAATATGTCTGTCCTCTAACTTCTAACCGCTAATCACGTTTTTACCTTTTAGTAGAGGAATCCGTACATCCAGAGTGGGATTTCCTGTTCTTTGCCTTCCTTTATGCCGGCCAGGGCGTAGAGTACGTCTGTGTTCTTGCGTTTCGGCTGCTCCAGGCAGATGCGGAATCTCATGGTCTTGTCCACGATGAATGTGCAGCTGCGGTCGCCTTTCTGCACTTGATGCCGGCCCCAGAGGGCGTTCTGGAAGAAGGTTTCCATAATCATCTGCTCGTCGTTGAAGTCAGGCATCATGGCATACATCAGGTTTGTGTTGTGAAGCAGTATGCTTGCGGGCTTCTTGGGGAAGTCTTCTCCCGGGCGATAGAGCATGTTGAGCAGGCGGGCATCTGTCAGGTACTTGATGTAGTTCACCACTGTGGCGCGGCTGGTTTGCAGGTCTTGTGCCAGCTGACTTACGTTGGGAGCGCCGTAGTCGCTTGTAGCAAGCAGGTAGAGGAGCTTCTTTATCTTGGTCAGATATTTCAAGTCGATTTGCTTGATGAGCAGTATGTCCACCTCGATCATCATGTTGATGGCCTTCAGGAGATTCTCGATGAAGCTTGCTTTCTCGAGGAAGAAGGGGTAGTATCCGTGGTGGAGGTAGTCGTTGAAATAGTCGAGCGGGTTGACTTTCTCCAGTACTTCTTCGGCGATGTGCTCGTGCCGGTTCTGGATTTCACGGATGGTGTAGGGGCGGAAGTTTGTTCCTGCGCGGAGGTTCAGGTATTCGCGGAATGAGAAGCCACGCAGGTTGTAGCCCTGGCAGATGCCGTTCAGTTCGGGGTTTTCCTCTTTAAGTCGCATCACGCTTGAGCCTGCGAAGATTACTTTCAGGTGTGGGCAGCGGTCGTATATAAGCCTAAGGTCGTGGCTCCAATCAGGGTACTTGAACACTTGGTCGATAAGCAAGACCTTGCCTCCTGCCTGCATGAACTCCTGGGCAAACTGGAAAAGTGTCTTCCCCTGGAAATAAAAGTTGTTCATGTTGATGTAGAGGCATCTGCGGTCTCTCGGGCCGAAGTTCTCTTTCGCATATTGGAGCAGGAAGGTTGTCCTGCCTACGCCACGGCTTCCTTTAATGCCGATGAGTCGCTTGTGCCAGTCAATTTCATCCATCAAGGCGCGTCTGATGGGCGCTTGTGCTCGCTCCACCAGATACTGATGCATTCTGTAGAAAGACTCGAACATAATATATTTATATAGTTTTTGCGGTGCAAAGATACAAAAAACTTTGCAAATTGCAAACTCTATGTGGCAAAAAGTGTATTTTTACCTTAAAAAGTGCTTCGCGGGAAATCAGGATTTTCATCCTTCCACGCCTCCTTTTTCTCGTTTCCTGATGTGCAATGATTGCAGGCCTTGTGACAAGATTCCTGGAAAATGTAAAGATTTTTGCGCAGGGAATGCGATTCGGTAGCCAGGTTCTTAAGTCGTCCGGCAGGTTTTCTGCCGTGAAAAACGGGCTAGGGGAGCGGTCTCTGCAATGATTTGGAAATGAGGTATTTGTGCTTTCGTCTTGAGGGGGGCGAAAAGCCCTCGCGTCATCTTTGCCAACGCGACGTGTCATCTTTGCCAACGCGACGTGTCGTTTTTGCCAACGTGACGCGTCATCTTTGCGAGGTTCACGCGTGGCGTTTTTCCGCCCGACGTGTCGCCTGCCCGATGTTGTCAGTTTTTTTTCATGATTCCCAGGGGCAAAATCTGCAAAGCCGACGTTATGACCGATACGGGTTCAATCCTTCTTCCTCGGGAATACATCAATGTGGCGCATCTGCGTCATGATGGCGGTCTGCCGCTTTAACATGTAGGGCGACGGGTCTTTACTGCTGAACTTGAGCGGGTTCGGCAGTGTGGCAGCTATGAGCGCACAGTTGGGGCGAGTCAATGTTACTGCTCTGCGGCCGAAGTGTTGCTGTGCAACTGCCTCGGCTCCATAAATGCCGTCGCCCATTTCTATGGAGTTAAGATAGACCTCCATTATGCGTTCCTTGCCCCAGATGAACTCGATAAGTACCGTGAAATACGCCTCAAGTCCCTTCCGAACCCAGCTCGACCTGGGCCAGAGAAACACGTTCTTTGCCGTCTGTTGGCTGATGGTGCTGCCTCCGCGGAAGCGCTTGCCCGAGCGTCGCTCCTCGATGGTCTTGTTGATTTCAATGAAGTCGAAGCCGTTGTGGTCTAGAAAACGCTGGTCCTCGCTCGCCATAACTGCCACGGGCATATAGATGCTCATCGAGTCGAGCGGCACCCAATGGTGCTTCATCCTCAGCTTCTCTCCGTGGCTTACTTGCTGGACACAGCGGATTATCATAAGTGGCGTCACGTAGACCGGGCACCACTTATATATGAATACTGCAAAGATCGTGCTCCCGAAGAACAAAAGCACAATCCATCGCAGCAGCAGTTGAATCTTCCTAAGCAAGAATTAAAGAGTATAAATGAATGAAAAGAAAATGAAACAAAGGATGGAGAGCTAAGGACGAGGCAATCGCTGTCGCCGGTTCTTATCTCTCCATCCTCTGCTTCTTTATTCCCTGACGGTCAGCAGACTTTACTTCAGGGTGCCTGCGTTGGCAGCATTGATCATGGCTTCGCTGGCATAGAGGTAAACCTCTACACGGCGGCTGGCGTCTCTGTCTTCTTTGCCGTTTGCGTCATAGATGAGGTAGTTGGGGTCTTCACCCATGCCCGTACTGCTCTTGATTTGAGAAGTGCTAACACCACAAGTGTTTGTCAGGTATCCGCGAACAGCGTTGGCACGGTTCTGGCTGAGGGTCAGGTTTGTAGCATCGCTGCCGTCGCTGCTGGCAAAGCCATAGATGGCAACGTCGCAATCCGTGTAAACATTCAGCACATTGTTGGCGAACTGACGGAGGGAGTTCTGTGCGTCTGCCTTCAGATCGCTCTTGCCTACCTTGAAAAGTATGCCGTTGTCGAACGTAACCTTTACGCCTTCCAGACCGTTCTTGTCGGTAATGGTCTCAACCTGAGCATTAGCCACAGCCTCGGCAGCAGCTTTAGCCTTGTCCATCTTCTTGCCGATGAGCACGCCGGCAGTCGTGCCGCCTGCTACGCCCACACCTGCACCGATGGCAGCTCCGAGCTTAGCACCGCTCGAACCATTAATCAAAGCACCAATGGCTGCACCAAGACCTGCACCAACTGCACCGCCTCCGGTACCGCCAATCAAACCACCCTTCGTCGTGTTGTTCATGTTACAACCAGAGAGCACAAGGGTCAAAGCCACTGCTCCCAAAAGAAACTTCTTTGCTTTCATCTTCTTAAATCTTTATTGTTAACTAATGTAATCTGTCGATACGAAGCGTCTCCGCACATCATCCGATGCGTTAATCCTGTGCAAAGGTATGAAAAAAAAATGAAATGAGTGCCTCGAAACCACAAGAATACTTCAATCATCATACTATTTTTCTCAAATGGCCCAATAATTTTATGTGTTTCGGTCACTCCATATTGTGCAGTCTTACGGAAAAAGGTGTGACTTTAAGAAAACAAAATAGACATAAGATGCTAAGCAAGCAGAATTTTTTTCGTACCTTTGCACGCAATTCAGACTTTTCAGCAAATACAGACAAACACTAAACATAAAGACACGATATGGCAAAAGAATTGGACTTCCTCACGAAACGGAGTGAGGATTACAGCAAGTGGTACAACGAACTTGTGGTGAAGGCTGACCTCGCCGAGCAGAGTGATGTGCGTGGTTGCATGGTCATCAAGCCTTATGGCTATGCAATCTGGGAGAAGATGCAGCGCACTCTCGACGACATGTTCAAGGCGACGGGCGTGCAGAATGCTTACTTCCCTCTGCTCATCCCCAAGAGTTTCCTCTCGAAAGAAGCAGAACACGTGGAGGGATTTGCTAAGGAATGTGCAGTGGTGACGCACTACAGGCTCAAGACGAACGAGACACACGACGGCGTGGTTGTCGACCCGGCAGCAAGGCTCGAAGAAGAGCTCATCATCCGTCCCACGTCAGAAACCATTATATGGAACACCTTCAAGAACTGGATTCAATCCTATCGCGACCTGCCTTTGCTGGTCAACCAGTGGTGCAACGTCATGAGATGGGAGATGCGTACACGACTGTTCCTTCGCACCAGCGAGTTCCTTTGGCAAGAGGGTCACACGGCACATGCTACACGCGAAGAGGCTGAACAGCGCGCTCAGCAGATGCTTAAGGTGTATGCCAAGTTTGCCGAAGAATACATGGCTGTGCCAGTGGTTCAAGGCGTAAAGAGCGAGACGGAACGCTTCGCAGGAGCTTTGGACACCTACACCATCGAGGCGATGATGCAGGATGGCAAGGCTTTGCAAAGCGGCACGAGCCACTTCCTTGGGCAGAACTTCGGCAAGGCCTTCGAGGTGCAGTTCCTCAACAAGGACAACAAACCGGAGTACGCATGGGCAACTTCGTGGGGAGTCAGCACGCGTCTCATGGGCGCACTCATCATGACACACAGCGACGACAACGGCCTCGTCCTGCCTCCCGCACTGGCTCCCGTGCAGGTGGTCATCATTCCTATCGGTGGAAAACCAGAACAAATGGCAGCAGTCGATGCGGCTGTCGCACCCATCATCGACGAACTCAAGCAGAAAGGCATCAGCGTGAAGTACGACAATGCCGACAATAAGCGCCCGGGCTTCAAGTTCGCCGACTACGAGCTCAAGGGCGTTCCCGTGCGTCTTGTACTGGGAGCGAGGGACTTGGAGAACGGCACTGTCGAGGTGATGCGCCGCGATACATTGGAGAAGGTGACGCGTCCGCTGGAAGGTATTGCCGCTCATGTCGAGGGGCTCCTCAAGGATATCCAGCAGAACATCTTCGCCAAGGCAAAGGCTTTCCGAGATGCACACATCTACGAATGCGACAATTACGAGGAGTTCAAGGAACGCATCAAGGACGGAGGTTTCTTCCTCTGCCACTGGGACGGCACGCCTGAGACGGAAGCAAGGATAAAGGAAGAGACGCAGGCTACAATCCGCTGCGTGCCTTTCGGCTTCGAGCAGACGCCTGGTGTGGATATGGTAACAGGTAAACCAAGCAAGGCGCGTGTCCTCATCGCAAGAAGTTATTAAGCCATCTTCCCACGACAAAGCCTCCCCATCGCGGGGAGGCTTTGTGGGTGCAGAGGTCGGGAGGGGAGCCTGGTTCCTCACTCTCTTTGCCGCGGAAGAGATTCCTGCGGCAATCGTTACATACGTTGCCTTGCTGATGCTGCTTCAGTTAGGAATGGCGCCACCCATGGCAACGTTCTTCTCTGCCCTTCTCTTTCTGCCATGGGTGCTGAAGTCTTTTATGCGGTCATGGGTTAGGAGAGTGGGGCACTTCAGGCAGATGCTGCATATCATCGAGGCTTTGCTTTTCGTCAGTCTCGTACTCTTGGCATTCTCCTTCAGGCGGGGACCCTTCGCGGTCTTCTTCGCTTTGTTGCTTGTCAGTCTGCTATGTGCGTGGCACGAACTGGCAGCACGTATGTACTACGAACGCAGGCTGAGGCCTTTCTTCCAACTCATGCTGACGGCTCCCAAGCTGGCTTGCTCACAGGTGGCAGTCATCTTCACCTATGGTGCCCTCATCTTCCTTGTGGGCACGCTGGAGGTTTATTTCAGGCAGATACGCTATTCGTGGTCGATGGCCTGCTACGTTGCAGCAGGCGTGTTCCTGCTGTTTGCCTTTCATCATCTTATCTGGTTGAGGAGTCCCCAGGTTGGTGACGGTGGGGCGAAGCATAGTGTCGGTGCGTCGGTGAAGGCGGAGTTGCGCATCATCGAACGTATCAGGGGGCAGAAGGGTTGGTGGAAGTCTGTGCTCATCCTTTTCCTTTTGCTCTTGCCTCAAGGCCTCATGTTTCATGCGCGCGTACTATATTTATATATGCCGCAGGTGCAAGGCGGCCTTGGCTGTACGATGCAGGAGATAGGCTTTGCGCAGGGAACTGTTGGGGTTATAGCCTTCAGTGTCAGCCTCTTTATAGGCAGGCGGCTGATTAAGTCTCATTCTTTGTCGCGGCTCTTCTGGCCTATGGCTGTCAGCATTGTTCTCTCTCCTTTTGTCTACCTATGCATGGCCGTGTGGCCGCCTCAGAGCCTTTGGCAACTTTGCCTGTGTACGATGTCTGCCCAATTCCTGTTTGGCTTGGGAATCAGCGTATGCCGTCTGCCGGTCAGCACTATCTCGGGGGCTCGCTACCGCAACACCATCAACATGCTGCAGATTCCGCTTGTCTCTACGGTCTTCATCGTGCCTATGGCGTTGAGCGGCCTCCTTGTCGAGCAGATGGGCTTCGGCAGCTATTTCCTCATGAATGCCTTGTCGGCTCCGGTGTGCCTGCTGGGTATCTTCCTCCTCAGGCGTAGGGAAAATCCCCCTGCACTTTAGGGAAAAACATCCTTTATCCTTCTGAATCTTGCCGTACCTTTGCCGATGTAAAAAGAAACACTATTGTTTAACTCTTAAATGCAAAGGTTATGAAAAAGATGATTTACTTCGCCGCATTTGCCATCATGATGGCTATGGGCAATATGAATGCATACGCTAAGGCAAGTGCCAAGCCGGGTGAGTTCCATATGAACAATGCAGGAGTGGTCGTAGCCTACCATGGCAACCATCTCGACGGGCATGATGTCCATAAGATGACGAAGCACGAGCGCCGTGTGATTGAGGAGCGTCGCCGCATGGAAGAGCGCAGGAGGATGGAGGAAGCCCGTCGCATCGAGGAGATGCGCCGCATGGAGGCACAGCGCCACCACATCGCTCACCACCACGACGTAGTAGTCGTGGACAGCAAAGTGGCGGCTGGTGTGGCAGCAGGGGTTGCCGTTGCAGCTTTCGTCAATGCATTGGTGAAATAAGGATAACCCGTTGGAACAGGAGCAGAGGCAGGCGAGTCAATCGTCTGCCTCTGTCTGTTTCGGCCGTCTTGCCATGCTGTCCCGCCCGATTCGGCACGTTGCGGATTCCAACGCTTCCTACTGCGTTCGTTGCAGCATCATGAATATTCAATTGCAGGTTCATGAATATTCAATTGCAGGTTCATGATGCTGCAACGAACATAGGCAGAAGGGTGGAGTTCTTCAGGCTGCTGCGACGGGTGACTCGGCACGCTGAACGTGAAAAGGCAATAGGGGGAAAGGGTGAAGAGACAATGAGACGAATAAAAAAGCACCAGGTCGAAAGGGGCCTGGTGCTATACATTATAATATTATATATAGGGTTGATGCTCTTACTTCAGGCGGGCGAGTGTCTCCTTGATGCGGCGCATGGCTTCGACGATATTATCGTCGCTGGTGGCATAACTCATGCGGAAGCACTCGGGCGAGCCGAATGCGTCGCCGCCTACAGTAGCGACATGTCCCACTTCCAGCAGGTACATGGCCAGGTCGGTCGAGCTTGAGATGACGCGGTCGCCGTCCTTCTTGCCGAAGAAACTGCTGCATTTCGGGAAGAGATAGAAGGCTCCCTGAGGGTCATTAACCTCCAGCCCGGGGATTTCCTTAGCGAGGCGAACGATGAGGTTCTTGCGTCGTTCGAATGCCTGACGCATCTCTTCGACGCACTCCTGCGGGCCGGCAAAGGCAGCTTCGGCGGCTTTCTGACTGACGGAACACGGTCCGCTGGTGTATTGTCCCTGCAGCTTGTTGCAGCCCTTCACTATCCATTCGGGTGCGGCGATGAATCCGATGCGCCATCCAGTCATGGCGTAGGCCTTGCTCACGCCGTTGATGACGACCACCCTGTCCTTCATCTCGGGGAACTGAGCCATGCTGGCGTGCTTGCCCACGTAGTTGATGTGCTCGTAGATCTCGTCGGCGATGACGATGACTTGCTCATGTCGGAGCAGCACGTCCTTCAGTGCCTCGAGCTCTTCTTTGCTATAGACGGAGCCGGTCGGGTTGCTGGGCGAGCAGAGGATGAGTGCCTTGGTCTTTGGCGTGATAGCCTTCTCGAGCTGCTCCGGCGTTATCTTGAAGTCCTGCTCGATGGTTGCCTCGATGAAGACAGGCGTGCCTTCTGCCAGCAGGACCATCTGGGGATAGCTCACCCAATAGGGCGCAGGGATGATGACCTCGTCGCCCGCGTTCACGACAGCCATGATGGTGTTGCAGACGCTCTGCTTTGCGCCGTTCGACACAAGGATTTGCGAAGGCTGATAGTCCAGCCCGTTCTCGTTCCTGAGCTTTGCCACGATGGCCTTCTTTAGCTCGGGATAGCCCGGCACAGGGCTGTAGCGGCTGTAGTTTTCCTCTACGGCACGGATGGCCGCTGCCTTGATGTGGTCGGGCGTATTGAAGTCGGGTTCGCCCACACTCATGTTGATGACGTCCACTCCCTCTGCCTTCAGCTCGCTGCTCCGCTGACTCATGGCAAGGGTGGCACTGGGGGAGAGGCGGTTCAACCTCTCGGAAAGATTGGTGTTCATTGTGGTTTTATTTATTTTGTTATAGTGTTATTTCGTCATTTCGACTGCCTCGCCAGGTCATGGCAGCAGCAAATGCTTCATTTCTCACGCTTCATTCTTCACTCCTTCAGAGCTTGTGTCCCATTCGCGTACGCTTCGTCTCGAGGTAACGCCGGTTATAGTCATTGGGCTCAATCACGATGGGGACGTTCTCCACAATAGTGAGGCCGTAGCTTTCCAGGCCGACGCGTTTGACGGGATTGTTGGTGATGAGACGAATCTTGCCTACACCCATCTCCCTGAGAATCTGCGCGCCCACGCCGTACTCGCGTTCGTCGGGACGGAACCCAAGGTGGATGTTGGCATCGACAGTATCGTCGCCTTGCTCCTGGAGCTTGTAGGCGGCTATCTTATTCATCAGTCCGATGCCCCGGCCTTCCTGGCTGAGATAGACGATGAGGCCTTTGCCTTCCTTCTCAATCATGCGCATCGACTCGTGGAGCTGCTCGCCGCAGTCGCAACGCTGACTGCCAAAGATGTCGCCCGTCATGCAGCTGGAGTGCATCCGCACCAGCACAGGTTCGTCCTCGCTCCATTCTCCTTTGTAGAGCACAACGTGTTCCAGCCCGTTGCTCTTCTGCCGGAACGGGATGATGTGGAAGTGTCCGTCGGCTGTCGGCATGTCGGCCTCGACGCCCCGTTCCACGAGGGATTCCTGCTTGAGGCGGTAGGCGATGAGGTCCCTGATGCTGATGATCTTGAGTCCATGCTCGCGTGCCACCTCCTTGAGCTGTGGCATACGTGCCATCGTGCCGTCCTCGTTGAGTATCTCAATAAGGGCTGCCGCCGGCTGAAGACCAGCGAGTCGGGCCAGGTCGACTGCCGCCTCGGTGTGACCTGCACGGCGAAGCACGCCTTTGTCCTGTGCATAGAGAGGGTTTATATGCCCGGGCCTGCCGAAGTCCGACGGCTTTCGCGAGGGGTCGGCCAGTGCCCTGATGGTTGCCGCGCGGTCGTGTGTGCTGACACCAGTAGTGCAGTCTTCCAGCAAATCGACGGTGACGGTGAACGGCGTTCCGAGCATGCTCGTGTTGTCCTGCACTTGATGGTCGAGCTCGAGCTCAGCCGCGCGTTGCATTGTAATAGGGGCGCAGAGCACACCCCGGCCGTTGCGGAGCATGAAGTTCACCTTTTCGGGCGTTATCATCTCGGCAGCCGTGATGAAGTCTCCCTCGTTTTCTCGGTCCTCGTCGTCAACCACAATGACGAACTTCCCTTGTCGGAAATCCTCGAGAGCCGCTTCGATGGAGCTGAGCTGCACGTCATTATTGTTCAGGTTCTTGTCCATATTTCTGCTTTATTATTCTTTCAGTGATTAAGTGTCGTCCTATGTTTCTCAGGTCGAGTCGTAGCCTCAGCCTATAGCGCCAGATGCGCATGTAGATGAGAAGCCCGAGGGGAAATACTATGCCGAAGATCATATTCAGGCGTTTGCTGTTGAACGGCCTGGTATGTGCGCTCGGGTTGATTATCGGGTATTCGTTGGTGTAGGTCAGTATTGCGTTGTCCTGGGTATTATGGAGCTCCTCGACTAATGCCTCGACGCGATCGCTCAGTTCTGCTGCGCGCTTATCCTGTCCGGGATTGAAGAAGAGGTCAATATAGTTGGGGATGCGGCGCAGATGCATAGTCTTCCTGCAATCGATGCAGAACTCCGAGAGCTCGGCCAGGCGGATGGGAAGGGTCTTGTAGTCGGGGTCGTTGAGGATGACCTCCTTTCGGTTGAGCTTTCGCCCAAGGCGAAGTCCGAGCAGGCGCATGAAGAAGTTTCTGTATCCCTCGATGTTGAAGACCACGCTGTCGTTGTTTGCCTTATATGTCAGGAAGACTCCCGTGCCAAGGAGAACCACGGAGCTGAGCCATGTACCGCTTTCGATGGTCCAGGCATTCACTTTTGCATTGTTCTCGCCGGCTTGGTTGATGATGTAATAGAAGATGAAGATGATGACGCTCACCACGACAGGAACGCCCAGTCCGCCTTTTCTGATGATGGCTCCGAGAGGTGCTCCGATGAAGAAGAACAGCAGGCATGCCAGGCTCAAGGTGAACTTCTTGTACCATTCGATACGGTGTTTGCGGATGCTCAGGTTCCTGTCTCCTGTCTCGAGGGCGCGGAACTCGCATTCTGCCTTCATTGTCTCTGCTCGGTTCAGTGCACTTCGCCATGCCTTGACGCGTTGCTCGTCGCGCATGGAAAGATAAAGTGAATCATAGGGCGGCGCATTCTTGGCTTGCTCGACGATGGCAAGAGAGTCCTTTATCCCGACGGGAAGCGACTTGTTCATATAGGTGCGCTGGATGTTGGAATATATCATGTGGCGCGCACTGTCTGCCTTTTGTTTCAGGGAGTCTATGCTGTGCCCTATCTCTCCCAGGTTCTTTGTCTGTGCATTGTGCGAGAAGAGGTCGGCGTCCATCAGGTTGAAGTTGCCGTCGAAGGGAATGATGTCTTCTTCCTTTACGAATGATTCCCGCATGTACGGCACGTTGGCACGCAGCATGGAACCTTGCTGCGCATCCATGTTGCGGAAGCGTTCGCCTCCCCAGAGCGTCAGCTTGAGGTGCATCTTGTCGGCAGTGCTTTGCAGCCTGGCACTGTCTGCCAGCACGATCTGGATGTCGTTGTAGCCACCGGAATTGGTGTAGATCATCGCTCCGTAGAGCATTCCCGTCTCCTTGTCCTTGTGCTCCACGTAGAGATTATAGCCGGGAATCTCACTGTAGAAGATGCCTTCCGGGATGTCCAGCTCGGGACTCTTCTGCTTCATACTCCACGCCATGCGCGACAGCTCACGGGTGGCGTACGGGCTGACCCTGTTCTGGAAGATGAAACTTGCGCCGCTGATGAGGATTGAGACGAAGATGAGGGGGGCAAGGATGCGGACGAGCGGGATGCCGGCCGACTTCATGCTGAGCAATTCGAAGTGCTCGCCCAGGTTGCCGAACGAGATGAGACTGGCCAGTAGCACGGCAAGCGGTATCGACCTGGGGATGACCATCAGGCTGCTATACCAGAAGAACTGGGCAAGCAGGTCAAGCGTAAGGCCCTTACCGACAAGGTTGCTCATCCACATCCATACGAATTGCAGGACGAAGATGAACATGCAAATGAAGAACGTCCCTGCAAAAAGCAGCAGGAATTCCCTGATGATGTAGATGTCAAGTTTCTTGATAATCTTCATTCCCCCTTGTGCGCACTTGGTGCGCAAAGGTACAAAAATATTTTGTAATGGCAATGCAAAGTCGCGTTAATAATGCTTATATTGCAAACGTGGCGCGCCAAGTCGCTCGACATAACACGTTAAACCTGCCATTTTAACACGTTAAACTTACCATTTTAACACGTCAAGTTTGCTATTTTAATGTTATTGTTGTCCACCTTCACACGTGAAGTTTTTAAATAAGACTATTCAGTGGTACACATGCGGACAGTCATGTTTTTTTAATCCTATAGTCGCATAGCCAATGGGGACGCGTCCCTATGGCAGGAAGGACGTGTCCCTATGAAGAAAGGGACGTGTCCTTCTGAGGGAATCGACGTGTCGATTGGGGCAATCCTGCGTGCCTTATGTGAGACATTATAGCTGGGATGCAGTTTTTTTTACTGCTTGTTGTATTTTTTTTTTCCTTTTTTCTTGTCGATTTGTTATTTTTTATTTATATCTTTGCACCAAGATATGTGTAAAAACGATGAAAAGGTCGGTCGTTTTGTTAAATAATCCTAAGACTTGGGCAGATGCTTGCACAAGTCAGGGAATTTATTACACACACACACACACACACACACACACACACACATTCTTTCCTAAAGACAGAAATATGAATGTACGCGCGTGCCCGCATGCGAGGAAGCAATGTTCCTCGCGCGCGGGCTCGCGTGTTATGTTAGATAATGTTTAACCTTAAATAATGTGATTATGAAAAAAATCGTTTTACTCCTTATCGTCGGGTTGGCCCAAGCAGCCAACAGCGCGTTTGCAGCCACCATCGCAATCAACAGCATCACCTTCCCCGATGCCAACTTCCGCAGCTTCATACAGAGGCAGTCGTACGGTACGGACGGATATCTCACCGATGCCGAGATAGCTTCAGTCACCTCGATAGATGTCAGCAGCAAGCAAATCGAAGACCTGAAAGGCATCGAGTACTTCACGGCACTCACATATTTGTACTGCTCCATCAACCAACTGACCTCCCTGGATGTGTCGAAGAACACGGCACTGAAAGAATTGCAGTGCAACAGCAACCAGCTGACCTCCCTGGATGTGTCGCAGAACACGAAACTGACATATTTGTACTGCTCCAGCAACCAACTGACCTCCCTGGATGTGTCGAAGAACACGGCACTGAAAGGGTTGTACTGCAACAGCAACCAACTGACCTCCCTGGATGTGTCGAAGAACACAGCACTGGAAGAGTTGTTCTGCTCCAGCAACCAACTGACCTCCCTGGATGTGTCGAAGAACACAGCACTGGAAACATTGCGGTGCTCCAGCAACCAACTGACCTCCCTGGATGTGTCGAAGAACACGGCACTGAAAGAATTGCAGTGCAACAGCAACCAACTGACCTCCCTGGATGTGTCGCAGAACACGGCACTGAGAAATTTGGATTGCAGGAACAACCAGCTGACCTCCCTGAATGTGTCGCAGAACACGGCACTGAAATACTTGTACTGCTACAGCAATCAAATAAGGTACTCTGAGATGCAGCTGCTCGTGAACAGTCTGCCAACGGTGTCGAACATGACTTTCTACGTCTATGATGCTGGCAGCGAAACGGAAGGCAACGAAATCAGCAATGCACTGGCTCAGAAAGCCAAAGACAAGGGCTGGAAAGTTTATGCCAAGGGAAAAAACGGCACTTGGGTAACAGACTACGACTTCGGGGACTTCTCAATCGAAATCAACAGCACCAACTTCCCCGATTACTACTTCCGCAACTACCTCCTCAGCCAAAG
Source organism: uncultured Bacteroidaceae bacterium (assembly GCA_905235305.1). Classification (GTDB taxonomy): domain Bacteria; phylum Bacteroidota; class Bacteroidia; order Bacteroidales; family Bacteroidaceae; genus Physcousia. Next base: position 2,396 of record CAJOLC010000042.1, on the reverse strand, counting down.
CTATGGCACGGACGGCTTCCTCACCGAGGCAGAGATAGCCGAGATAACAACAATAGATGTAGCCGAGAAAAATATTTCCAGTCTGAAGGGCATCGAGTACTTCACGGCACTGAAAGCGTTGTGGTGCAACAACAACCAACTGACCTCCCTGGATGTGACGAAGAACACGGCACTGACATCTTTGAGCTGCAACTCCAACCAGCTGACCTCCCTGGATGTGTTGCAGAACACGGCTCTGACAGTGTTGGAGTGCTACAACAACCGACTGACCTCCCTGGATGTGTCGAAGAACACGGCACTGGCATATTTGTATTGCCATAACAACCAACTTACCACCCTGGATATGTCGCAGAACAAGCAACTGCGGGGCTTGGACTGCTACGGCAACCAAATAAAGTACTCTGAGATGCAGCAGCTCGTCAGCAGTCTGCCAACAGTGACGAACAGGGAATTAAGGGTCTATGATGCTGACAGCGGAACGGATGGCAACGAAATCAGCAATGCACTGGCTCAGGAAGCTGGCGGCAAGGGCTGGAAAGTTTATGCCTACAAAAACGGCACTTGGCTAACAGACTACAACTTCGATGTCATCGGTGCTATCGCAATCAACAGCACCAACTTCCCCGATTACTACTTCCGCAACTACCTCCTCAGCCAAAGCTATGGCACGGACGGCTTCCTCACGCTGGCAGAGATAGCCGAGATAACAAGACTAAGTTTAAACCTCCTGAAGGTTGTTTCCAGTCTGAAGGGCATCGAGTACTTCACGGCACTGACAACTTTGGAATGCTCCGGCAACCAACTGACCACCCTGGATGTGTCGAAGAACACGAAACTGACATATTTGTCATGCTCCAACAACCAACTGACCACCCTCGATGTGTCGAAGAACACGAAACTGACATATTTGTCATGCTCCAACAACCAACTGACCACCCTCGATGTGTCGAAGAACACGGCACTGAAAACTTTGTACTGCCAAGGAAACCAACTGACCACCCTCGATGTGTCGAAGAACACGGCACTGACAAAGTTGTACTGCCAAGGAAACCAAATACAATACTCTGAGATGCAGCAGCTCGTTGGCAGTCTGCCAATAGTGACGAACGGGGAGTTCCGGGTCTATAATGCTGACAGCGAAACGGAAGGCAACGAAATCAGCAATGACCAGGCTCAGATAGCCAAAGACAAGGGCTGGAATGTTTATGCCTACAAAAACGGCACTTGGGTAACAGACTACGACTTCGGGAACTTCAACATCGCAATCAACAGCATCAACTTCCCCGATTACTACTTCCGCAACTACCTCCGCAGCCAAAGCTATGGCACGGACGGCTGGCTCACCGAGGCAGAGATAGCTTCAGTCACCTCGATAGATGTCAGCAGCAAGCAAATCGAAGACCTGAAAGGCATCGAGTACTTCACGGCACTGGAGAAATTGTTCTGCAACAACAACCAACTGCCCTCCCTGGATGTGTCGAAGAACACGAAACTGACAGAGTTGAACTGCTCCTACAACCTATTGACCGCCCTGGATGTGAAGAAGAACACAGCACTGATGTATTTGTATTGCAACAACAACCAACTGACCTCCCTGGATGTGTCGCAGAACACGGCACTGTTATGGTTGTATTGCTCCAACAACCAACTGACCTCCCTGGATGTGTCTAAGAACACGGCACTGACAGAGTTGGACTGCTACTACAACCAACTGACCTCCCTGGATGTGTCGAAGAACACGAAACTGATATATTTGGCCTGCGAAAACAACCAAATAAAGTACTCTGAGATGCAGAAACTCGTAGGCAGTCTGCCAACAGTGACGAACGGGGATTTCTATGTCTATGATGCTGCCAGTGGAAAGGAAGGCAACGAAATCAGCAATGACCAGGTTAAAATAGCCAACGACAAGGGCTGGACTGTTTATGCGTACAACGGCAGCAAATGGGTAGCGATTATCAGGGGCGATACAAACCTCGATGGCACGGTCGACATTGCCGACGTGGTTACAATCCTTAACGCCATGGCAAGCGACTCGAAAGAACCAATCTTCGATGTCAATGGGGATACAAAGGTCGACATTGCCGACGTAGTGAGCGTCCTGAACCTCATGGCAGATCAGTGAGAAATGAAAGAATGAGAAAATAAATAAGCACGCCTGGTCTCAACCGGGCGTGCTTTGCTTGTCTGTAATCCAACTGCCTTTAACTCCAATCGGTCACAATGCCTGCATTGCTCCCTTATTGCAGGCCAGACAAAAAAAGAGGCACAAGCTTGTGCCTCTTCCTTAATCTCTGTTCTCCTGACTTCGTCATTGCGCCTCCCAAAATTCCTTTTCGAATAATTTTGCAATTTGCTTGTGCCTCTTCATGGGCATAGTCTTAATGAGATGCATC
>CAJOLC010000041.1 GCA_905235305.1 uncultured Bacteroidaceae bacterium | reverse complement strand
TTTGCGCCTCCCTATATTGGGCGGCGCAAAGTTACAAATAATTCTGTATATGTAAGTTATGATTGAAGACAAAAATGAGTGACGAAGTCAGGAAAAAGATGAGGACGCCTCCGCGCGCACTCCGCCTCACGTCCTTCTGCCAAACTTCTGCAGAGGAGTTCGCCAAGTTCTGCAGCCATGTAGGTCTTACATCGTTGATGGAATGAATCTTCGGCGCGCCTTCCTGCGCATAATGCCCAGGAGCATTACGAACAGTGCCTACTCATAATGAATCATTTAGGATGAGCTATATAATAAGCGGAAACAGAGCCCTTATTATTGTGTGGAGAAGCGTCTTTTAGCGAGAACGCGTCTCAGACATCGTCCTTCCAAAGCTTATACGGATAGCGACGCATGTGGCTGTTGTAGAACCGACGGTCGCCAGTGACTTCTTTTCCGATGAAATCGGGCTTTTTGAATGCTTCGTCCTCGCTCCGCAACTCAATTTCTGCCATGACGAGACCTTCATTGTCGCCCTCGAAGACGTCCACTTCCCAGGTATGTCTGCCGTCTTCGGAGGGGACAAGCCACCGCGTCTTGCGTATGATGCCTGGTTCGCAGATGGTCATCAAGGCTTCGGCCTCTGCCAAAGAAATCTCCTTCTCCCATTCGAAGCGGGCAAGACCTGCCCTGTTGCTCGGGCCCTTTATCGTCAGATAACCTTTCTCTCCACGAATCCTGACACGGACGGTGCGGCCATTGCCTGAGGAGATGTAGCCCTGCGCAATGTGTGTGGAACTGATGGCTTTGTCGCGAAACTCGCCAATGACAAGGAACTTGCGTTCGATTTCAACAAGAGGCATAGGTAAAGAAGTGATAAGGATGAGGGATTGGGGATTAGAGATTATAGGGCTGGAAAGGCGAGAAGCCACCAGCCTTATTCGCTTTCGGAGAACTCCATGAGGTAGGCTTTGATGAAGGCATCAATCTTTCCATCCATCACGCCGCCAACGTCGCTTGTCTGATAGCCTGTACGATGATCCTTGACACGGCGGTCGTCGAAGACGTAGCTACGTATCTGACTGCCCCACTCAATCTTTTTCTTCCCGGCCTCAACCTTGGCTTGTTCGGCCATACGATGTTGTAACTCCTTGTCATAGAGGATGGAGCGAAGCAGGCGCATCGCGTTTTCCTTGTTCTTCGGCTGGTCTCGCGTCTCGGTGTTCTCGATGAGGATTTCCTCTTCTTCGCCAGTGTAGGGGTCTTTGTACTGATAGCGAAGGCGCACGCCCGACTCGACCTTGTTGACGTTCTGACCGCCTGCGCCCGACGATCTGAAAGTGTCCCACGAGATGCGAGCCTGCTCGATGTTGACTTCGATGGTGTCATCAACGAGTGGCGTGACGAACACCGAGGCAAAACTTGTCATGCGTTTCCCCTGAGCGTTGTATGGGGAGACGCGCACCAGGCGATGCACACCGTTCTCACTCTTCAGGTAGCCGTAGGCAAATTCACCTTGTATCTCGAGCGTGCAGGACTTGATGCCGGCATCGTCTCCGTCGAGTAAGTTGCTCACCACACACTTGTAACCATGCGTCTCGGCGTATCGCATGTACATACGCATCAGCATCTGAGCCCAGTCTTGTGCTTCAGTACCACCTGCACCTGAGTTAATCTTCAGCACGGCATCCATGCTGTCCTCTTCCCTCCTGAGCATATTCTTCAGTTCGAGAGCCTCGATTGCTTCGATGGAATGGGCATAAATTGTATCAACCTCCTCTTCGGTGACGAGTTCTTCCTTGTAGAAATCGAAGGCCGTTTCAAGTTCGTCGCAGAGTGTCTTCACCTCAGCAAAGCCCTTGAGCCACTTCTCGATTCCCTTGACAAGCTTCATCTGTTGCTCCGCACGTTTCTGGTCATCCCAGAAGCCTGGCGCTTGCGTCCGGAGCTGTTCCTCTTCATATTGTATCTTTTTTGTGTCGATGTCGAGGTAGCGATGTAGTGCTTCCGTGCGTTCCTTGACTTCCTTAAGTTGTTCTTGCGTTATCATTCTTCGTACATCTTATCTATTTGTTCCTTGTAGTGTTCATTGAGCACAGCGCGTTTCACCTTCAGTGTGTTGGTGAGTTCTCCCTTTTCGAGGCTGAAGGGTTCTGGCAGGAGCGTGATTCTCTTCACTTGTTCGTAGGGTGCGAGGTCCTGCTGAATGGTGTCGATTCGATCCATGATGAACTGCACGATGTCTGGGGAGGAGCAGAGTTCGTCGCGCGAAGTGTAGTCGATGTGCATCTTTCGTGCCAGTTCTTCTATCAAGCCGTATTCCGGGATAACGAGTGCCGAGACGAATTTGTGTTGGTCGGCGATGATGACGATCTGGTCGATGTAGCGGTCCACACAGAACTTCGACTCCAGCATCTGCGGTGCGATGTATTTGCCGTTGCTGGTCTTGAAGAGGTCTTTGATGCGTTCCGTCATGAAGAGTTCCCCGTTGCGGAGGTAACCGGCATCGCCCGTGTGGAACCATCCCTCGTCATCAATCGCCATGGCTGTGATTTCTGCCTTGCGGTAGTAACCTTTCGTGATGGTGTCTCCCTTGAGTAGAATCTCGTCGTTTGGCCCGAACTTTATCTCGACTCCATTCAGGGGGCGGCCTATCGAGCCGAGTGAGATGGGCTTGTTCCACCTGTCGCATGACACGGTGGCTGTGCTTTCGGTGAGTCCGTAGCCTGCAATCATCATGATGCCTGCCGAGCGAACGAACTCTTCGATTGCAGTCGGGATGGCTGCGCCTGCAGTAGGAAAGAAGTTGTGCCGCTCCAGTCCGAGGGTTTTGAGAAGCAAGGCGATGACTGTCTTCTCGTAGAAGAGGTAGCGCATTTTCAGCGCAAGTGGCGGCACGAGGCCTTTCATCTTGTAGTCTACATTGTAGGCTTTTCCTATGCGCAACGCGTCCTCGAGCATACGGCGCTGCACAGGCGACGACGTGTTAATCTTTTCCTGAACGCCTGCATATACTTTCTCCCAGAACCGAGGCACGGCACACATGCATGTGGGATGCACTTCGCGCAGGCTCTGAAGGATGTCTTGCGGACGTTGGTTGACTGCCAGCGTGCATCCTGTTCTGATGCAGAGATAGGACCATCCGCGTTCGAAGACGTGGGTGAAGGGCAGGAAGTTCATGACGAGGTCGCGGTCAGAGAGTGGCAAAGCGCCTTCGTGGGCTTGCAGCGCAGCGTTGTACATGCGGTGAGTCAGCATGACACCTTTGCTGATGCCGGTTGTGCCGCTGGTGTAGAGTATGTTGGCCAGGTCGTCGGGCTGCACTTCAGAGGTGAGCTTTTGTATGTCGTCGGAGTGGTCCTTCCCGTCGGAGAGGGCAAGAAACTCCTCGAAGTAGAGGCTCACGTTGTCTTGGGGGTCTTTCTGCACAGCAGGATCGAAGATGATGAGCTTCCGCAGAGAATGCTCAATTTTGAGTATGCGGTAGGCCGTATCATACTGCGATTGTTCCCCGACGAATATGTAGTGTATCTTGGCATCGCTCACCATGTACTTCACTTGCATCTCGCTTGCCGTGGCATAGAATGGTATTGTCACGGCTCTGACCCCGTAGGCTCCGAAGTCCATGTACAGGCATTCCGGCATGTTTTGCGAGAAGACGGCGATGTTTTCCTGCACGCCGACGCCCAGTTCGAGCAGTGAAGCCGACACGCGACTCACTGTCTGGGCGAACTTTTCCCACGAGATCTCCTTCCACGTCGCTGTATCATCGTCGCGATAAAGTATGGCAGCACGGTGTCCGTATGCTGAGGCCTGACTCTGGATGAGCGTAGGCAATATGCTGGCATTCTGCATGGTGATATTGTACTTTGATAGCACAAAGTTACAACTTTTAATTCATAATTCATAGTTCATAGTTCATAATTTTATTATTTTTCTTACCTTTGTGCTGTAAAATAGCGTAATGGTCAATGTTCAATGGTCAATGAAAGAATAACAGGAAGTGCGGTGGAATTGCTTTGCAGGCTGATAGAAGTGCCGCGTGTGAGCAGGGAAGAGACGGCGGCAGCCGACCTCCTTCAGGCGTACATGCAGGAGGAATTGCATCTGGAGACACGTCGCGAAGGCAACAACCTCTGGTCGATGCAGCCGGTGTTCGACGCGTCGAAGCAAACCCTCCTGTTGAACGCACACATCGACACCGTGAAGCCTGTGAGCGGCTGGCAGCGGAACCCGTTCAAGGCGACACGCGAAGGCAGCCGCATCTACGGCCTTGGAGCCAACGACGACGGTGCAAGTCTGGTCAGTCTGCTGCACGTCTTTGCCAGTCTTTACGAGGCGCGTTGCCCCTACAACCTCGTCTTCCTTGCCAGCGCGGAAGAGGAAGTGAGCGGAAAGAACGGCATAGAGCGCGTCTTGCCACTGTTGCCAAAGATTGATGTCGCACTGGTCGGTGAGCCGACGGGTATGCAGCCGGCCATCGCCGAAAAGGGTCTGATGGTGCTCGACTGCACGGCTCGCGGCAAGGCGGGACACGCTGCGAGGGACGAAGGCGACAATGCCATCTATCATGCCATCGATGATATTCAGTGGTTTCGGCACCACAAGTGGGAAAGAGTCTCGCCCTTGCTCGGTCCGGTCAAGATGAGTGTCACCATCCTGAATGCCGGCACGCAGCACAACGTCGTGCCCGACGTCTGCACGTTCACCGTGGATGTGCGGTCGAACGAATGCTATACGAACCAAGAATTATTCGATGAAATCGGCAAAAACATCAAGTCGGAAGTCAAGGCGAGGAGCACAAGGTTGGGCTCATCTTCCATAGACGTAGGTCATCCCATCGTGCAGAAAATCATCGCACTTGGTGGGAAGCCGTTCGGATCTCCCACATTGAGCGACCAGGCCCTCATGCCTTTCCCCAGTCTGAAGCTCGGTCCAGGCGAGAGCAAACGCAGCCATTCTGCCGATGAATTCGTGGATTTTTGCGAGATAAGTCACGCCATAGAGACCTATCTGGCATTGTTGAAATGAGCGTTTATAGTGGAGAGTTTACGGACTTTCCGCAACAATTCTTCAAGTCTTCACAGATATCTCTGTCCGTGGACCAGCGTATAATAATTGTCCGCCCGACTCCATTGTATGCGAACGGGTAATGCCGCAGCAGAAACTTTAGCCCGGATAGGTCAATAAACGCCCCTTCGTCACTCGCCCCCTGCCCCTTGCTTCTTGCTCCCTTGCTCCTTTCTCCTTGCCCCCACCACGATGGATTGTTTGAACATACATGTATATTCAATTGCACATACATGTACATTCAATTGCACATACATGTATGTTCAAACAACCCACCCTGCCATGTCTGCTGACGCAGAAGGCAGGAGAAGTGTAAAAAGGGTGTAAAAGAGGTGTAAAAAAAGAGTGTAAAAAATAGTCTGATGACCTGTTCGGGTTTAATGGTCCAGCGGTAACTGATGCGAATTCTTTATTTCGCCCAGCACAAAGAACGAGTTGAGCGACCCGATGCAATCAAGGTCGCCGAGGATTCGAAGCACGAATTCCTGGTAAGCCTTCATGTCGCTGACGTAGATTTTAAGCATGAAGTCGTAGTCACCACTGATGTTATAGCACTCCACAATCTCGGGAATGTTTCCCACAGCATCCATGATGCGGTCCGCATTCTCTCGGCTGTGCTGCTTCATTCGCAGGTTGCAAAAGGCGATGAAGCCGCGGTTGATCTTCTCCGCATCAAGCACCGCCATGTATTTCTTGATGTAACCTTCGCGTTCGAGGCGTTTCACGCGCTCAAAGGTAGGCGTAGGCGAGAGGTGAATCTTCGCGGCAAGTTCCTTGTTGGTAAGTCTTGAATCGTCCTGAAGAAAGCTCAGGATGCGCAGGTCGATAGCGTCAAGTTGGTCGGTCATAGTGCTTAAAGAATGTTTTTACTGCCAACGGTGTGTTTAAAACCATGTGGCGGGTGATTTTATCCAATTGCTGTTGCAAAGTTAGCATTTATTTCTGAAATAACGATTCTTCTTGGGAGAATTTTCATATCGCCGTAACTTTGCAGTCGAAAACACGCGTAATTCGTGACAAATATACATTATTAATATATATATAATACGCTATGAGTACACAGAAACAACACCTTGAGACTATTGCTCTCCATGCAGGGCAAGTGGCTGACCCCACAACGGATGCTTGTGCCGTGCCTATTTACCAGACCACAAGCTATGTATTCCATAACTCTCAGCATGCTGCCGACCGTTTCGGCCTCCGCGACCCGGGAAACATCTACGGACGCCTGACGAACTCCACGCAGGGCGTGCTTGAGGAGCGCATTGCCACGCTCGAAGGCGGTGTGGCAGGCTTGGCCGTCGCCTCCGGTGCCGCAGCTATCACCTACGCGCTCCAGAACATCGTGCAGGCAGGAGACCATATCGTGGCTGCCGACAACCTGTATGGCGGTTCGTACAACCTCATTACGCATACGCTCACGACACAGGGCATCAGCAATACCATACTGAATGTGAACGACTTGGCTGCTTTGGAAGCTGCCATACAGCCTAATACGAAGGTCATCTACGCTGAGACTTTGGGCAATCCGAACAGCGACGTGCTGAACATAGAGGGTGTGGCTGAAGTGGCCCACCGTCATGGCATCGTCTTCATCGTCGATAATACTTTCGCCCCGATCCTCATCCGTCCGCTCGAACATGGTGCCGACATCGTGGTAATCTCTGCTACGAAGTTCATCGGCGGCCACGGTTCATCACTCGGCGGCGTGATAGTCGATGGCGGCAAGTTCGACTGGAAGGCCAACGCCGACCGTTATCCGTCGATTGCAAAGCCTGACCCCAGCTACCACGGTGCCGTGTTTGCCGACGTTGCAGGCCCTGCCGCTTTCGTGACAAGGATACGTGCTGTCATCCTTCGCGACACAGGTGCTGCCATCTCGCCCTTCAATGCATGGATTCTCCTGCAAGGTGTCGAGTCCCTGCCCCTCCGCATCGAGCGTCACGTGCAGAACACCAAGAAGGTTGTGGAATACCTCTCCAAGCATCCGTTGGTCGAGAAGGTGAACCATCCGTCGTTGCCTTCTCATCCCGACAACAAGCTCTACAACAAGTACTTCCCCAATGGTGCTGCCAGCATCTTCACTTTCGAGATAAAGGGTGGCGAGAAGGCCGCTTGGCAATTCATCGATGCTCTGCAGATCTTCACATTGCTTGCCAACGTCGCAGACGTGAAGAGCCTCGTCATACACCCCGCTACGACCACCCACTCGCAGCTCTCGCCTGAGGAGCTTGCCCAACAGCACATCACTCCCTCCACCATTCGCCTAAGCGTCGGCGTGGAGCACATCGATGACATCATCGCTGACCTTGAACAGGCTTTCAACGCCATCAAATAAGTGGAGAAGGGTAAAAACGCATAACATTAATCACTAAAAAACATATACAATTATGGCTATCTACAAATCTATCACTGATTTAATCGGTGGCACCCCACTGGTGCAACTGAACACCTTTGCCAAGAAACGTAACCTGAAGGCAAACGTCATTGCCAAGGTAGAGTATTTCAACCCGGGCGGCAGTGTGAAGGACCGTATTGCCCTGAGCATGATTCTCGATGCTGAAGAGAAGGGAATCCTGAAGGCTGGAGGCACCATCATCGAGCCTACCAGCGGTAACACGGGCGTCGGCCTGTCGCTCGTCGGTGCAGTACGCGGCTACAAAGTCATCCTCACGATGCCCGAAACGATGAGCATCGAGCGCCGCAAGCTTGCACAGGCTTATGGCACACAGATTGTCCTCACTCCCGGCACGGAAGGCATGAAAGGCGCCATCCGCAAAGCTGAGGAGTTGCGCAACAGCACTCCTGGTGCCGTCATCCTTCAGCAGTTCGAGAACGATGCCAATCCTACCATTCACGCAAAAACCACGGGTGAGGAGATCTGGAAGGACACCGAGGGCAAGGTAGACGTTTTTGTGGCTGGTGTAGGCACGGGCGGAACAGTCTCTGGTGTTGCCAAGACGCTTAAGAAGTACAATCCGAACGTCCGCATCGTTGCTGTCGAACCTGCTTCAAGTGCCGTTCTCTCTGGCCAACCTTCCGGTCCTCACAAGATTCAGGGCATCGGTGCAGGTTTCGAGCCGAAGAACTTCAACCGTCCACTCATCGACGAGATCCTGCCCGTGAGCAACGAGGATGCTTTTGCCACTGCACGCGCCTTGGCTAAGGAGGACGGCCTCTTCGTGGGTATCTCCTCTGGTGCTGCTGCCTACGCTGCAAGCCTCATTGCACAGCGTCCCGAGCTGGCTGGCAAGAACATCGTAGTCCTGCTGCCTGATACTGGCGAACGCTACCTCTCCACAGCTTTGCTGGAAGAATAAAGAAAATTCAGCAATATCTTTCTTGTTTTGCAGATATTTTTGTACTTTTGTCTCTCGAAGAACATATAATCGAGGAAAAGTATGAAAGTATCTGCAAATCTTTTTCTGTTATTCTTTGCCCTGGCAACCTCTGTTCAGGCACAAGAGCTCCGCGACTTAGGGGCGCACCTGGGTGCTAAAGCATCCGAGAAGACAACCTTCCAGACGGCTGGACCTTGGAAGCCAGTCACCGACATTCGTTCCGACCTCGTAATGGTATACGGAGCCAACGACAGTCGACGCATGACCTTCCGCGAACGTGTGGAGTCGTGGCGGCAGAGAGGTTATACCGCGCATTTCATGACAGGCATTGCCTGGGGCGAATATCAAGACTATTTCACGGGCAAGTGGGATGGGAAGTGGCATCTCGACGAGGGGCAAAAGACCATGCGGGGCGACACAATCTGGCATGGACATCTCATTCCCTATATAGTTCCCACCCGAAACTACCTGGCTTATTTCAAGGAACGTCACGTCAAACCTGTGATTGATGCGGGCATCGATGCCATATTCCTCGAGGAACCTGAGTTCTGGGCAAGGGCGGGTTATAGCGAGGCCTTCAAGCGCGAATGGCAAGACTACTATGGCTTCCCGTGGCGCCCTCAGCATGAGAGTGCAGAGAACACCTACCTCTCCAACAAACTCAAGTACCATCTTTACTACAGAGCTTTGGACGAGGCTTTCGCGTATGCCAAGCAATACGGACGTGAAAAGGGCATGAACGTGCGGTGTTATGTGCCGACCCATTCGCTCCTCAACTACTCCCAGTGGCAGATTGTCTCGCCCGAGGCATCGCTTGCCTCTATGGAGAACTGCGATGGATACATCGCACAGGTCTGGACAGGAACCTCGCGCGAACCGAACTACTTCAACGGCAAGGCAAAAGAACGTGTCTTCGAGACGGCATTTCTGGAATACGGCTGTATGGAGTCCATGACACGGCCGACGGGTCGCAAGATGTTCTTCCTGACCGATCCCATCGAGGACCGAGCAAAGGACTGGGAAGACTACAAACGTAACTATCAGGCCACCTTTACTGCCCAGCTGCTTTATCCGCAGATTGCCGACTACGAGGTAATGCCTTGGCCCGACCGTATCTACGAAGGTCTCTACAGGGTTAGCGCAAACAGTAACGAGAGGGCACACATCCCGCGTTTCTATTCCACGCAAATGCAGGTGATGATTAATACGCTGAACTTCATGCCACTCTCCGAGAATCGTGTCAGCGGGTCGCAGGGCATCTCTGTGCTGATGTCCAATTCTCTGATGTTCCAACGCTCGCCAAGACCGGTGGAAGGCTACGACGACCCGCAGCTCTCCAACTTTTATGGCGAGGCACTTCCTTTGCTGAAGCGAGGCGTTCCCGTCAGCATCACCCACATAGAGAACGTGGGATATGCCGAGACATGGAAGGAAGTGAAGGTGCTTCTGATGTCTTACAGCAACATGAAACCCCTCACGTCCGAAGCACATCGTCACCTGGCAGAATGGGTGAAGACGGGTGGAGTCATCGTATATTCCGGGCGTGACGACGACCCCTATCAGGGCGTCCGGGAGTGGTGGAACCAAGATGGGATGCACTACGACGCGCCATCCGAGCACCTCTTTTCTCTGATGGGCATTCCCCAGAAGGCTGAAGAGGGCGAATACCAGTACGGAAAAGGCAAAGTCTTTGTCGAGAGGCACGACCCGAAAGAGTATGTCCTCGAGCAGGGAGGCGACCGACAGTTCGTGGAGGTAGTGGAGAAGGCATACGGCAAGCTGCAAAAGAAGAACTCCTTCTACCTGGAGCGCGGCCCCTATACGCTTGTCGCTGTGCTCGACGAAGACGTAGTCACGAGCGAGCCATTCGTGATAAAGGGCGATTTCATCGATCTTTTCTCGCCCGAACTCACCTACCTCTCCGAGCTGAGCATCCAGCCGGGCCAGCAAGGTTTCCTCTACAACCTGAAGGGCATAGACCGGAAGCGTCCGCAGGTCATTGCAGCAGCCTCCAGGCAGTACGACGAGCGAATCACCGACGAAGGCTTCAGCTTCACCAGCAAGTCGCCCCAGGGTACCCGGGACATCGTGTGCCTTTACCTGCCCAAGGACTACAAGTCGGGCGAGTTCACACTGACCGATTCAGAGGGAAAGGCTGTCAGTCACGAGATGAGAGTGGGGCAGTCACCCCGCAGCACCATAGCCGGCCGCCTCTTCTGGCTCTCGTTCGAGAACTCACCAGACGGCGTAAATGTGCAGATAAGGAAAAAATAGTCCATAGTTGACTATCGTCGAGCTAAAGCTTCATAGTCCATAGTCTATGGTTAGGAGTTGAAAGGCTCGGAGAGACGATAGGCCACAGGCGGGAGGTGACACCTCCGTCTGTGGCCTCAACGTCCCTTCGGGTCTATTCAAGTCCCTGAATCGTGTCTTCGTTCCTGATCACCTCGATGGCGTCAGCCTGTGCCTCGCGACTGGGGACAAGTTGGAAGACTGCTTCGGCCCTGAGGTTGCGGAAGCCCTTTCCAGGCGTCCAGCGCACGTTGACATCTTCGATGTAGCTTGCGTTGAAGTCCTCGGTCGTCTTAGCACCCTTAGTAGCGAGTTCCACGTGGAAGTCGCCCAGGTCGCCGAGCTTCACCTTGTTGCCCGCCAAGAGCTGTTCGCGAACGCAGGCTGCCGCGTCGGTCAAGACGCCCTTGATAGCGCCCTTCGAGAACGGCGAATGATGGTCGGCGATGTGTTCGCAGAAAGCGTCGAAAGAGAGAACCTCGTCAACTTGTGCTGCGCCGTAGGCTTTCGTCTCGGTGATGTCGGCTTTCTTGGTACCGGGATTTGCACTCTTGATGGAAATACTGTAATTAATCATAATTGTACGTTTTAATTGGTTAATAGTTAGTTGGTTAATTAGTTCGCGTGTGAAGGCTGAAAAGATGACACGGGATGTTTGTAAAATCGACACGTCCCTATGGGCCGAGCGACGCGTCCCTGTTGACCGAGCGACGCGTCCCTGTTGACCGAGCGACTAAAGGATTTTAAAAACGCCTCATGTGAAGCTGGCCATTTTGACTGCAGTCGGAAAAAAACCTCACATGAGTGGTGGCATGATTTTTCAGTACCCTCACACTATGTTATACAGCCTCACCCCCCGATTTTTAACCTCAGGGCACAAAAAATGTCCGTAAAAGTGCGGTTTTGCAACTTCTGCATGTCAATTTCGCCTCTTTTCTTGCCCCTTGCCCCTTGCCGTCCGAAGTTTCACCTGGAGCCAGGCTGGAGGATGCCGTCGAGCGAAGTCAGCCGGGCAGAGACGAGGGCGCCTATAAACAAAGAAGGCTCCGTAAACCATTCGTTTACAGAGTCTGTCTGGTAGCGCCTACGGGAATCGAACCCGTGTTCCATGCGTGAGAGGCATGTGTCCTAGCCGCTAGACGAAAGCGCCAAGTTATTTACTATTTGACGATTTACTATTTACGATTTTGTTCGCTGTGCCTCGTCGTTTGACGATTTACTATTTGCGATTTTATTCGCTGTGCCTCGTCGTTTGACGATTTACTGGTTACGATTTTATTCGCTGTGCCTCGTCGTTTGACGATTTACTATTTGCGATTTTATTCGCTGTGCCTCGTCGTTTGACGATTTACTGGTTGCGATTTTATTCGCTGTCAGTGTCTCGTCGTCCTTGCGGAAGCTGGGGGATTCGAACCCCCGGTACGGTAACCCGCACGTCAGTTTAGCAAACTGGTGGTTTCAGCCACTCACCCAAACTTCCTTCCAATACTAAGAGTCAGAATTCGTGAGAAAAACCACCTTCTTTCTCTTGTTACGGCTGCAAAGGTAGAGTTTTTTTATGAACTGAGCAAGCATTTGAGGATTTTTTTGTAACTTTGTGCAGAAAATTATATCGAATGAGTCCTAATTCTTCCATTTCACTGCCGAAAGGCTGCTTCATCATACAATTGCCGAATGTATCCGACAAGCGGGGCAGTTTGGCCTTCGGAGAGGCGGAACGTCACATTCCGTTCCCCATCAGACGTGTCTTCTGGACGTACGACATCCAGGCTGAAAACATGCGGGGCGACCATGCTCACAGGTCCTGCCAAATGGTGCTGTTCCCCATCGGCGGCAGTTTCGACATCGAATTGGACGACGGAAAGCGCCAGACGCTCCTGCACATGGACGACCCCAGCCAGGGCGTCTTCGTCCCGCCACTCGTGTGGTGCAGGCTGAGAAATTTCACGAAGGGAGCAGCCTGCATCAGTCTCGCTTCGGAGACTTACTGCGCCGAGGACTACATTCATGACTACAAGGAATTCATCAAACTGACAGCAGACGACTGACGTCTGGCATCCTGCGGGCAGAGCTCCGCAGTCAAACAACAGACAGCATGACGATAATACCCTATTCCATAAACCGCAAAGAGACGTGGGACACGTTTGTCGAGATGTCGAAGAACGGCACCTTCCTCATCAAGCGTAACTTCATGGACTATCACTCCAACCGTTTCTTCGACTGCTCCCTGCTCATCTATTCGGGCATCTCGCCAGATGGGGAGTTCAAGGAGAAGAGTCTCACGACCAAAGACCTCGTGGCAATCTTCCCCGCGAACTGGGACAAGGAGCACCGGACGGTGCATTCCCATCAGGGACTTACCTACGGAGGGCTGGTGGTCCTGCCCGACGTGACGCAGAAGGAGGTGTTAGACATGATGCGGGCCATCGTGAATTACTACCGCGACATGATGCAGGCGGAGCATCTCGTCTACAAACCTATACCTTATATATATAGCAGCAGTATCCCCTCGGGAGAAGACCTCTATGCCCTGTTCCGCGCAGGTGCCAGGCTGACAAGACGCTTGGTCAGCACCTGCGTCTCGATACAGAATCCCATGAGGATGTCGACGCTTCGCATTCGTCAGGCAAAGAAAGCAGTGGACCACGGCTTTTACATCGACCGCATGACCGAGGGGGATACGCAGACATTACAGGAGTACTGGGCACTCCTCGAAGAAGTACTGATGAAGTATCACAGCGCGCGGCCAACGCATTCCCTGCAGGAGATGCAGCGCTTGATGAGTCAGTTCCCCAGAAACATCAGGCTCTACATCGTCAGGCACGAGAGGCGTGTCGTGGCTGGAGTGGTTGTCTTCGAATGCCGCAAGGTAGCTCATGTGCAATACATCGCAAGTGGTGAGGAGGGTAGAGCCAACGGAGCGCTCGACCTCTTGCTTCGTCACCTCATCAACGAACGCTATAAACAGTACGATTATCTTGACCTCGGCACGTCGAATGAGGACGAGGGACGCTACTTGAACGAAGGACTAATCCATCAGAAGGAGGGCTTCGGAGGCAGGGCAGTCTGCTATGATACCTACGAGATACGTCTCCTCCCTGCATCTTCTCCCGACGAGCGCACCGGCGGAACTGCACATGCGCAGGGAAACGTCGCCGGAAGCGAGGCCTCGAGAGCAGTTCCATACCTCGACTTGAAGCGCGTCACGGACTCATTCGAGCCGGAGCTGACGGCAGAAGTGTCGCGTGTGGTCAGTGGCGGCTGGTATCTCATGGGGCAGGAGAACGTGCGTTTCAGCAAGGCTTTTGCAGAGTACCGGCACCAAGTACTGCGTGCCGACGGGAAATTGTCTGGATGCCCTGACGATGATCTTGACTGCTTACAAGCAGATGCTTGGCTGGACCGACGAGGCCGAAGTCATCGTCCCGTCCAACACCTACATTGCAAGCATCCTGGCTGTGAGCAGAGCCGGGCTGCGACCTGTGCTCTGCGAACCGCGCCTGGAGGATTGTCTCATCAATCCCGACGGCATAGAGCCACTCATCACTGAGCAGACCAAGGCCATCATGACGGTTCATCTCTATGGCCGCGTGTGCAGCATGCAGCCAATTACAGAGGTGGCAAAACGATATAACTTGAAGGTCATCGAGGATGTGGCACAAGCCCAGGGAGCCCTCTACAGGGGAGTGCGGGCCGGTCATCTTGGCGACGCTGCCGGCTTCAGCTTTTATCCGGGCAAGAACATCGGCGCTCTCGGCGACGCGGGCTGTATTACGACGGACGACGCAGCACTGGCCGACTATGTGCGGGCCATGTCGAACTACGGCAGCAAAGAGAAGTACCTCAACGAGATGAAAGGTCTGAACAGCCGCATGGACGAGATTCAGGCAGCCGTGTTATGCCTGAAACTGAAGCGTTTGGATGCGGATAACGAGGCACGCCGACAGGTCGCCCTGGCTTACGGCAAAGGTATCAGCAACCCACTTATCACGCTCCCCCAGGTGCCTTCCACTGCAGAAGAGAACGTCTGGCACGTCTATCCCATACGGACTCCCGAGCGCGACCACCTGCGCGAATACCTTTCGAGGGTCGGCATCGAAACGATGGTTCACTATCCCGTCCCGCCACATCGGCAGCAGGCTTACAGCGAATGGAGCAACCTTTCATTCCCCATCAGCGAACGCATCCACAGGGAAGAACTGTCGCTTCCCATTTCGCCAGTCATGACGGAACAGGAAGTGCAGCGTGTCATCGAGGCTCTGAACGCATACAACATTGAGGCGTCACCTGACGCCCTATAGGGGGTCACTTGTCCAGAGCAGAGTCCCGTCGGAGGCTTGCCTGTGTCGCTCTTTTTCCCCCATTTCATCGATAAAAATGGGCATGCTGGTGCATCTGTCATTCCGACTGCTTGATGTGCCTGACAGACTCGCGTGTGCAATTTTGGCACAAGCGACTGAGTAAACGCCTTTACAGGTGACGCAGTTCCGAGCGACGCGTCCCTTTGGCAAGAAGGACGCGTCCCTATTGGCAGAGCGACACGTCCCTATTGGCAGTGCGACTATAGGATGATAGGAACGCCATGTGTGAAGCCGGTCGATTAGACTGCTGTCAAGAGAATTATTTTCAGTCAAACCAGTAATTTCCTCGAGTGAACTTTGCCGACTTCTCATGTTAAAACATGTTAAATTACAGTACTATGTATTGCATAGTTCCACAGGAATACCTACCTTTGCACCCGAGAACCGATAAAAGATGTCTGGAATGAACGTAGAAAACACCAAGTCGCAGATGCGGAAAGGAATGCTCGAGTACTGCATCTTGCTGTTGCTCAAGCAGCGTCCCGCCTATGCAAACGAGATAATCTCGCGCTTGAAGGAGGCCGACATGATAGTGGTGGAGGGCACACTCTACCCGCTCCTGACGCGCCTGAAGAACGACGGCTTGCTCTCCTACGAGTGGCAAGAGAGCACGCAGGGGCCGCCGCGCAAGTACTATGCACTGACGAAGGACGGCGAGATGTCGCTTTCCCAGCTCGATGCCGGCTGGAGGGAAATCTCCAGGACAGTAAGCATCCTGCACGGCGACCCAAGTCAAAATAACTGATAGCATTAATAACAATACATATTATATTATTATGAAAAAGAACATCACCATCAACCTTTTCGGTGAGCTCTACGCCATCGACGAGGATGCCTACACGCTGCTCGACAACTATCTCGACAGCATGAAGCGTTACTTCTCACGCCAGGAAGGCGGCAGCGAAATTGCAGACGACATCGAACACCGTGTGGCGGAACTCCTCTGGGAGAGACGAAAGGGCGGCATGAACGCCGTCAACATCGAGACGGTGCGCGACATCATCGCCACCATCGGCAATCCCAAGGACATCGGCGGCGACAGCTATTCGAAGGAAGAACGCGGCTACGCAAGCGATGAGAGCTGGACGGACAAGGCGAAAGACATGGGCCGCCGGGCAGAGCAGGCTTTCTCGGATGCCACAGACGACGTGAAGAGGCGCACGCAAGGACGCAAGCTCTACCGCGATCCGGAACAGCGGATGATAGGAGGCGTCTGCGCTGGTCTTGCCACATACTTCGGCGACATGGACGTCGTCCTCATGCGCATCCTCGTCCTCGTCAGCATCTTCACGCCCATTCCAACGCTCCTTGTGTATATCGTGCTGTGGATTGTGGTGCCGGAAGCCCGCACGACGGAGGACAGGCTCCGCATGAAAGGCATCGCCGTCACACCCGACAACATCAACGACGAACTGCTTTGGCAAGGCTCGCAGGCAAAGGAAGCTGCCGGAAAGACAGGTCGCAAGGGCTGCTTCTGGGCGATTCTCATCGTCATGGCACTGCCCATTATCTGTGTCGCACTGATATATCTGAAAGTCTTCTTCAGTTTCTTCCACATGTCGACAAGCTTCTTATTCTGATACGACCATGAAGAAATCAACCCTCGTCATGTTGCTCGCGCTCTTCTCCCTGACGGGCTGGAGCAAAGGAAAGACAGTCGTCTGGCAACATCCGGCTGCCGAAGTGAACACAGAAATCGAAGGTTATATGGCTCCGTTGCTCGAGGTGACGCGCGTAGAGCTGTGTCCCGACGAGACACGCCTCATGCTTCACGTCAGCGACAGGCCAGACAACTGGGTGAAGTTCGCCGCAGGCACCCACCTTGTGGCTGGCGGGAAGTCGTATGCCTTGACACGTCTCGAAGGCATGGAAATCGGGAAGGAGACCTACCTCACCGACAAGGGATATACCGACCTCGTGTTTCATTTCGAGCCACTTCCCGTGGGGACAAAGCGATTTGATTTCACCGAAGGAGACTTCGCCGGTGCTTTCCGCATCCTTGGCATCGAGGATGTCGGCACCAGGGCACAGCGCGTGTTCCCCTCTCTCTGGCGGAGCGAGAGGTCGGGCGACTGGGAGCTTGGGCTCTACGAGGACTTCGCCATCTACGATTGCAAGTGCTGGAACTACAAACGGCGCGAGCAGCGTGGCGACAAGTACGACATCATCCTGGAGAACGAGGGCAGGGAAGTGGCCGTCCGCGTCGGGAAGAACAAGGCCGGAAGGCGTGTCATCAGCATCGACGGCACTGAAGGCATCTACTCGCCCATCACGTCTGTCTGCCTGCCGGACTACCCCACGAAGGACAACGACACGTCGTGGAAGGGCGGCAACTACACGTCGGACACGGTGACGTTCGTGGGCTGGCTGAAGGACATGCCACAGCAAGTGAGAGCGAGAGGGCAGGAGTATGGCGTCATCTTTACGGACATCTTTGCCAACAAGGAACGTCGCTGCTTCGGTCGCCTCGATTCGCTCGGACGCTTCACCATCAAGATTCCGGTGACAGGCCCTACGGAGTTCCTCATCGACTGGCAGCGGACTTTCCTCCGAATGCCTTTCGAACCGGGCGAGACCTACTTCCTTCTCTACGACTTCGGCGAGGGCCACAAGCTCATCATGGGCAGGAACTCACGTCTGCAAAACGAGATTCTGGCCTCTCCAATACAGTGGCTCAGCCGCCATGCACAGGGCGAGATGGACGACGCGGCAGCCATGAAGTTCCTGGAAGACGTGAGGCAGGAAAAGCAGAAGCTGATGGAGCGACTCGACGAGACACAGGCCGAACGTCCGAACATCTCGGCTCGCTACGTCAGCTATCTCACCGGTCACTACAACGCGGCAGAAGCCTACACGCTGATGAAAGGGCGTTTCTATGCAAACAACCGTCGCTTGCCGGCCGACTACCTGCGTTACGTCACCGAACACCACTGGTCAGCTCGCCTCCAGCCTTACACCCTCTACCGCGACTTCAGCGATTTCCTTTCCGACTACATCGGGCAGATCAATATGGACATGCACTACGCTTCAAACGGAGAGACGTTGTTCACCGTCTCCACCTTCGTGTGGCCTTACATCCTGAGATGCAGCCGGAAGGCCGGAACGCTGTCCGTCACCGACGAGGAGATTGCGCTTGTGGAGCAATATGCAAAGAGGCTGAGGCAAGTCTTGGAACGGCATTCGGCAGGTTCAGACGAGCCGGTCTCCTTGGACTTTGACGACGAAGAGGACAATGCGAAGTTTCAGGCCTTCATGGAACGCGAGGATGTCAAGGAGACGCTGCGGAGGTCGGAACCGATCGAGTCACTCTACCGAACCCTGGAAGTGCTGGATTCCATCGACTGCGATCAGGTTATTCGCGAGATCGCGATTGCTTCCGAGTTCATGAAAGCCCTTGACCACGACCGCACGCCACTGGACGAAGCGTCCATGCAGTTCTTCGACGAGAACGTCAGGATGCCGGCTGCCCGCGACGCTCTCCACGCCCTTCAGGACGAGTACCTTGCCCTCAGCCGCAAGGACGTCTCGGGTCATCAGAGCCTCCGGCACGCCGAGGGCATCGAAGGCATGAGCGACGGCGAACAACTCCTCCGCAAGCTCACGGAACCTTATCGTGGCAAGCTCATCCTCCTCGACGTTTGGGGCACCTGGTGCGGCCCGTGCAAGGCGGCTCTGGCCAACAGCAAGGAGGAGTACGAACGCCTGAAGGACTACGACATCGTCTATCTGTACCTGTGCAACAGGAGCACCGACGAGAGCTGGCAAAACGTCATCAAGCAGTACGACCTCGTGGGGGACAACATCGTACACTACAACCTGCCGGAAGCCCAGCAGAGTGCCATCGAGAATTTCCTCGGCGTGACGGGCTTCCCCACCTACAAGCTCATCGACCGCGAAGGCAACGTCCTCGGCGTCAATGCCGACCCTCGCAACCTCGAAGGCCTTGCCCGTCTGCTCGAACAGCTCAAGTAGTCCGTCCGAAACCCTGTAGATGTTTGGCCCGAAAGGCACAGATGTAAAGCCGAAGCCCTGTAGATGTATGGCAAAACATCTACAGGGCTTCGGCTATAGGAGTGTGGGGGAGTGCCCGGAACGGGGGTCGAACCCGTACGGCCATCACTGGCCAAGGGATTTTAAGTCCCTCGTGTCTACCAATTCCACCATCTGGGCATCAAGTCAAGTGCAAAGGTACGAAAAAATGAAAAACGAAGCGTCAAGAACGGAGATTTTTTTCCCTTTGCATCGAAAAAAAGGAGAAAGGCCGAAGCCAACCGCACCATCTGCTCCTCAGTTGCGCTTATTTTCTCCTCTTCCCTACGACTTTTGCGGTCTGAGTGACAGAGGGGATGTCCATCTTCTCCAAGAGTCCGTCACGGTCGAACCGCAGGGGTTGGACCACAAGCATAGGGGCCTTGCCCGAACGCAGTTGTCCGTGGCAGCTCATCCAAAGCTCTCCGTCGGGTCCCGTGAAGACGGTGTTGTGCCCGAGGTCTCGCCATTCTCCCTCCACGGCCTCGCTCCATTTGCCCTTGCTCTGCGAGCCGAAGAGCGGATTGGACGGTGATTTCATCCACACGCCGTCCATCCTTGTGGCCGTCACCTCGCCCACCTCGTAGCCACGCTGCCAGCTGGAGTAGGTGATGTGGTAAGTCTTTCCGCGCTTGAATATGGCAGGGCCTTCCACTCCGCACTCGTCCCATCCCACGGAAGAGCGTTCGCCTGCCGTCCCACAGAAGATTTCGTGGACGTCGGAGAGCTGCAATGTCCGGAGGTCGATGCGTGCCAGTGACATCACGTTGGCCTTGGGGTGCAGCTCCGAAGCACCGCACCATGCCACCCAGACCTGTCCGTCTTCGTCCTCGAAGAGTGTCGCGTCGTTGCCCGCACCCACAGGCTTGTCGTCGGAAAGCACGGTGTAGGGACCCTCCACCTTCTCGCTTACGGCAATTCCCCACGACTGCTTCACCTGGAAACCATTTCTTTCGTTGCGGCAGTTGAACGTGCAATAGTAGCGTCCCCCGATGTGCGCAATCTCGGGAGCCCAGAAGCGGCTGGCGTACCACTTGCCTTCTCCGGGATTACGGACGATGAGGCCGACCTCCTGCCAATGCACGAGGTCGTCCGAGCGGTACAGCCTCACGCCCGGATTGCCGTAGCCGTCGCCCCAATGCGGAGCAGACGTGCCGGTCAGGTACCAGCGGTCTTCTGCCCGAAAGACGTAGCAGTCGCGCAGTCCCCCCTCGTCTATTCCGTCGGAGATGGGGTTGCTCCAGGTCAATATATTACCTTTTATGCCAGCCTTCCCGCCAGCCTTGAGATGCCGGTCGGCGTACTCCAGGAAGCGATCCCAATCGTATTCCAGGATGGCATGGCCGCCCGTTCGGATGTGATAGGCGATGTTGCCGGAGGTCATAGCCACGTCGGTGTCAGGCTGCCTCTCGCAGCCGATGCCCTGAAGTCCGTAGAGCGCATAGACAGGCTCTGCGGCTTTACCGGCCAAGAACTCGCCGAGAGGGTCGGCCCAGGCGTCGTCCTTCCCCGTGGCAAGATAGACGGGTCGGGGCGCCATCAGTGCGATGACGGAGTGTTGGTCGAAGGGCATGAAGGCTTCCCTCATGTTGAACTGCTGGTAGTTGTCGCAGGTCCAGTAGGGAAAGCTGCGGTTCATGGCCCATACCGTCTCGCCGTACATCCTCCGGGAGAGTGCTCCTCCGCCGCAGCCGCTGTTCACGGGGAACGACATGGCGAAGCGTTCGTCCTGCACGGCTGTCCAGAGTGCGGCCTTGCCCAGTCGGGAGTGACCGAGGATGGCTACCCGTCGGGCATCGAAGAGCGTGTCGGTCTGCAGGTAGTCCAGCAGCCTGCTGGCTTCCCATCCCCAGGCTGCCAGGCATCCCCACTCGTCGGGTCGGCGGTAGGTCTGTCCGGGCTTGTAGTAAGCCGCTATGATGCCCTCGTTGAAAGCATTGCGTCCGTCGGGACAGCCCTCGAAGGTGTTGAGCACCGCCACGCCGTATCCGCGGTCGAGCAGCCGTTGGGCAGGGAAGCCGTGGTTGAGGTTCCAGGCGAACAGCATGAAGGTCGGCACCGGCTCGTCCGCATCGTTCGGGCTCAGCAGCTCGGCATGTACCGTCGGTCCCTGCTCCCCCGCCTCCGTGAGATATATGTTCAGGAGCTTGCGGGTGTATTGCTTTTGCTTCTTGCCAGGCTGGAACTGGTAGGCCCTGTCCGTGGATTCCACGCGGAAGCCCAGCGGGTGTGTCAGTTCGGGGGCGAAGCCATACATGTAGGTCTTGACGGTTCGGAGCAGTTCGGGCCGTCGGTATTGTTCCCATTGCTCACGGGTCGTGACCCGGAGTCCGTTGTCGCAGAGGAGCGGGTCGGGCAGGGTATAGGCCGGCACCTTGCTCTCGTCGAAGTTGCGCGTCCATTCCTGTTTGAGGTCCTGAGCTTCGGCGACTGCCGAAAGGGTGAGCATCGAGGCAAGAAACAGCTTTTTCATGTCGGTGGAATTATGTAGGTTTAGGTTGAAAATTTGCGATGGAATGGGCAAAAAGTGAAGCAGGGCATCGTCTTCCCCTATAGGTCTTCGGCAAAGCACCTCAGGTACTCTTGTTCGAAGTTCGGTGTGAGAATGTCCTTGCCCATGGCCTCCCGTATTTCAGCCGCCGTCCAGAAGCGTCCGCCGTCCAGTTCGGTGGCAGAGGGGCGGATGTCGCCGTCGTAGGTGGTCCTGTGGACATAGACCAGTTCCCGCTCGCGCCGGCTTTGGAATACGTACTTCCCGACGAACTCCGGCCTGAAGTCCGTGATGCCAAGCTCCTCGCTCACTTCGCGCAGGAGTGCGGCCTCGGGCGTCTCTCCGTAGTCGATGTGTCCGCCCACAGCCGTGTCCCATCTGCCTGGCTGGATGTCCTTCCAGAGCGGCCTCCGCTG
Organism: uncultured Bacteroidaceae bacterium; assembly: GCA_905235305.1. Classification (GTDB taxonomy): domain Bacteria; phylum Bacteroidota; class Bacteroidia; order Bacteroidales; family Bacteroidaceae; genus Physcousia. Next base: position 1,845 of record CAJOLC010000041.1, on the reverse strand, counting down.
GAGGTAAAGCTCGCCCTGCGAGTTGAAGACGTGTAGGTGTACGACGGGATGGAGCCACATCGTGCCGCCATGGCACTCGCCCCTCGTGGCCGAGCCGACCACGTTGCCTTCCTCATCGACCAGAGGGAACAGTTCTTGTTGGTTGTCCATTGTGCTGTTTGGTTTTAAGTCCTGGTTTTCAGTCGGGTATGGCAAGTGGCGTGCCCTCCTTGGTGATGTAGAACACGGTCACTTCCACAGGGATGTCGCCCCTGTTCTCACCGCGGTGGACGCTGCCGACCGTCTCGATGATGGCGTCTCCGGCACGGAACGTCCGCTCCTCCTTCGTGTCGCGCTTGATGAGGGTCAGTGCGCCTTGCGTCAGGATGCCGTAGCTCATCACCTCATGGTGGTGCCAGTTCAGTTGGGAATGGGGTGGGATGGTGACGTGAATGACGGTGAGCTTCGGCTTCCCCTCAGGGTAGTCGGGCAGCGAAACGCCGTCCCAGCTCTCCGAACTGCTCAGGAGCGTGGCGCTGACAGGCTCAGGCTTGTTGGAAGTGAACACTTTCCTGCTGCCTTCCAGGGCGTTGGCATCCTCCGAGAGAAAGCTTCGCATGGCACTCCAGGTGGCAGGGAAGTTGTCGAGGAAGCAACTGTGCCAAGCCTTCGGAATGACGCTCAGTCGGGCCGAAGGCATCAGGAGGTAGGCTTCCACGACAGTCTGCACGGGCGCATGGTCGTCTTCATCTCCCACCATCATCAGTGTGGGACACTGTATCTTAGTGAAGAACGCGTCGCTGAGGCTCAGGCGGTTCCAGTAGGACATGTAGTCGGAGAGGAACTCCTGCCAACGCTGCGGCTCGGGCATCACACGGCGTTGTTGGTCGCAGAAGCGTTTGTCGAAAGCCTCCCAGTCCGACACCTTGGCGTCGGCAGGCATGAAGCCCGGTCTCACGGTGCCTGCGCCGATGGCTACAATGCGCTCCGTCAGCTCGGGATGATGCACGGCCAGGCTCATGGCGGAATATGCTCCGTCGGAGAACCCGACGAGCGATGCCTTCTCGCCAGGCGTGAGCTTGCGGACGACGCTCGCCAGGTCTTCTGCCCTCTGCTCCAGCGACATGTGCTTCTGCCCCAGCTCCGAACGGCCATGGCCTCTGGTGCTTACGACAATCACCCTGTAGCTCCCCAAGGCACGGAGCGAGTCGATGAGCTGCCCCATCTCGTAGGGACTGCCCACGCCGCCGCCGTGCAGGACGTATAGAGGCCTGCCCTCGCCGTATGACTCGTAGTAGATTCTTGCATCGTCGGCCTGCACATACTTGCCGACAGCCGTGTTGTTCCCGTAAGGCGTCTTACTGCCTGGGCGGTCTCCCTGCGTGAAGTAGTAGAACCGCCCCTGCGCATGGATGCTCACGCAAAAGAGCATCCACGCCGCAACAGTCAGCTTCGCCGCCAGTTTCATGCATTTCATACCTATATATAATATATAATGTATTCCCCTGCAAAGGTACGAAAAAAAATCGAAAAGGTGAAAAGGTAAAAAGGATAATAATTGACAAGTTGACGAGTCCGCAAGTTGAAAAATATATCAAATAAGGCCGCTTTGGCAATAATTCCTGAAACTTTTTGCCCTTTCTATCGTGAGATTTTCCTTTATTTCGTATTTTTGCAACCCAAAAGGTATTTTTTTAGCAGAGAGGTAAAAATAAGATTGTAATCAACCTATAAAGAAAGTATATGAGAAAGAATTGTCTAATGATTCTGTCCCTTCTGTGTGCTGTCTGGCAGGGCGCATGGGCACAGGGTCAGCTTGGCGACATCCCAGCCACGGTGGATGCCGCCGACGTGGAGGTGACGGAG
>CAJOLC010000040.1 GCA_905235305.1 uncultured Bacteroidaceae bacterium | reverse complement strand
CATCAAGGATGCAGCAAGGCTCTCTATGGCAAAGTGGTACAACAAGGTCGAAGAGGCAGGATTCCATTCATTCAACGTCATTGCTGCCACATTCTATGAACACTATGACGACATACTCAACTTCTATAATAACCGGTCATCCAATGCCGCTGCCGAATCCTTCAATGCCAAAGTCAAGGCTTTTAGGGCTGCATTAAGGGGAATCAGAGATGAGAAATTCTTCCTATACAGACTCTCTATGATTTATGCTTACCCCCACTAAATTTCGCTTGAGCCTAAAAATCCCCTATAGAGGAAGAGCTATTCCCCTATAGGGCGTTGGTCATTCCCCTATAGAGGAAGCGTCACTTCCCTATAGGGCGTTTGTTCATGCTCAGTATTTCTTGACAGGATCGCAAGTGAGGTCCACGCCAAGCTTCTTGAATATCTTACGGTCCACTTCGCCCAGCATGATGGTGGAATGTGCCTGGAGGCCCGACAGGCTGGGCAGTTGGGCAAGTGCCCTTCGGCAGTTCTCGTCCTGACGGCTCAGCACGCTCAGCGCTACCAGCACTTCGTCGGTGTGCAGGCGAGGATTGTGCCCGCCCAGATACTCTATCTTTGTCCGCTGAATGGGCTCGATAAGGTCTTGCGAGATGAGCTTCAGCCCGTGGTCGATGCCTGCAAGGTACTTGGTCACATTGAGCAGAAGCGACGAGGCCGTGCCGAGCAGGGGCGACGAGGCTGCCGTGATGATGGTGCCGTCCTCGAGCTCTATGGCCGACGACGGGACGCCCGACTCCTCGCGGCGACGGCGTGCTTCGACGGTAACGCGACGGTCGTCCGTGCTGATCTTGGCCTGCTTGAGCAGCAGGTCAATCTTGCTTACCTCACCCTCGTTGCAGGCGCCGTCTGCCATCTGGTTCAGAGCGGTGTAGTAACGCCGGATAACCTCGTCCTTGCCTGCCCTCTGGCAGATGTCGTCGTCGCAAATGCAGAATCCCACCATGTTCACGCCCATATCTGTGGGCGACTTGTATGGGCAGGTGCCGTATATGCCTTCGAAGAGTGCGTTGAGGACTGGAAAGATTTCCACGTCGCGGTTGTAGTTGATGGCAACCTTATTGTAGGCATCCATGTGGAAGGGGTCTATCATGTTCACGTCTCCCAGATCGGCCGTGGCAGCCTCGTAGGCGATGTTGACGGGATGCTTCAGCGGGAGGTTCCAGACAGGGAAGGTCTCGAACTTGGCGTAGCCGGCTTCCTTGCCCCTCTTGCGCTCGGCATAGAGTTGGCTCAGACAGACTGCCATCTTGCCGCTGCCAGGTCCGGGAGCTGTCACGATGACCAGCGGACGCGTGGTCTCTACGTAATCATTCTTGCCGAAGCCATCTTCGGAGTTAATCAACTTCACATTGCTGGGGTAACCCTCGATGTTATAATGGTAGTAGGCACGTATCCCGAGGTGCTCCAAACGGTGGCGATAGATGGCAGCACTGCTTTGGCCATTGTAATGGGTGATGACGACGCCGTTCACCATAAAGCCCCGCTTCTGGAACTCCGACCGCAGGCGCAGCACGTCCTCGTCGTAGGTAATGCCCAAGTCCTGACGGACCTTGTTCTTCTCAATATCGAGGGCACTGATGACAATCACTATCTCGGTGCTGGAACTCAGCTGCTGAAACATCCTGAGCTTGCTGTCGGGCTGGAACCCGGGCAATACTCTGCTGGCATGATGGTCGTCGAAAAGCTTGCCGCCCAGCTCAAGATAAAGCTTGCCGGAGAACTGCGCAATGCGCTCCTGAATGTGCTGCGACTGAATGGAAATGTATTTGTCGTTGTCGAAACCGTACTTCATCTTCTTGCGTCCTTTATTATTTTCAGGTTGCAAATATACGAAGAAATTCATAATTCACAATTCACAATTCATAATTTCTTCGTAATTTTGCACAAGAAATGATAAGATATGGTCAATGAATTAATACATAAGTATTGCGAAGGCAACACGCAATTGGAGCAAATCCTGCTTCGTCACAGTACAGACGTGGCACGGAGAGCCCTGAGAATCGCGAAGGCGCATCCGGAACTGAAGGCAGACGAGACATTCCTCGTGGAAGCCGCCATGCTCCATGACGTCGGCATCTGCCGCGTCGATGCCCCTGCCATCTTCTGCTACGGAACCGAACCCTACATCCGTCACGGCATCCTTGGGGCAGAAATCCTCCGGGCCGAAGGGCTTCCCCTTCATGCCCGAGTGGCCGAACGGCATACGGGAACAGGGCTCACGGCTGCAGAGATAGAACGCCAGAACCTGCCCCTGCCACACCGAGACTTTACGCCGGAAAGCATCGAGGAGCAGATTATCTGCTATGCCGACACGTTCTACTCGAAGACACGTCTCGATATAGAGAAGACTCCCGAGCAGGCCATACGCAGTTTAGAGAAGTTCGGAAACGACGGCATTGCCGTATTCAAGGCATGGATGACCCGCTTTGAGTGAAAAAATCATAATAATCAAGTTAAAAGGCATAAAGTATCGGAAAATAGTCTTACCTTTGCAAATTGGAATAATTGTATAGCATTTGAAGGCAAGATTAATAACGATACTGACGGTATGCTATGTCCTGGCAGCACTGGCGGCCCGTCCTGCAGGAAAGGTTGCATTCCCGAGGAGCGACGCCGATTCGCTGCGGGCGGATAGTATCCCCATCCGCGCCTACACCATCTTGCCGGATACGGCGTTGCAGGATACCGTGCCTGTCGATACGGCGCCCCGTAGCAAGAATGCCCTTGACATGCCCGTCAACTACTCGGCCGAAGACTCTATTACGTTCGATTACGGTCGTTCCCGTGCCCACCTTTATGGCAGCAGCAAGGTGCAGTACCAGAATCTTGAACTCGAGGCCGACATTATCAATATATCCATCGACAGCAGCCTTGTTCATGCCACCAGCAGAACCGACTCGCTGGGCAACGTCACGGGCAAGCCCCTTTTCCGTCAAGGTTCTGATGAATATGAGCCGGACAGCATCAGCTACAACTTCAAGACGCGCAAGGCATATATCTCCAATGTCTATACCCAGCAGGGAGAAGGCTTCATGAAGAGTCTGGACGGCAAACGCGACAGCAGCGGGACGATGTATGTAAGCAAGGCTTTCTACTCGACCTGTGATGCCGAGCATCCCCACTTCTATCTTAATATGACAAGGGCTAAGATGCGGCCTGGCAAGGATGTCGTGTTCGGCCCGACTTATCTTGTTGTCTGCGATGTTCCTCTGCCTTTGGCAATTCCCTATGGCTTCTTCCCCTTCAAGGATAAGTATAGCAGCGGCTTCATCATGCCCAGCTATGGTGATGAGACATCGCGAGGCTTCTACTTGCGTGAAGGAGGTTATTATTTTGCCTTCAACGACTATGTCGATGCGAAACTGTTGGCCGATATCTATACGAAAGGCTCCTGGACTCTCACGGAGCAAACCACATACAAGAAGAGATACCGCTATTCCGGAAACGTCTTCGTCAGCTATCAGTACACTCAAACGGGTGAGAAGAATATGCCAGACTATACTGTCTCGAAGAGTTTCAAGGTAGTCTGGTCGCATCGGCAGGATTCGAAGGCCAACCCGACGCAGACTTTCTCGGCAAGCGTCAATTTTGCCACGAGCAGCTTCGAGCGCAACAACCTCGTCAGCATGTATAATCCGGAGAGCTATACGCAGAGCACCAGGACGAGCAGTATAGCCTACAGCAAAACGTTCACCGATATAGGCCTGACGCTGACCGGCAATTTCAATCTCGCTCAGCAGATTCAGGACAGCAGCATTGCCGTCACATTGCCCAACCTTACCATCCAGCTCAACCGCTTATATCCCTTCAAGCGAAAGAAGATGGCGGGCAAGGAACGTTGGTACGAGAAGATTGGTCTGAGCTATTCTGGCTCGTTGACGAACAGCATCAACACTAAGGAGAACCTGCTCTTCAAGAGCAGTCTGGTCAATGATTGGCGTAACGGCATGCGGCATCAACTCCCTATCAGTGCAAGTTTCCCGGTGCTGAAGTACATCAATATCACGCCTCAGTTCACGTTCACCGACCGCATGTACACGAAGAAAGTCATGCAATCCTGGGACGAAGATGCCATGCGAGTGAAGCGGGACACGATAAATGGCTTCTACAATGTCTATAACTTCTCGATGAGTCTCAACGCCAACACGAAGCTCTATGGCTTCTATACACCGATGCCTTGGTTTGGTGGGAAGAAGATAAAGGCCATCCGGCACATGATGACGCCTACGCTTACGTTCAACTATGCGCCTGACTTCAGCAAGCCCATGTGGGGCATGTATGATACGTATGTCCGTACGGACAGGGACGGAAACGTCTCCACCGTGTCCTATTCTCCCTTTGCCGGAGCCGTCTACGGTACGGCGCCAAGCTCCATGAACGGAAGCGTTCAGCTGGATATATCCAATAACGTGGAGATGAAGCTGCGGAGCAACCGCGACTCTACGGGCGAGAAGAAGATCAGTCTCATTGATGAACTTGGCATGTCCATGAGCTATAACATGGCAGCAAAGAGAAGGCCGTGGAGCGACCTTAACATGCGCGTCCGCCTCAAGCTGACGAAGAGCTATACTTTCTCCATGAATGCTGTCTTTGCCACTTATGCCTATGAATTCGACAAGAACGGCAATGTCGTCGTCGGCGACCATACCGAGTGGGGCAGGGGACGCTTCGGACGCTTCCAGGGCATGAGCCACAATATCTCGTACACCTTCAATAACCAGACGTTCAGGAAGCTTTTCGGCATGAAGGACACAAGGAGCAAGGGGCAAGTGTCAAGGAGTGATGATGACGACGAAGATGACTATGAATACGAGGATGATGACTGGGATCCCACCATGCAGAACGTAGACCCTGACCGCAAGAAAGCCAGGGAGGCTGAAACGGACAATGGGGCCGGCGATATAGACGATGATGGTTATCTCAAGTTCAGCATGCCTTGGAATCTCAGCGTAAGCTATGGCGTCTCCATGCGCGAGAATACTGCTGCGGAGATTAACCCTAAGAGAATGCGCTATCCCTACAAGTTCACCCAGACGCTCAACTTCTCGGGAAACATCGGCATTGCCAAGGGATGGAACATCAACTTCTCGTCCGGCTACGACTTCAACTATAAGAAACTGAGCATGACGACCGTTTCCCTTGCGCGCGACCTCCATTGCTTCTCCATGTCATGCAGCATGGTCGTCTCGCCCTACACCAGTTTCAACTTCATGTTTGCCTGCAAGGCTGGAACGCTGGCCGATGCTCTTCGCTGGAGGAAACAGAGCTCCTACAGCAGCAATGTCGAGTGGTATTGACGGTTCGACTGTTTGACAGAATGTCGCGAAATGGAGCTTTTTGCTTACACTTCAATTTTGGGTGAGTGCTCCAGAATCGCGGAAAATGGTCTCGGACATGGATTTGGTCATTTTTTTAAAGAAATGCGCTTAAATCGAACCTATGCTGAAAGTCAGGATGTTACAAGGCGAATCAAAAAGAGAAGAGTGCTGAATTGACAACTCCGCCTTACAAAATCGACCAATTCATCGTGTTTTTGCACACTTTTCGGCTGCGTGAGTCCACCATATGAATGCAGATGGGACGCGTAATCCAATATATTGGATTTGCAAACATATACTATTGCGTTTGCAAACGCTCCCTAAAGCACCGCCAAATTCGGCGTGTTTCTTGGCTATTTCCTTTACTTTTCGAGGTGTGCAAAAATAGCAAAAAGAAAGCAAAACGGCGATATTCGTGACAAAGCTAACTGCTGAGAATCTCGTCGATATAGTCAAGGAGTTCCTCTTTTCCCTGCTTTGTCTCGCTGCTTGTAATGAAGTGCGGCGGCAGTTCCTCCCATTGCTCCTGAAGCTCGCTGAGGTAATGCTTGATGTTTGCGGCAAGTTTCCCCTTCGAGAGCTTGTCGGCTTTCGTGAAGACGATGCTGAATGGGATGCCGTTTTCGCCGAGCCACTCGATGAACTCCAGGTCGATGCGTTGCGGTTCGTGGCGTGCATCAATAAGAAGAAATAGGTTCATCATCTGCTCGCGCCGCAGGATGTAGCCCGTTATCATCCGTTGCAGTTCGTCCCTTTGAGCCATCCCCCTCTTGGCATAACCATAGCCGGGGAGGTCGACGAGGTACCAGGAAGCCTCACCCCCAACCCCTCTCCGGGGAGAGGGGAGCACCGCCGATAGACTCCCCTCTCCTCGGAGAGGAGCCGGGTGTGAGGCTGCTGTGGCTTTTACCATGAAGTGATTGATGAGGATGGTCTTGCCGGGTGTGGCAGACGTCTTGGCCAGGCCCGACCTGCCCGTCAGCATGTTGATGAGGCTCGACTTGCCCACATTGCTTCGTCCTATGAAAGCGAACTCCGGCAAATCTCCCTGCGGACATTGGTCCACGCGGGCGCTACTGATGACGTATTCGGCTGATTTGATGAGCATACTTAGAGAAATGAAGAAATGAAAGAATGAAGAAATAAAGAGCCCCTTGCCCTTTGCTCCTTGCCCCCCTTTAACTTTTCGGGCGTTTTAGAAATTGTAGGTCAGGCCCATACTGAGCAGTTCCTTGAACATCATGTAGGTGCCGTCGTGATTCTTTCCGGAACGGTATTTCTCGTTGCTATTATCGAAGCGCGGGTAGAGACTGAGGTTTGCGCTGATGAGCTTGGTGACGGTGAAGTTGATTTTATTCTCCCATTCCCAGATGTGGTAGTCGTAGTTGCTGAACCAGTACATGCGGTTGTTCCATGTGATTTGCTTGCATATCTTCCACGTCGTGTTGAGGGAGATGTTGGGACCGAACGTGGTCTTCTGGTGCTTGCCTGCTTCTATGCCGAAGTTCGTAACAAGATCATCTTCGCCCACATATACTATTTTCATGGCAAGGGGGGCGATGTTGAGTTGTCCCGTAAACTGCTTCTTCTTGCCCCATGCTATTTCGTACTTCATGTTGGGGGCTATCGTTATTTCCAGCGGAGACATTATCTTCGATGAGATATTATCGCTGTTCCTCTGATAGTTTGGTGCTATCTGGGTCTGCAGAATGACCAAAAGAGAGTAGTACCAATTCTTCCATGCCTTGTATCCGGCATTGCCGGTGTAGCGAAGAAGGTTGTGGCTCGGGCGGAAAGTGCGGTTTTCGTCGGTCTCCGTGGTCTGGAAGCCCAGTTGGGCATCCAGTGTGTTCTCCCATGTTATCTTGCGTTGGTCGTTGTAGTTGGCACGCAAAGTGAGGTCGAAATTGCCAATCCAGTTTGTCTCGCCGCCTTTGTACCAGTTGTCCGAAATATAGTTCTGGGCGAATTGCAGGTTGGCGCTTCCCGAGAAATTCCAGAAGTTGGGCCTTCGCGTGACAACCTCCACCGGCCCGTCCAGCTCAGGAGTCATGGAGGCGGCGGCGACTTTGTCGGCCAGTTTGTCGGCAGTTGTCAGCCTGTCGTTTATGTCGCCTCGCAAGGAAGCCTGTCCCATGATGTCGCTTTCAGTCTGCAGGACAAGCTGAGGAGCACCGGCGTATAGCGAAGAGAGCATCTTTCTGGCAGCATAGAGGCGCTGCAGCTGTTGGTCGGAACTGCTGATGTCCGTCTGCCCCATGGCTTGATGTAGCGACGAGCCATAGAGGGCTGGTCTTGAGAGAACCTGGTAATAATAGGCGTTGGGAGCAGAAGCCGCCGGAGATGCATTCAGCGAGTCGCGCTCCTTAATCAAGTCGTCAAGGGCTTTGAGATAGTTCTTCAGAAGCAGAGAAGAGTCTGCTTTCTCCTCTGTATTGGCATTCGCCTTGGTCGCACTACTGGCTCCCAAGGCTATGAAACATGTTATGAATAGTATTGTAAGCCGCTTCATTTGTTCTAATTTTCTGCAAAGATACGAAAAAGTTTAGAGTTTAAGGGCTAAAGTGTAAAGTTTTTTGTACTTTTGTACGCCTAAATAAAAAAACACATAATCCGATGGATAAAAATACAGTAACAGGATTTATTCTCATTGCCCTCGTAGTGATTGGTTTCAGCTGGTACAGCCAGCCCAGCAAGGAAGAGCTGGCGGCAATGGCACAGCGTGACAGTATCGCTGCCGTAGAGAAGCAGAAGCAGGCCGAAGCCGCAGAGGCTCAGGCCGAAGCCCAGGCAGTATCTGCCCAGAAAGCCGACAGCAGTGCACTCTTCTTCTCGCAGCTTTCTGGCGAAGGGCAGCGCGTGGAACTCAAGAATAATAAGGTAAAGGTGGGACTGAGCAGCAAGGGTGCTGTTGTGGAGGATGCCGAAATCATCGGATACAAAAGCCGCCGCAAGGATGGCAACGTCGTAATTCTCGGCAAGGAGGATGCTTCCATGCGTCTCACCCTGCCCCTCAAGCAGGAGAACCTCTGCCTCTCCGACCTCGTCTTCAACATCGCAGGGCAGACAGACTCCACCGTCACCTTCGTGGCAGAACAGGAAGGGAAGCAGCTGCAGGTGAGCTATTCGCTCCGCCCCGATGCCTATATGCTCGACATGAACATTACATCGCAGGGCTTGGAAGGCATGACGATGCCCGGACAGTCCGTGCTTCTTCTCGACTGGAAAGCCACCATCCTGCAGCAGGAGAAGGGTGCCGACTTCGAGAACCGCTACAGTTCTCTTACCTACAAGCGCGAGGGTAAGAGCGTAAAGCACCTGAAGGAAACAAGCAACGACAGCAAGGAGCCGGAAGAACCCCTCGAATGGATTGCCTTCAAGAATCAGTTCTTCAGTGCTGTCCTCATTGCCGATAAGCCCATGACAAAGGCTTCTCTCTCCACAAAACAACCCAGCGACAAGTACGAAGGTTGGCTCAAGGAGTACAAGGCTTCGGCAGAGATTGCCTTCGATGCAGCTGCCGGCAAGGGCTCACACTTGCAGATGTACCTCGGCCCGAACGACTTCCATGTCCTCAAGGCACATAGCAAGATGACAAGCTACGGCTCGGATGCCGACCTCGACGAACTGGTTTACCTCGGATGGTCGTTCTTCCGCTTCATCAACCGCTGGTCCATCCTCTACATCTTCGACTGGCTTAAAGCCCTTAACCTGCCCATGGGCATCGTACTCCTGTTGCTGACGGTCATCGTCAAGGCTCTCGTTTATCCCACACAGAAGAAGAGCTACATCAGCAGTGCCAAGATGCGTGTGCTCAAGCCGAAGCTCGATGAGCTCAGCAAGCAGTACCCCAATCCCGACCAGGCCATGCAGAAGCAACAGGCCATGATGCAAATCTATAGTCAATATGGCGTAAGCCCGATGGGCGGATGCTTACCTATGCTCATCCAGATGCCTATCTGGTTGGCTCTGTTCAACTTCATTCCCAACGCCATCGACTTGCGCGGTGAGAGTTTCCTCTGGGCTGATGACCTCAGTGCCTACGACGATCTCATCCATTGGAACACCAGCCTGCCCCTCATCGGCAACCATCTCAGTATCTTCTGCGTACTCTTTTCTGCCACAAACCTCATCAACACGTGGATTTCCATGCGGCAGCAGCAGAACCAATTCACAGGCGAACAGGCTCAACAGATGAAGATGATGCAGTGGATGATGTACCTTATGCCGCTGATGTTCTTCTTCGTCTTCAACGGATACAGCAGCGGCTTGAGCTACTACTACTTCATTTCCGGCCTCATCAGCATCGCCACGATGTGGTACCTCCGCTGGTCAACAGATGACAAGAAACTGCTTGCCAGCCTCGAGGCTTATCAAGCACAGCATAAGAACGACCCCAAGAAGATGTCCGGCCTGCAAGCACGCCTCGAGGCATTGCAGAAGATGCAGCAGGAACAAGCAAAACGAAGATAATTGATTAAAGATTAAGGAGTAGAGATTAAAGATGAGACACAATAAGCATTCATTCTTTTATTTTTTCATTCTTTCATTATTACTCATGTCTTGCGGCACACAGAAGGGGAGCGACAAGGTTAACATAGAAAAGCAGACCATTCAGCTTGATGGCGACCTCATGACCCCGGAGGCTCTCTGGGCAATGAGCCGCATTGGTGGTTACCAGGCCTCACCCGATGGGGAACACATCGCCTTCCAGATGGGCTATTACAGCGTTGCGGAGAACAAGAGCCATCAGGTGCTTTGGATGATGAACGCTGACGGCAGCGAGCAACGACAACTGACAACCGATGCCGAGAACGAGACCGATGTGCAATGGCTGGACAGCGAGACCATCGCCTTCCTTCGTGGGGGCGAGGTCTGGAAGATGGGCTTGGACGGCTCCGGCCGCAAGCAGCTAAGCCAGACCGACGGCGCTGTCGAGGGCTTTCTCTTCGCTCCCGACGGCAAGAAGGTTATCCTCTTGAAGAGCATCGACTTCAATGAAATCATCCAGAAGAACCCCGAAGACCTCCCCGAGGCGACCGGCCGCGTCGTGAACGACCTGATGTATCGCCACTGGGACCACTATGTGGAAAGCATCCAGCATCCCTTCCTCGCAGAGGTCAATGGGCAATGGTCAATTGTCAATGAAAGAGACATCCTCGACGGCTACCCCTTCGAGTGCCCCATGGAACCCTTCGGTGGCATCGAGCAGCTGGCTTGGAGTCCCGACTCGAAGTTCATCGCCTTCACTTGCCGCTGCCTGACAGGTATAAGTTACAGCATTTCGACCGACTCCGACATCTTCCTCTATGACGTGGAGAGCATGGACATGAACAAAACGAGGAACCTTTGCAAGAATGGCGGCGAGTTCGCTTGCGTGCCCGATGGCGGCTTTGTAGGCTCGCCGGACAACACCTGCAATCCCACAAAGACACTCAAGGACCAGTTCATTAACACGAACCTGAAGCACTACAACGTCGGCTATGACACCAACCCGAAGTTCTCGCCCGACGGACGCTACGTGGCTTGGCTCTCCATGGAACGCGACGGCTACGAGAGCGACCGCCAGCGTCTTTGCATCTACGACCTCAGTAAGCTGCCGGAGGAACCTGCAGCAAATGCCAAGACATACGTCACGGAGAGTCTCGACTCCAGCGTGGACGACTTCTGCTGGGCGCCCGACTCCTATACATTATATTATATAGCAGTCTGGCACGGCACGGAGAATCTCTACAAGACCAACCTCAAGGGCGAGGTCAAGCAACTCTCCAACGACTGGGCAGACTTTGGTTCTTTGCAGATGCTGAATGATAAGGAACTTGTTGCCGAACGTCACAGCTACACAGAACCTGCCGACCTTTATGTCGTAACGCCTGCCGACACCATCGCCGACACACAGATTAAGCCGATTACCGAAGTGAACAAGGACATCCTGGACCAGCTGGCAAAGCCCACCGTCGAACAGCGTTGGGTCAAGACAACCGATGGTAAGGAGATGCTGACGTGGGTAATTCTGCCTCCTCACTTTGATTCCTTGAAGAAATATCCCACGCTGCTCTTCTGCGAGGGCGGTCCTCAGAGTGCCGTCTCGCAGTTCTGGAGCTACCGTTGGAACTTTATGATTATGGCCTCGCAGGGTTATGTGGTGATTGCCCCGAACCGTCGCGGTGTGCCTGGATTCGGGCAGGAATGGCTCGAGGAAATCAGCGGAGACTGGACCGGACAGTGCATGAAGGATTACCTCTCCGCTATTGACGATGCCGTGGAGAACCTTCCCTACGTCGATAAGGACAGGCTCGGAGCCGTCGGAGCTTCGTTTGGCGGCTTCTCGGTCTATTATCTGGCAGGCCATCACGAAGGCCGCTTCAAGTGCTTCATCGCACACGACGGAGCCTTCAACCTCGAGGCAATGTACACTGAGACAGAGGAAAACTGGTTCTCCAACTGGGAGTATGACGACGCATACTGGAACAAAGACCAGACTGCACGTGCCCGTCGCACCTATGAGAACAGTCCTCATCGCTTCGTCGACAAGTGGGACACACCCATTCTCTGCATCCACGGCGAGAAGGATTACCGCATCAACGCCACCCAAGGCATGAGTGCCTTTAACGCCGCCCGCATGAAGGGTATCGAGGCGCAGCTGCTCATCTTCCCCGACGAGAACCACTGGGTGCTCAAGCCCCAGAACGGCATCCTCTGGCAAAGAACCTACTTCGCTTGGCTCGACCGCTGGCTGAAGGATGGCAAATAAACATGACAGTTTATGAGCAGTGAGGTTAATTTCAAGAAGGATTTCTGCCTGCATTACTTTGACGAAGGATGCTGGCAGCTTGATGTGCAGAACAAAGTTGATGTGCTTCTGACAGACAGGAAGGGTCAGGCCTTGCTGTATATCGAGTCGAAGTCATCCATCACCAATGAGACAGACCATCGCAAAGCTATTGCTCAAGCTATTCTGACCAATCACAAGCAGGATGCCATCCTCTCGCGCATAGCTCTCATCTATAGAAATGCCCAGGAAGAGGATGTGCTGGAATTAATAGATTGTTCGGATAACAGTGTGATGTACAACAATGACATCAACTGGGAGAAAGAGAAAGCAAGCGAGCCATCAAAAGATGCTATCAACCGCATCAATGACCGTGTGGCAGGAAGAACGAAGACGTTTACAGGAGAGGATGAGATCAAGGCCGCATACGTCTTGCTGAAGAAAGGCCGCGATGCCATCATCAACATCACCGAACGGAACTTCATCGTCGTTTACAATCATTGGAGGCAGGAGATAAAGTTCTATGAGCGCATTGATGACGAACAAGACTATATCAATCTTTTCCTGGTTGACCTGCTCAACCGCGAGACATACGCCAAGACGAATACCACGATGATACATGAGGGGACTAACCTCCTCAACTACCGCATAATGTTTGATAACGGTGAGATTGACGGTATCAAGTATAAAGGTTATCCCCAATCATTCTATTATACGATAGAGGACAAGGTTCGCTACGATGCTTTCTGGAGCAAGTACAAGCGTCCGCCACGGCAGGAAGACTTCATGAAGATAAAGGAGTACAGCAATATGCTATACTCTGAAAGATATCGTCGCGATACAGGCGGTGAATACACGCCTTCGTGCTTCGTTGAGAAGCAGAACGATATTCTGCGTGAGCACTACAACATGGACGAGTTCATCGTCTGCGACCCCTGCGCCGGAGTCGGCAATCTGGAGAATGAGTTCGGCAAGGACTTCAAGCAGCACTGCTATCTTTCTACTTTGGTCAGTATGGATGTGGACACATGCAGAATGAAGGGCTTTGACAATGCCATCCAGTACGACTACTTTGCAGACATGGATGCACAGCCTAAGTGGAAGTATCGCGGAGAGGAACTTGACATCCGGGAGATTGCCAGACGAGAAGGACGGAAGCTCATGGTGATAATGAACCCGCCATACGTCAGACGCAAGGGATTCAAGAACGACCTGGCAATAGAGTTCTTTAACAAGGTATTGCGGCTTCAGCCGGACGTAATTGTGTACTACTGCAAGACGGAGTTCTTCCTTCGCGATACCGTCCAGCATTATGTGCGTTCGGATTATAAGGTCGTATCGCACATCTTCAGCAATGCTCAAAAGACATTTAAGCTGTCCGAGTGGCCTATCAGTCAAGTTATCTTCGACAAGGAACGAGGAGAGGCTTTGACAGGCAAGTTCATCAAGGCAGACCGCTACGAGTATAATCGGCGCTCCCATCAACTTGACTATGAGCAGACCTATACCTATGATAATAGTCGTCCCAATCTGCTGAAGGACATGGAGAGGCAAATCAAGGAACATGCCACAGGCATGAGGCTTGGGCAATGGGCCAATGACCATTATTGTGTGGTCGTAAGTAACAGACAGACCCATGCACAGTCAATAACGACACACAACCTTGGCTATACCATGCTGCTGAAGGGACTGAACTTCAACACACATGCCAAGTACTATGAGACAAGCAACTTGGTATACAAGGGTGTAACGGAAGATATCAATGAGGAGTTGTATGCTGATGCCATCATGTTTTCCTTCTTCTACAAGGGCTGTGACTTCTCCAACAAGGAAGGTACACGTAACTACATCATGCCATTCACGGCAGAGGAACTGCACTGCTCCCCTAATGACCTCAATGTGCTCTTCCCCGTGGACTATTGCGCAGAACGTTTTTCCGGGGAACTTCCTTTAGACAATGACAATCTTCTTGAGGATGCTTTCGACTTCCGCAAATGGATTCAACAATTCAACTTTTCGCAGGAGGCACGTGATCTGTACGATGCCGCTCTCAATATATTCCGGTTCTATCATTACAGCGATTTGTACAGGGACAAGGACTGGAACGACAGCTTCTATGACATCACGAATGCCATCATGGGCAAGAGTTCGACCGACTATCAGGAGGTGGACAAGCAGAACGACCGCCGCATGACCCGCGTAAAGACGGTCAAAGGGACGCATGGATTCAGCCGCAGTTCCATACGATATGTCGTACCAGAGGAGAATCTCCCCATGTTTACGCGCTTCTTTGACGCTCGCGATGCAATTGCCAGAAAGATAAACCGCCAGCTCGTTGAACAAGGCCTTATGCTATGGGAGCGCGAGAATATCTATTGACTGAGAATATAACGAAACAACGAAATCACACAATAACGTAATAACGATAAAATAATGACAGCAATTCAAAAGACTCTACGCGACAGCGCTGGCATGCGCTGGACGGCTCTTCTGCTCTTGGCACTTGCCATGTTCTGCAGCTACATCTTCATGGACATCCTCCCCCATCAAGGACCTGATGCAGGAGACAAGGGGATGGGACAGTACGGCCTTTGGCACGATGCAAGGCTCTGAGGTGTTCCTCAACGTCTTTGCTTTCTTCCTCATCTTCGCGGGCATCATTCTCGACAAGATGGGTGTGCGTTTCACGATGGTTCTTTCTGCCGTGGTGATGCTCATAGGCGCCTGCATCAAGTGGTACGCCGTGGATGAAAGTTTCATGGGTAGTGGTTTGGAGGCCTGGTTCACCAACCATCTGAACTACATTCCCGTGTTTGATGAGCTTGGGGTGTCGCCTTTCTATGCTGGCATGCCTGCCTCTGCGAAGTTCGCCGCCTGCGGTTTCATGATATTTGGTTGTGGCGTGGAGATGGCCGGCATTACCGTCAGTCGTGGTATCGTCAAGTGGTTCAAGGGACGGGAGATGGCTTTGGCTATGGGCTCGGAGATGGCTCTGGCCCGTTTGGGCGTGGCAACTTGCATGATTTTCTCACCCTTCTTTGCCCGTTTGGGTGGCCATGTCGACGTCAGCCGCTCGGTTGCTTTCGGCGTAGTGCTGATGTGCATTGCCCTCATCATGAGCATCGTCTACTTCTTCATGGACAGGAAACTCGACGCGCAGACAGGCGAGGCTGAGGAAAAGGACGACCCCTTCAAGATCAGCGACCTGGGACAAATCCTCACTTCGAGTGGTTTCTGGCTTGTTGCCCTGCTTTGCGTGCTCTATTACAGCGCAATCTTCCCCTTCCAGAAGTACGCCGTGAACATGCTGCAATGCAACCTCACCCTGTCAGCTCCCGATGCAGGTTCGTTCTGGGCCTCAGAAAGTGTGACCATCGTGCAGTACGTCATCATGCTCTTTGTGGCGGCAACTGGCTTCGCAAGCAACTTCCAGAAGAAGTATGGAGCGAAGTATGGCTTGCTTTGCGTCAGCATCCTCGCCCTCATCGCCTATTGCTTTATGGGCTTCATGCGACAGTCTGCGGAGACCATCTTTGCAGTGTTCCCACTCTTGGCCGTGCTCATCACACCCATCCTGGGCAGCTATGTCGACCACAAGGGTAAGGCTGCTACGATGCTGATTCTGGGCTCTTTGCTCCTCATTTTCTGCCATCTGACGTTTGCCTTCGTGCTGCCTTTGTTCAGGGACTCAACTGTCGGCGGCATTGCGGTTGCCTACATCACCATCCTTGTGCTGGGCAGTTCGTTCTCGCTTGTGCCCGCCTCGTTGTGGCCAAGCGTGCCTAAGCTGGTTGATGCCAAGGTGATAGGCTCTGCCTATGCACTCATCTTCTGGATTCAGAACATAGGCCTGTGGCTCTTCCCCCTGCTCATCGGCAAGGTCTTGGACAAGACAAACCCGGGCGTAACCGATCCGACTCAGTTCGACTACACAGCTCCGCTTGTCATGCTGGCCAGTCTTGGCGTAGCAGCCCTCTTGCTGGGCTTCGTCTTGAAGGTAGTCGATAAGAAGAAAGGACTGGGCCTCGAAGAGCCGAACATCAAGTAAGGAAGCCCCATTCCCTAAGCCTCTGATCTCCAGGCGGCATGTTGTGCTCGAAAAGATGGCACGTTAAGATTCCCAACTTGGCGTGCCATCTTTGTAAACATGGCGTGCCGCGTTTGTCAACTAAGTTGCCTGTGTTCTCTGCTTGCATATTATAACCCAAATCGGTCATTAGATGCCCTTTCACCACTCGCTCCCTGCACCTTGCTCCTTGTCCCCATCACTATGCGTTGTTTGAACATACATGTATGTGCAATTGAATATTCATGAACCTGCAATTGAATATACATGTATGTGCAAACAACCCACTAAGCCGTGTTATCTGACGTTATCTGACGCGAAGGTTGGAGAAGTGTGAAAGAAAAGCGGAAAAGTGGAAAGGTGGAAAGATGGGAAGCTCTAATGACCTATTCGGGTTTAATCAAGTCCTTTTGGGCAGTGAACCATGGCAGGTAGTTGGATAAAAACCAGCAACAGAACATGCAGCCCGCTATCGTGAGTGCCAGCACGATGAGGCTCTGCATGGTATTGCCCGACCATGCCGACTCGTCTTTGCATGCGGGCAGAAGTCTTATGACGACTTTCACGATTGCCATGTGGGTGCAAAGCACAATGATGGAGTAGCGGCCGATGTAGGAAACGACGGGCATCCACCTGATGGCGCGGCTCAGCAGCAATATGCCGAGCGTTCCCAGCAGGCCTGCAAGATAAACGAACAGCAAAGGCGAACTGTATGTATTCAGGTAGAAATAGTTCTCGCCCCTGTACGTGAAGCGGAGCACAGCAAGCAACCCGATGCCGGCAAGTAACGCCCATTGCCACCTGATGCTCAGTTGGAAGAAACTCAGTCTCCTGTTCAGCAGGTATCCCATCCATAGGAAGGGCAGGCTCGTCATTGCTGTCCCGATGTTCAACGGCAAGTTGCCTGCAAAGTAACCCGCGATGCCGATGCCAAGAACGCTTGCCCCTATAGTCACCTCGGATGTAAGGCCACTACTTACATGTCGCTTTACCATATAATATAATGTGGCAAAGATGACGTTCATCCAGAACAGGCTAAGCAGGAACCATAGGGGAGCCCATACCTCGCCGATGCCAATGCCGGCGAAGTGCCATAATACTTTGCCCAGCACTCTGTACAGCGCCATGAAGAAGAGGTAGGGCACAAGGATGCGGTTCGTCTTGCGTAGCAAGAACTCCTTGATTCCGCCCTGATAGTCCTTGAAGAACAGACCGGAAAGGATAAAATAAAGCGGCATCCTCGTCTGTTCGAAGATGTCGTTCATGGGATAATTACCGTCGGAGAAGTATCTGTAGTCGGAGATATGGTCGAGGACAACAAGCAGAATGCAAATGCCCTTTGCAAGGTCAATGTACTCGATGCGCCGTGTCATTTTTCTATAAGTACTGTGGCATAGGCCGAGATGCCTTCCTCGCGACCCGTGAAGCCCAGCTTCTCTGTCGTCGTAGCTTTGATGGAAACAGCATCCACGTCAATGCCCATCACATCGGCAAGGCATTGCTGCATCTCGGGAATGCGTGCCTTCAGCTTAGGTCGTTCGGCACAGACGGTAGCATCAATGTTGCCTACGGAGTAACCCTTTGTGGCGATAAGCTCCACCGTCTTGCGCAGAAGGATTTTGCTGTCTATGCCACGGAACTCTTCCCCGTTGTCCGGGAAGTGATAGCCTATGTCGCGCATGTTGGCAGCCCCAAGCAGTGCATCGCAGATGGCATGAATCAAGACATCGGCATCGCTATGGCCAAGCAGCCCATGCGTGTGCTCGAAGTGTATGCCGCCCAGCCACAACTCGCGTCCCTCTACCAGTTGGTGGACATCGTAGCCAAAGCCTACTCTTATCTTCATAGTGTGCAATTTGGTGATTTGCGAGCCACTTCCGCGCTCCCCTTCTTTGGATGTGCTCCGTGGAAGTCGAAGCATCCCTGCTCAGCGGGATTGATGCACTTCCCCAAAGGGAGGAGCGGGTAGGGGGCTAATGAGTGACAGTTCTCCTTATCTCCTGCGCGACCTGCCAAAGAGGTCTCTCATGCCGTCTAAGTCAAAGGCCAGAGAGAAACGCATCGTTTGGTCCAGAGGATTGGTCTGTGCCGTGGAGAAAACATAAGAGGCGTCAATCGTGAAGACGCTCATGTGGAAGCCCGCACCTACGGTGAAGTACTTACGATTACCCTTGTTCTCGGCCTCATGGTGGTAGCCGGCACGGAGCATGAAGCGGTCGTTGTAGGTATATTCGGCACCGAGGCTCCACTGAATCTCCTGCATCTCTTCCTTGAAGCCGCCAGGCGCATCGCCGAAACTCTTGAAGATGCCGGCAATGGACGACACATCGTAGTAGTCCTTCTGCACGCGTTCTTCGTAGTCCTCGTCAGCCTCGTCCTCTTCCTTCTTCGGATATGTCGGCACCAATAGCTTGTTCATTTCGGCACCGATACTGAACTTGTTGTACTCATTGAACGGTATGGTGATGTTGCAACCCAAACGGAGGTTGGTGGGGATGAACTCGGAGTTGTCACTGCCGCCGTAGGATATCTTGGAGCCAATATTGCTGATGTTCAAGCCCCAGCCAAAGCTGCATTCGCGGTTGCCCGCCATGAAGTAGCCCAGACGGTACATTGCGATATCGGCAGCAAACGCCTTGCCGGCACTGCTCTCGGCAGTGTAGTCGTACTTAATATCAGAGAGGATGAAGCGCAGGTTTACGGCCATGGAGAACCTCTCGCTCAGCATTCGGCTGTAACCGGCATCGATGGCCATCTCATATGGCTTGATGGTCATGTTGTCATCATAGCCATCAATGTATACCTCGCCAAGGTTAAAGTAACGCAGGGATGCATGTACGGCACTATAATCGCCAATGCGGTAGAAGCCGGCAAGGTTGGCGAGGTTGATGTCGTTCACCAGTTTGCGCAGCCACGGCGTGTAACTGATACCTACACCAGCACGGGCAACATTGAAAGGATACTTGGCTGGATTCCAGTATTGGGAATAGACATCTGCTTCGGTAGCAACGCCAATGTCACCCATACCGCCGCCGCGTGCATCGGGCGCAATGGCCAGCGACGTGACGCTCGTGTTCACAGGGTTGAACATATTCTGCTTATCCTGAGCCAGGACAGAGGCACTGCTGCATACGACGAGCAGCATGATTCGGATGATTCTGTGTGCTTTCATACTCTATAATAACTGAGTAGAGGGCTTATTTATTGTTCCGAACAATGATTTTTTGTGTCTTTGATGTCCATTTGCTCTGTCCGCACCTCACTCTGCAGCGATAGAGGTAGATGCCAGTATCTACTTTGGCACCAGCACCATTAGTAAGGTTCCAGGTAACAGTGTATATGCCGCTGCTTTCTCCCGAACTCTCTTCGTGAGCCCAAATGCATCGGCCGGAGAAATCGAACACCTCTATGACGAAATCACATTCGCTGCCAGGCAAGTCGTAGCTTACCATAAAGTTTGTGCTGTTGATGGCAGGATTCTGACTTGCCATAAGGCGCAGGATGTTTGTCGGCATCTCTTCGTCGACAACGAAGTCGAGAGTTGTATGGTTTGTATTGTTCAGTACATCCCAGGCACGGAAGGTAAGGCTGTGTGATCCGTTCGGTAGTGTTGGTATATTATAGGCAACGGACCCCTTTGTAAAGTCTCCGAACTCGTGCTTGTAGAATTCATTGATGTTATAGGTCAGGTCGCTTCTTCCATCAATGCAAAGCGAGAGGTCGTGCCCAATTCCGTTGCCACTGGAACTGATGCCACTGGCATCTGTGAGCTGTGCCACGAAGAGTGGCGTAGCATTGACCTTGTCTCCGTTCTGGAAGTCTTCGTCATTGAGATAAGCATATATCTGCGGTCCGTCCTTGTCGAAGTCGGTATTATCCACAATGCCACCAAGCGGAATATCTTCGTTATAGCCATTGGCTTCAATGTCCCCTGCATCATTGATGGCGTAGAAGACCAATCGCCCGTCTTCGTTACTGAAGTTGATGTCGACGGGGATGATGAATTCCTCGCTGAACAAGCCAGCTCGTATGCTGTCCTGTGACTCATGAAGCAGGCCGTTGCGGTCAGTGTAGGTAAATGTTTCTTTGGCTCCTGCATTGTTGAGGCAGACAATGGTTTCTTTGTTGTCGAAGAGGCGGGTGTAGACGATGCCGTTGAAGGTTGTCATGGTTGTGCCATCTTCTTGCTCGATATGTCCATAGAGTTTTACTCGCTCGCCTGCTTTCAGGGGGATGGGGGTGCCATTTACTTCCTGGTCATTAATCTTATCCAAAATAACCTTCTGGGTGGGATTGCCCATGATTAGGGCTGGATCACCAAGCAGTGCATACTGTAACTTGTTTTCCAGGAAACCTGCTTGTCTTCCGTCACTGATGATGCTATTCTTTGCCATACGTATGGCATCGCCAATGCGGTTCCGTTCTTTCTTGCCAGTGGTGCTGCGGGCAAAGAGGTATTGCATGAAATAGCGGTTCATGTTGTAGTTCTGACTTGCATAGACAGTACGGGTGGTTCCGTAGAAGGCAAGAGCGCCACCTGTTGGGTTCAGAACGGCGGCTTCGCCTATGTTACTGTCTTTTGAGTCGAAAGGCATGACATCGCAAGCACAGGTTACCCAAAGTGGCAGCTTTGTGCTCTTGATTGTCTCGAAGTTCTCACGAAGTATTACATATTCATGGCTGAAGGCGTGGGGTCCTGCATGTCCTGTATAGTTCATCACGAGTGCGCCATCTGCCATTTGTTTTTTAATCTGGTTTGCAGCTTCAGGATATGTATTGCTGTTTGCTGAGCTGACTCGGATATATGCATCCCACATAATCTTGTGCACTTCTATGTCGGGATACTTGGAGATGATGTTTTCTGCCACGCTGTTGGCATATTCCATGTGTTCGTTTTGGTCACCGTCGTCGCCCAACATGTAGACAAGATTCTTCCATGGTCCGGCATTCTTATTTTCTATATATGTGATGCTTTTGTCGACCATTGTTTTTGCATCGGAAATCCTGGTGACGGGGAAGCGTCCTATGCCGATATCGCTTTTCTCGTTGATGGGATAGACACCCTCGCCATCGTCAAGCAACCCAAAGTAGTCTTCCATGACATAGCTCTTGGTGTCGCTGAAGCTGTTTTCGCTTTCGTAGCAGAGCAGGTAGTCGTCGGGGTTAGCGTTAATCCAGGCGGGGGAAAGCATGCGGTTGTCCCAGGCGCAGTCGCCGAAGAGCAGAAGGTATCGCGGCGCATCGTTCTCGTTGGCTGCTTTGTCATAGAGCATCTTCATGAGGAGGCGATAGGCTGTGGGGTCTGGGGTGCCGCTGGAGAATTCATTATATACCTGATCGGCACGAACAACGGCTACTCGCAAGCCTTCGTACTCCGTGTGTGCATCTGCGAGGCGTTGTGCTTCGGAAAGCAGTTTGCCGCTGGCGGGCACGATGATGACCATGTCAATGGCAGAAAGGCTGTGCAGATCTTGGTTGGCAATGGCTCCCACGATGGTGGGTTCTGGGAATTTTGAGGCAGAGTTGAATGCAACGTAATGTTCTCCTGCGTTGTCGACGTTGATTCTGTATGTACTGCCTTCCTGAATGCCAGATACCAGGGCGTCTTTTTTGCCCAGACTGCCTGTGCGGATGACCTTTACGTTCGTGCCGGTGATGGCAAATCGGGCGGCTCCTGTTCTAGGGTATGTGAAGTCGATGTAGCCATTGGTCGCTATGTTGAGCTTGCGGTCGTAACTGTATGCCAGATAGTCCAGGCGTGCTATTTTCCCTGCTTCGGAGCGAAGGTTGACGTTGAGCGTGGCAGGTGTGCCTATGGTGGTCAAGTCATAGTTTCGTGTTTCTGAGGTGGCATAGGTGTAGTCTCCTGGAGGTGATACACTGAAACTGCCTGCGGCTGTTCCGTTGGTGGTGACATTGACGACGTTGGTCAGGGGCGACGAGCTGGTGAATACTACGGTCAGTTTCCCATTACCTACAGGGTCTGTTGCGGTGAGTGTGTAGTTGTGAGAGTTGTTGTTGGCATAGTTATCCATG
The DNA here is from genome assembly GCA_905235305.1 of uncultured Bacteroidaceae bacterium. Taxonomy (GTDB): domain Bacteria; phylum Bacteroidota; class Bacteroidia; order Bacteroidales; family Bacteroidaceae; genus Physcousia. Next base: position 3,025 of record CAJOLC010000040.1, on the reverse strand, counting down.
TCAAAAAGGTGGCGTCCGCCGGAGAACCAGGCGAATTCATCTTTCTCGTAGAGGGTGTGTGCCCTTGTTGTATTGTATTCTTGTCGGGGCAGGCTTTCGTCGTAGCTAAGCGTTTCCATCTTTGATGGTGCCTCTTCTTGTGTCAGGAAGTAATAGGCGTTGCGGGCATAGGTGTTGCTGATGCGTGTGTCGCCGTCCCAGTGTACGAGGCCGTTGCCCCAGAAGATCCAGCTGTCTGTTTGGCTGTTGTAGTAGAGAGGCACCTCAACCATGTCGTCATAGTGTGTACCTTGGCGTATGAGTTCGGGCAGCAAGTGGCCGCCGTAGCCGTAGAGGTGTACGTTCTCGGGATTGTTGAAGCCCATCTTCTTGAGGGATGCGCGTGAGAATTGGTAGAGGCCATCCTCTTTGATGCTTACCTTCACCCATTTGCCGCTTGCCAGCCTGGAACTGGCGGCGTAGCGTTCTTCGCTGTCGGCTTCCAACCTGGGGGCATTGAGCCTGCTGCTCCTGTTGGCATTGATGACGATCTGTGCGCTAACGAGTTTCTCGTACTTCGAGCCTTTCCGCCGGATGGGGATGAACGAGATGTCGAGTAATCCTTTGCCGCGTTCTATGCCGACGAAGGTCTCCACGTCTATCGTTTCATTGATGAGGCTGTCGTAGCGTGCGGCCACTTCTGTTTCCTTTGTGCTGAGAGGAACATACTCGGGGTAAAGCAGCAAAACGGTGTAGGTGTGCGTCCGGTAGTCTGTCTCAAGGGGCACGACTTCGGTATATACGGGTAGTACGGAGTCAATCTTCATCTCGTCCCAGTCTAAACTGGTGAAGGTCAACTCCTGTTGTGCAACGATGCTTTGCGTCAGCGCTGCAAGCATCAATATGGTGAAAAGCTTTTTCATTTACTATCTGACGAGTTACGATTTACTATTTGTTTCCTCCTCCCACACCCCATTGGGGATGTTGCGTAGGGTTGTTTACTTTACATTAAACTCAAGCACCTTCTCTCCCTCGAGGTAGCCTTCCAAGTGGTCTTCGACGTGGACAGGGCCGATGCCTGCCGGCGTTCCTGTGAAGATGACGTCGCCCGTCTTGAGCGTGAAGAACCGGCTGATGAAGCTCACCAGCCTGTCCACCCCGATGAGCATATCCGCCGTGTGGCCTCCCTGCACCTGCCTGCCGTTCTGCAACAAGTGGAAGTGCAGGTCCTGAATGTCTCTTCCGTAGTGCGTGAGCGGCATCCATTTGCCGATGGCCGCACTGCCGTCGAAGCCTTTGCAGAGGTCCCAGGGCAGTCCCTGCTGCCGCAGCTTCTCCTGCAAGTCGCGAGCCGTGAAGTCTATGCCTACCGTCACCTCGTCGTAGTAGCGGTGGGCAAAACGCTCGGGAATGCTTCTTCCCAAGTGGTTGATGCGTACGCACAACTCCGTTTCATAGTCGCACCGCTCCGTAAAGTCCGGCACGAAGAACGGCCTCCCGTCTGTCAGCAAGGCAGAGTCCGCCTTCGTAAAGACGACAGGTGCCTCTATATTTAATAACGAATTTTGCAGCTCTTTATTGTGTGCCGCATAATTCATCCCTATACCGAATATCTTCATGGCGCGACAAATATACGATTAATCATTCATAATTCACGATTCATGGCGCATTATTTTGTTCAATATGGGCATTTTTGAATTTGCGGGGCAGTTATTGCCACAAAGCAAGAAAGTCCCGAACGCATGGCCAGGGACTTTCTTCATTATGGTTGCTCGCGGCTGGACGGGCAACTACTTCACCACAATCTTCACGGACTTGCTGCCTATCTTCACGATGGCGACTGTGCCTGGAGTCATGCCTGTCGGGATGTTTGCCTGACCGTTCACGCTGATGGCAGAGCCTTCCTTCATGCCGTTCGTGTTATAGACAGCCACGTCGATGCCATTCTGTATGCCATTGACTATCACCTGTCCGCCGACACTCTGCACAAGGGCAGGCATGGCCTTCACTTCCGCAATGGCATCTTCTTCCAAGCCTTCCGACTGCGGCTCGACATCTATCCAACAGAGTGTTGCCGTTGCCACGTCGCTGTTCTCATAGCCCGCCTTCGTCGCATAGACGCTGATGGTGTAGGTGGCGGTGAGGGAAACCTCATTGCCGTAGTGCGTCTTGACATCCGTATCGGTGATAGTGGCGATGCACTCGGCTCCTTCCGTCTCGCATCGGAACGTCAGTTTGCCGTTCACATAGCTGATGGTCGGTGTGGCGCATATCACGGGCGTAGGCGGTTCGGGCGTGCTTCCGTCTGTAGCTTTCTTTGTTCCGAACAGGCTCCAGGGCTCTTCTGCATTGTAAAGTTCAATAGATGCTGCCGGCACATGAAGCGTGGCATACTCGATGTACGAACCATCGAATGCATCGCTCGCTGTCTGTGGAACATTCTCCGCATAGCAATATACATCCGTCAGTTCCGGGCAGTCCGTGAAAGAATTACTCCCGATGTAGGTCACACCGCTGCCAATCGAGATGGAGGTCAGGCTGCTGCAACCATAGTATCTATAACTAATTATTTATCAGCACTTTTGCTTTTAAACGGTAGAAAAGTATAACCATAGATTCTATGAGTGATAAAAAAGTCGGAGATTTAACACTTTTAACTTTTTGTAACATATCTTGAATTCAAAGTAACTATTCAGCGATTAATTTATCCTGCCCATAAATATCATTCCTCACCTCGCTAACAGATTATAATCTCGTATAGAGGTACGTCCCTATGACGGAAGCGACGTAAGGATTTTTCTGAGTATTGCATGTGATGGGGGAAAAAGGCTATTGTAAAACATAAAACCTGACGGGTGCCTTACTTCTTCCATTACAAAAAAAGCCCCACAAGCTTGCGGCTCGTGGGGCATAACTGATCAGTATCGTTTGCGATTACTCTGCACGGAGTGTGAAGCGCTTGAAGTCGGTGACTGTCAGCTCCTTGTCGATGCTCTGGAGATAGGATGCAACGGTAAGGTTCTTGTCCCAGATGTACTCCTGACTC
>CAJOLC010000039.1 GCA_905235305.1 uncultured Bacteroidaceae bacterium | reverse complement strand
AATAAATAATTAAAAAAAAATAATTAAATGTTTTGCATTAATTTCATTTAAAGATTTTTAAACAAATTAATAGTCAAATAATAATTGTTAAAATTTCAATTTTTACATTTTTAATTATCAAGTCTAGTAACAATTTTAACAGGCTTTTCTCTAGCTTTTTCTTGACTTTCTTCATCAATATTCATAGTAGTGCTTTCATCTTTTTTAAATTCAGTAGAACCACTTTCAATTCCAATTGTAGAACTAGATCCACTATAAGAAGGATATTTTCTTTTGAAATTCAAATATACAATAAATTGAATACAAAATAAAGCAACTCCAATTGCATTAGGAATAATAATATTTATATCAAATGAAGCTTTACCAAATAAAATCCATCCAATACAAGACATCATATAAGAAATAGTAGAATTAAATGAAATAAGTCTATAATTTTTTTCTTTTATAACTCTAAAGGTTAAAATAATTGGAATTATAAATGTTATAACTTTTGTTCCAATACAAATTTTTCCAATCATATCTGCATCTTCTACAACAAGTGTTAGACCTTTATGAATAACTAAAGTTCCAAGTATTAAAATTAGAGTATTTAAAATTGAATCAATTAAGTATTTTTTTAATTCAAAAGCTAAATAAATTACAATTAAAAGTAAAGTACAACAACATCCTATCGTACTACATAATTTAAGCTGGTCACATACAATTTTATCTGAATAAATATACCAGGTTAAAGCATCTACGTATATTGTATCTATAAAGATTAGTCTGCAAGCTTTGCGCAGATGAACTCGCGGTTGAGTCGGGCAATGTTCGAGATGGTCTCGCACTTCGGGCATACAGCTTCACAGGCACGTGTGTTGGTGCAGTTGCCGAAGCCCAGTTCGTCCATCTTCGCCACCATTGCCTTGGCGCGCTTGGCTGCCTCTACCCTACCCTGTGGCAGCAAGGCGAGCTGGCTCACCTTGGAGCTGACAAAGAGCATGGCAGAGCCGTTCTTGCAGGCTGCCACGCAGGCACCGCAACCGATGCAGCTTGCGCAGTCCATAGCCTCGTCGGCGTCTTCCTTCGGAATAAGGATGGCGTTTGCATCCTGCGCCTGACCTGTGCGTACGGTGGTGTAGCCACCGGCCTGCATAATCTTGTCGAACGCATTGCGGTCCACCATGCAGTCCTTGATGACGGGGAAACCAGCCGAGCGCCAAGGCTCAACGGTGATGGTCTCGCCGTCCTTGAACTTACGCATGTAGAGCTGGCAGGTTGTGGCGCCACGCTCTGTCTTGCCGTGCGGAGTGCCGTTGATGTAGAGCGAGCACATGCCGCAGATACCTTCGCGGCAGTCGTGGTCGAACACGAAAGGCTCCTTTCCCTCACCTATAAGCTCCTCGTTCATGATGTCGAGCGCCTCGAGGAAAGAGGTGTCGTCGGGAATGTTCTTCAACTCATGCGTGTCGAAGTGCCCCTTGTCCTTAGGGCCGTTCTGCTTCCAGAACTTTATTGTAACACTTATATTCTTAGCCATCTTAGTTTTTGTAGTTACGGGTTTGAACTTTGATTATCTCATAGTTGAGGGGTTCCTTAATAAGCTCGGGAGCCTTGTCATCAGTGCCTTGGTAGTCCCAGCAGCCGACGTAGAAGAAGTTCTCGTCGTCGCGCTTAGCTTCCCCTTCCTCTGTCTGATGCTCTTCGCGGAAGTGGCCGCCGCAGCTTTCCTCACGGTGCAGGGCATCGTAGGCAACGAGTTCGCCCATGAGGATGAAGTCGCGAAGATGGATGGCCTTGTCGAGCTCGATGTTCAGGCCCTCTTTGCTTCCGGGGATGAAGAGGTTGGTGTCGAACTCCTTGCGCAGGTCCTTGAGCATACGAAGGCCTTCTTCCAGCCCTTCCTTGGTGCGGCCCATGCCGACGTGCTCCCACATGATGTGGCCCAGCTCCTTGTGGATGGAGTCAACACTGCGCTTGCCCTTGATGTTCATCAGGCGGTCGATTTCCTTCTCAACAGCTTTCTCTGTGGCTGCAAACTCGGGCAGGTCGGTAGAGAGACGCGGCCAGATGGCTTGGTCAGCCAGGTAGTTCTGTATGGTGTAAGGCAGGACGAAGTATCCGTCGGCCAGTCCTTGCATGAGGGCAGACGCACCGAGACGGTTGGCACCGTGGTCAGAGAAGTTGCATTCGCCAATGGCAAAGAGGCCGGGAATAGTGGTCTGCAGCTCGTAGTCCACCCAGACGCCGCCCATCGTGTAGTGGATGGCAGGGAAGATCATCATGGGATAGTAGTAATCGACACCGTTCTTTGTGCAAGCCTTCTCGCCCGGATTGACGTCGGTAATCTCTTCGTACATGTCGAAGAGGTTGCCGTAACGCTGACGAATCTCGTCGATGCCGAGCCTCTGGATGCTTTCCGAGAAGTCGAGGAACACGGCGAGGCCGGTGTTGTTCACGCCGAAGCCTTTGTCACATCTTTCCTTTGCAGCACGAGAAGCCACGTCGCGAGGCACGAGGTTGCCGAAGGCAGGATAACGACGCTCCAGATAGTAGTCGCGGTCCTCCTCAGGTATCTCATAGCCTTGCTTTGTGCCTGCCTGCAGAGCCTTAGCGTCCTCCAGCTTCTTGGGAACCCAGATGCGACCGTCGTTACGCAGAGACTCGGACATCAGGGTCAGCTTTGACTGCTTGTCACCATGCACGGGGATGCAGGTGGGGTGTATCTGAACGTAGGAAGGATTAGCCATCATGGCACCCTTGCGGTAGCATTGTACGGCTGCCGTGCAGTTGCAACCCATCGCATTGGTCGAGAGGAAATAGGTGTTGCCGTAGCCGCCGGTGGCGATGACGACAGCGTTTGCGCTGAAACGCTCCAGCTTGCCTGTGACGAGGTTCTTGGCGATGATGCCGCGAGCCCTGCCGTCGACGATGACCACATCCTCCATCTCATAGCGTGTGAAGAGCTTCACCTTGCCTCTCTGCACTTCCTTCGAGAGGCTGGAATAAGCACCGAGCAGGAGCTGCTGGCCTGTCTGACCCTTGGCATAGAAGGTACGGCTGACCTGAGCACCACCGAAGCTTCGGTTGGCCAACATGCCGCCGTACTCACGGGCGAAGGGCACGCCTTGTGCCACACACTGGTCGATGATGTTGTTCGACACTTCTGCCAAACGATAGACATTGGCTTCGCGGGCACGGTAATCACCGCCCTTGACGGTGTCGTAGAAGAGGCGATAGACAGAGTCGCCGTCGTTCTGATAGTTCTTGGCTGCATTGATAAATGGAGTGGGCGCGACGGGGCGAGTCCTGGATGCAGAAATTATAGACGTTGAAGCCCATCTCGGCGAGGGAAGCAGCAGCACTTGCTCCAGCAAGACCTGTGCCGACCACGATGACGTCGAGCTTCAGCTTATTCTTCGGGTTCACCAGACGCTGGTGAGCTTTATATTCTTTCCATTTTTCAGGCACTGGACCTGCGGGAATCTTGGAATCTAATACTTTTGCCATAACTTATGTCAATTAGTAATTCTTAATTCATAATACATTATCAGATACCGCAACTGCTGCCGCAGCAGCCACAGCCTTGCAGGGTGAACACTACGACTACGGCGGCGAACATCAGCACGACGATGGTGGCGTAGATGTTGCCTATGCAGCGCCAGCGGCTGAACCACACTTTGCCGCTCCATCCCAAGGTCTGCATGGAGCTCCAGATACCGTGGGTCAGGTGGAACCACAGTGCTGCAAGCCATACGAGATACAGGCATGAGTAAACGGGACAGGAGAAGGTCTGCCTGATCCAGTACACTCCATTGGAGGCATTCACTGCAGCCTCGCCGTCGATAAGCTCGGCGGCCATCATGTGCCACCAGAAGTTGCAGAAGTGCAGAACGAGGCCCAGGCAGACGATGATGCCGAGAGCGAGCATGTTCTGGCTGGCCCATTCCACCTTCGCGGGCTTGTCGGTCACAGCGTACTTGTTGTTGCCGCGGGCTTTCCAGTTTTGGAATGTCAGCCAGAAGGCGAACACAAAGTGCAGGACCACCAGCAATGCCAGACCGCCGGTTGCCGCCACTGCGTACCAGTTGGCGCCCAGCATCTCGCAAATCCAATTGTAGCCTTCCTCGCTGATGAGGGCTACGACGTTCATGCAGGCATGGAACGTCAGGAACAGGACAAGTGAAATGCCGGTGACGGACATCACTACTTTCCTGCCGATTGAAGAATTAATTAACCACATAGAAATAATGAATTAAGTTTATGTTTAGTGTTGGTTTTATGTGCGCGTGTACCTTAATTAAGTGATAAAACGAAGGCAAAAGTACACAAAAAAGGTTAAATGTGCAACTTTTTCGAGGAAATGTTGCAGGAATTGAGTACTTTTGTAGCTAAATTAACGTAACGAAGTATTGATGGAGTTCAAATTTGATGTCGTTGTTGTCGGTGCGGGTCATGCTGGATGTGAGGCGGCAGCAGCGGCGGCAAAGCTCGGAGCCAGGACTTGCCTCATCACGATGGACATGAACAAGATTGCCCAAATGTCGTGCAATCCTGCCATCGGCGGCATTGCCAAAGGGCAGATCGTCCGCGAGATTGACGCTCTGGGAGGTCATACGGGCGAGGTGACGGACGCAACTGCCATACAGTTTCGCATGCTGAACCGTTCGAAAGGCCCTGCCATGTGGAGCCCCAGAGCTCAATGCGACAGGGCGAAATTCATCTGGACCTGGCGCGAAATCCTTGAAAACACAGAGGGGCTTTCCATTTGGCAAGACCAAGTCGTGGAACTCCTCACGGAGGAAAACAAAATGCCCTATAGGGGAGTGGACAACGCCCTACAGGGGAATGGAAAACGCTCCGTAGTGGGTTTGAGAACCCTGCAGGGAGTGACTTTCCACGCACCCTGCGTCATCATCACGGCAGGCACGTTTCTGAACGGGCTGATGCACATAGGGCGCACCAAGATTCCTGGCGGCCGTTGCGCAGAACTGCCGAGTCTCCACCTCTCGGAGAGCATCGCGGCTTGTGGCATAACTGTTGGCCGCATGAAGACTGGCACACCTGTTCGCATCGACGGACGTTCCGTAGATTTCTCCCAAATGCAGCGACAGGACGGAGAGACCGACTTCCACAAGTTCTCCTACATGGGTGAACCGCGTCAGTTGCCACAACTCCCGTGCTGGATTACCTATACGAACGAGGCCGTTCACGAGCGTTTGCGCGCTGCCTTACCCGACTCTCCGCTCTACAACGGGCAGATTCAGAGCATCGGGCCGCGCTACTGCCCGAGCATCGAGACAAAGCTCGTTACCTTCTCCGAACGCACTGAGCATCAGCTGTTTCTGGAGCCGGAAGGCAGTTCGACGAGAGAACTCTACCTGAACGGCTTTTCGAGTTCACTCCCCATCGATGCCCAGATTGAAGCCCTGAAACTGATTCCTGCCTTCCGCAACCTGCAGATCTACCGTCCGGGCTATGCCATCGAATACGATTACTTCGATCCCACGCAGCTTCGCCACTCGCTGGAATCGAAGATTGTCGATAGTCTCTTCATGGCTGGGCAAGTGAACGGCACCACAGGCTACGAGGAGGCTGCCGGTCAGGGACTGGTGGCTGGCATCAACGCAGCACGCAAGATTGCCGGACTCGAGCCGTTCGTCATGCGAAGGGACGAGTCTTACATTGGCGTTCTCATTGACGACCTCGTCACGAAAGGCGTAGATGAACCCTACAGGATGTTCACCTCGAGAGCCGAATATCGCATCCTGCTTCGTCAAGATGATGCAGATGCTCGACTCACGCAGCGCAGTTACGAGATGGGCTTAGCCAGCCGCGAACGCTACGACTACTGGCTGCGTAAAAAACAGACAATCAGCGAGATAGAGGACTTCTGCAGCAACTTCAGCGTGAAAGCCACCCTGATCAATCCAGGCCTAAAAGCTTTGGGAAGCGAGGAACTGCAGCGAGGCTGCAAACTCATCGACCTGGTGATGCGGCCGCAGCTCAGTCTGTCGAACCTCGCACCACTCATCCCTGCCCTATCCGACAAGCTGAACCACATCACGGACCGTCGTGAAGAAATCATCGAAGCAGCCGAAGTTCGCATGAAATACAGCGGTTACATCCGCAGGGAAAAGGAGATAGCAGCAAAGATACAACGCCTCGAGAACATCCGCATCAAGGGACATTTCCACTACGACGACATCAAATCGCTCAGCACGGAAGCCCGGCAGAAACTCTCCAAAATAGACCCCGAGACGATGGCACAGGCCAGCCGAATCCCCGGAGTAAGCCCCAGCGACATAAACGTCCTGCTGGTCATGATGAGACGCTAGGTTTCACGTGAAACAATTGCCTGTCGAAACAAAACAAATGGTATATAGTAAATTATTAAAAGGTAAATGCAAGATGAATAACGAATATCTACTGAAGAATCTGCGAAATGTGCCTGATTTCCCAGTGCATGGGATACAGTTCAAGGACGTCAGCACGCTGTATAAGAACCCAAAGTGCTTGAAGATAATGGTCAACGAATTGTACGACCTCTACAAGGACAAAGGCATAACAAAGGTGGTGGGCATTGAGAGTCGAGGCTTCGTGGTTGGTGCCGCATTGGCAGTCAAGCTGGGAGCCGGGTTCGTGATGTGTCGCAAGCCTGGCAAACTCCCTGCCGAGACACGCAGAGAAAGCTACGTGAAGGAGTACGGCAAGGACACCATCGAGATTCATACGGATGCAATCGACGAGAAAGACATCGTGCTGCTCCACGACGACCTCCTCGCCGGAGGAGGCACCATGAAAGCCGCCTACAATCTGGTTAGGCAGTTCAATCCAACGAAGATATACATTAACTTCATCATCGAACTGACGAAGGAAGGACTCCACGGCAGAGCTAGATTCGATAAGGTGGTGGATATAACGACACTCCTGGAGGTATAAACAACATGGAGAAAAACGAGAGGGAAAGACTCCGAACATACCTCATGGGCATCGTCAGCAACCTGCCTGAGTGCCCGGGGTGCTATCAGTATCTCGATGAAACTGGTACCATCATCTATGTCGGTAAGGCGAAGAACCTCAAGCGGCGTGTTTACTCGTACTTTTCTAAAGAGCACGACAACCGAAAGACTACTATTCTCGTGTCTAAGATACGAGATATCAAGTACATAGTCGTCAAGACGGAAGAGGACGCCCTGCTGCTCGAGAATAATCTCATAAAGCAGTGGTCGCCACGTTATAATATCCTTCTCAAGGACGGCAAAACGTATCCAAGCATCATCGTAACCAACGAATACTTGCCACGCATATACCAAACTCGCAAGATAAACAAGCGCTTGGGCACATATTTCGGCCCCTACAGCCACATCCCCACAATGTATCTTTTGCTCGAACTGATAGGGAAACTCTATCCCTTAAGGCGCTGCAGAGACATCATAACTGCCAAATCCATTGAAAAAGGTAAGCACAAAGAGTGCCTGGAATACCATATAAAGAACTGCAAGGCACCCGCCGGCAAAGCCATGAGGAATACATGGAATATATTGCCGAAGCGAAAGAGATACTGAAGGGGAACACGGCACAACTGGAGCGGAAAATGCTCTCGCGAATGCAGGAACATGCTGCAAAACTAGAGTTCGAAGAGGCAGAAGCAATAAAGCGTAAGTACATCCTCCTGGAGAATTATCGCAGCAAAAGCGAGGTCGTGAGCACTACCCTCCATAATATCGACGTCTTTAACATCGAGAACAACGAGAAGGTAGCCTACATCAATTACCTTCACGTCACGAATGGTTGCATCACGCAGGCCTTTACCTTTGAATATTCAAAGCGCCTCGATGAGCCAGATGAAGAGCTGCTTGCCGCAGGAATCATTGAGATGCGACAGCGTTACCACAGTGAGAGTAAGGAAGTTATTGTGCCGTTCCATGTGGAACACTTAGGAGAGGATTTGCTCATCACCGTGCCTCAAAAGGGAGATAAAAAGAAGTTACTTGAGCTTTCCAGACTAAATGTCTTGCAATATAAGAAGGATAGAATCAGTCAGAGCGACAAGCTGAATCCTGAGCAAAAGCAGGTGCGTTTGATGAAGGAACTGCAGGAAGCACTTCAGCTCCCTACCCTACCGATGCAAATTGAATGCTTTGATAACTCGAACATCAGTGGTACGGATGCTGTTGCTGGCTGTGTTGTCTTCAAGAAATGCAAGCCGAGCAAGCAGGATTACCGTAGGTACATTATCAAGACAGTGAGCGGGCCGGACGATTATGCCAGCATGCAGGAGGTGGTCCGGAGACATTACAGCCGTATGACAGAGGAGGGGAAGCCCCTACCCGACCTGATAATTACGGACGGAGGGCGTGGTCAGATGGAAGTCGTACGCGAGGTTGTCGAGGACGAACTGCACCTGAACATACCGATAGCGGGTCTGGCGAAGGACAACAAACACAGGACCAACGAGCTGCTATTTGGCTTTCCAGCACAAACGATTGCTATGAAGACGGATTCTTCGCTGTTCCGATTGCTCACGCAGATACAGGATGAGGTGCACAGATACGCTATTACGTTCCATCGCGACAAACGCAGCAAGCACCAAATTGCAAGCATTCTGGACACCATTCCTGGTATTGGACCGAAGACGAAAACAGTGTTGCTGAACAAATTCCACAGCGTGAAGCGCATCAGGGAGGCAACGGAAGTCGATCTTGCTGCTGCGATTGGGGCCTCGAAAGCTAAGGTTCTGAAGGACTTCTTTGCTGAAGCAGACAAGAATCCATAGTTGTGCATGCGGCTATATAATATAATGTATAAGGAGGAAGAAGACAGAGGAAGAAAACTGAAGGTGCTATGAGAACAGTTATACAACGAGTGAAGAAGGCAAGCGTCAGGGTGGGGGACACGACGGTCTCAGCCATAGGGCAGGGACTACTGATGCTGCTTGGCATAGAAGCTACGGACTGCGAGGAAGACATCCAGTGGCTGTGCCGAAAGATACTTGCCTTAAGGATATTCGACGACAAGATGGGCGTGATGAATCGGAGTATTATGGACGTCGGTGGAGAGGCAATCGTGGTCAGTCAGTTTACGTTGATGGCGAGCTACAAGAAGGGTAACCGACCCAGCTGGATACGGGCCGCCGGCCATGATCATGCTGTTCCTATGTACGAGAGGTTCGTCGAAGTGCTGAGCGAAGGCCTTGGGAAGCCCGTGGGCACTGGCATTTTCGGAGCGGAGATGCAGGTCGAGCTGATCAACGATGGCCCCGTCACAATCTGCATGGACACTAAGAATAAGGAATAGGAATATAGGTTTAGGACAGAAGAACAATATCTCATGACGATACGAGAAGCACAAGAACATGTAGATCAATGGATTAAGACGTACGGCGTACGCTACTTCAACGAGCTGACCAATATGGCTTGCCTGACGGAAGAGGTGGGGGAGTTGGCTCGCGTAATAGCAAGGAAGTACGGCGAACAGTCGTTCAAAGAGGGTGAGAACCAAGATGTTAGCGAAGAGATGGCTGATGTGCTTTGGGTTCTCATCTGCCTAGCTAACCAGACGGGGGTCGACTTGACGGCTGCTTTGGAAGCCAGCATTGAGAAGAAGACTACGCGGGATAGGGACAGACATAAGAATAACATTAAACTCGAATAACATGGAAACAATCGAAAGAAGCAAGTACGACCAGATGCTCGGGCAGTATAATACGGCATTGAACGACAGCGAGATAGCTGCCAGAGTAGCAGAGATTATCGAGAAGAAGGTGCCCGAGAACGACACCGTGGCAGTGAAGAAGTTCCTGCTTGGCAGCGTGGAGCTGACGACGCTTAAGACGACAGACTCGGAGGAGAGCGTCCTGGCGTTCACAGAGAAGGTGAATAAGTTCGAGGATGCATACCCTGAGTTGCCCCATGTGGCTACGGTTTGCGTCTATCCCTGCTTTGCGAAGATAGTGAGCCAAAGCCTTGAGGTTGAGGGCGTCGAAGTGGCCTGCGTGAGCGGCAGCTTCCCATCTTCGCAGGCTCTGATAGAGATAAAGACCGTCGAGACTGCCCTTGCCTTGAAGGACGGCGCGACGGAAATCGACATCGTGATGAGCGTAGGCAAGTACTTGAGCGGCGACTACGAGACACTCTGCGACGAGATAAGCGAGCTGAAGGCTATCTGTGGAGAGCGTAAGCTGAAGGTCATCCTAGAGACCGGCCTGCTGCCAAGTGCTTCGGACATCAAGAAAGCGAGCCTGCTGGCCATGTATGCCGGTGCGGACTACATAAAGACAAGCACGGGCAAGGAGAAGCCTGCGGCCACTCCGGAAGCCGCCTACGTCATGTGCCAAGCAATCAAGGAGTACTACAACAAGACCGGAATCCAGATCGGCTTCAAGCCCGCCGGCGGCCTCAACACGGTGCACGATGCGCTCGTCTATTATACGATAGTGAAAGAGGTGCTCGGCGAGAAGTGGCTCACCAACGAGTGGCTGCGACTCGGCACAAGCAGGTTGGCGAACTTGCTGCTGAGCGAGGTCGTGGGCGAAGAGGTGAAGTTCTTCTAAAGAAGTGAAAAGGTGAAAAAGTGAAAAACTTAAAAGGGACGAGGTGCGAACGGGCGGAACATTTTCCACCAGCAGAAACGTCATTTTACCCTCACGAGAATCGATTATTTGAAGCCTCGGGGCTTGGCGGACGAAAAGAAGCGATTCTCAGAGGCCCATTTTGGGACTAAACAGTTGAACTGAAGAGATTTAAGCCGTAAAATAGTGAATAGAAAATTTTTCAAAATAGAAAAGGAAATGAAGAAAAGGAGTCTTTTGATGCTTGGAGTGGCATGTTTGCTGCTCTCATCGTGCGTAGTGAGTAAAAAGAAGTATGAAATTGCCGAAGCCGGACGCTTGGCCGCTCTCTACAGCCGCGACAGTCTGGCCGACTTGCTTGGGATGACCAGGACGGACTATGCCATTCTCGACGAGCTGCGGAACGGCTTGCTGAACGACACGACCTTGCTCAAGAGCAGCATCCGCAACTATCAGCAGCTGCTCGCCTCGGGGCAGAACGAGAATCAGAAGCTCAATGCAAACCTGAAGGACCGCGAGAAGACGATTGCCGAACTGCAGAGGATGATAGACCAGCAGAACCAAAAAGTGAAGAACCTGCTCAGTAGCGTGAAGGATGCCCTGCTCGGATTCAGCAGCGACGAGCTGACCGTCCGCGAAGAAGACGGCAAGGTCTACGTGGCGATGAGCGACAAGCTGCTCTTCGAATCGGGCAAGGCCATCGTCAACGAGCAGGGTAGGGAAGCCCTCGGCAAGCTGGCCGGCGTGCTCAACAAGCAGACAGACATCGATGTCTACATCGAGGGTCATACGGACAACGTGCCCATCAAGACAGCCGTCTTCCAGGACAACTGGGACCTCAGCGTCATCCGTGCCACATCGGTAGTGCGCATCCTGACCGAGACCTACGGCGTGAATCCCCTGCAGATACAGCCCTGCGGTCGGGGCGAGTTCAAGCCCGTCGACGTCAACACCACGCCCGAAGGCAAAGCCCGCAACCGCCGTACGGAGATCATCATGGCTCCGCGCCTCGACAAGCTGTTCAAGATGCTCGAGGAGAGCAAGGTGCAGTAAGGCAGACAGGCAGGAGCGTCGCGAGACGCCCTATAGAGGAGTGAACGTTCCCCTATAGAGGATAAATTCATGACCTATACTTCTTGGGGCAGACAGGCGTACCTCCCTGTGCAATGTAGCTTTTCGCGTACTTTTCCGCCTCAGCCATCCGTATGTCGAAAATTATTCTTATCTTTGCGAGCGCATTCAGCATCTTACACATATTACAATAATCCATTATGAAAAGAATCACCATAGCAGTCGTCACTCTGCTCACCTGCCTGAGCCTCTCGGCACAGTTGCGCTTCGGGAACACGCCGGCGAGGAACCATGCGCAGAGCGACTTGGAGCAGAACGTCCAGAAGCTCGTCATGGCAAGCGTTATGATCAACAACTTCTACGTCGATAGCGTGGACTCGAAGAAGCTTGTGGAGGATGCCATCCAAGGCATACTCACGAAGCTCGACCCCCATTCTGCCTACACCAACGCGGCTGACACGAAGAAGTTCACCGAACCTCTGGAAGGCTCGTTCGAGGGTATCGGCGTACAGTTCAACATGTTGGAGGACACGCTACTCGTTATTCAGCCCGTGCCGAAGGGCCCAAGCGAACGGGTCGGCATCCTGGCAGGCGACCGCATCGTCAGCGTAGCAGACACGGCCATAGCCGGCGTGAAGATGAGTCGAGAGGAAATCATGCACCGCCTTCGCGGCAAGAAGGGCACCATCGCACACCTCGGCGTAGTCCGTCGCGGCATCCGCGACACGCTCTACTTCGACGTGAAGCGCGACCGCATCCCCGTCAACTCGGTCGACGCCGCCTACATGGTGACGCCCACCATCGGCCTGATTCGCTTCAACAACTTCGCGCAGACCACGCACGACGAGGTGGTGGAGGCCATCAAGAAACTCAAGCAGCAAGGCATGACAAGCCTCATCATCGACCTCCAGCAGAACAGCGGCGGCTTCCTTCAGGCAGCAGCGGACATCGCCTCGGAGTTTCTCCCGAAGGGCGACATGATAGTCTATACGAAGGGACGCGCAGTGCCAAGCCAGGAGTTCCGCAGCACCGGCGGAGGCAACTTCCAAGAGGGCAAAGTGGCCGTACTCATTGACGAATACAGTGCCTCGGCTGCCGAGATTCTCTCCGGAGCCATTCAGGATCAGGACAGAGGCATCGTCGTAGGACGTCGTTCCTTCGGCAAGGGACTCGTACAACGCCCGTTCGATATGCCTGACGGCAGCATGATTCGACTCACGACGGCTCGCTACTACACGCCCAGCGGTCGCTCCATCCAGAAACCCTACGAGAAGGGCAAAGCTCAAGACTACGCCCGCGATGTCATCAACCGCTACAACAAGGGCGAACTGACCAACGCCGACAGCATCCACTTCCCCGACTCCTTGCGCTATCAGACACTGCGGAAGAAGCGCACCGTCTATGGCGGCGGCGGCATCATGCCCGACTGCTTCGTGCCACTCGACACCACGCGCTATGCCAAGTGCTACCGCGAGCTCTCCGCCAAGAGCATCGTCATCAACGCCAACCTCAAGTACATGGACAAGAACCGCAAGAAGCTTTCCAAAGACTATACAGACTTCCAGAAGTTCAAGGCCAGGTACGAAGTGCCGCAGGAACTCATCGACGAAATCTTTGCCGAAGGCGAGAAGCAGAACATCAGCCCGAAGGACGACGAGGAACGGCAGAAGGCAACAGACAACATGCGACTGGTCATCAAGGCTCTCGTAGCACGTGACCTCTGGGACATGAGCGAGTATTTCGCCATCATCTACGAGAACGACGAAGTGGTCCGCAAGGCTGTCGAGCTACTGCAAGCCGAATGATAACCTTCAACACCATAAACGTAGCGATGCCGGACATCGTCGAGGCAGACGTAACGGCATGGGTCAAGGACGTGGCCGCTATATATAATAAGGTAGTGGGCGACATCAACTACATCTTCGTGGACGACGAGACGATGCTCTCCGTCAATAGGCAATTCCTCGGGCACGACTACTATACCGACCACATCGGCTTCGACTACAGCCAAGGCAACGCACTGAGCGGCGACATCTACATCAGCACGGACACCGTCGCCACCAATGCCAAGCTCTACGGAACAATGTTCCATGAGGAGCTACGCCGCATCATCATCCACGGACTGCTGCACCTCTGCGGCCTCCGCGACAAGACTCCCGAGGAGCAGGCCCGCATGCGGGAAGCCGAGGACAAAGCCTTAGCCTCACCCCCAACCCCTCTCCGAGGAGAGGGGAGAAAACAATTATGAATTATGAATTAACAATTCTAATTAGATAAGGTGGAAGATTTCGACATACGGCAGGAAAGCCGACAAAAGGAGAAGGACTTCGAGAACGCCCTGCGGCCGCTTCAGTTCGACGACTTCAGCGGACAACAGAAAGTGGTGGACAACCTGCGCATCTTCGTCGAGGCCGCCAAGTACCGCGGCGAACCGCTCGACCACACACTGCTGCACGGACCTCCAGGACTGGGCAAGACCACGCTCTCCAACATCATTGCCAACGAGCTGGGGGTGGGCTTCAAGCTGACCAGCGGCCCTGTACTTGACAAGCCAGGCGACTTGGCAGGCATACTCACTTCGCTCGAGCCTAACGACGTACTCTTCATCGACGAGATACACAGACTCTCGCCTGTTGTGGAGGAATACCTCTACAGCGCAATGGAAGACTACCGCATCGACATCATGATAGACAAGGGTCCGTCGGCCCGGAGCATACAGATCGACTTGTCTCCCTTCACGCTGGTCGGGGCAACCACACGCAGCGGACTGCTCACAGCTCCACTTCGCGCACGCTTCGGCATCAACATGCATCTGGAGTATTACGATGCCGAAACGCTCCGAAAGATTATACTTCGCTCCAGCAGCATCATGGATGTTCCCATCGACACGGAAGCCGCAGGAGAGATTGCCAGCCGCAGCAGAGGCACGCCTCGCATAGCAAATGCACTGCTGCGGCGTGTCCGCGACTTCGCCCAGGTGAAGGGAAACGGACGCATTGACATCTCCATCGCACGCTTTGCACTCGAGGCACTCAACATCGACCGCTATGGACTTGACGAGATAGACAACAAGATTCTGCTCACCATCATAGACAAGTTCAAGGGCGGCCCTGTAGGCATCGGCACGATTGCCACCGCCGTGGGCGAAGACGCAGGCACGGTGGAGGAGGTATACGAGCCGTTCCTCATCAAGGAAGGCTTCATCAAACGCACGCCCAGGGGTAGGGAAGTGACCGAACTGGCCTACCGACACCTTGGCAGGAAAATGGGCGACCGATACGGAAACCCTTTACAAGGCGACCTCTTCTTTGAAAGTTGAAAAGGTGAAATTGTGAAACACTTATGGTACTGAATTACATTTGGATTGGATTCTTCGCGATAGCCTTCATCATTGCAGTGGCATCGCTCCTGACTGGCAATACGGAAGTATTTCCTGCGATTATGAACAGCACTTTCGACAGTGCAAAGACTGCCTTCGATATATCCATCGGTGACAGGCGTGCTTTCCCTGTGGATGGGCATCATGAAGATTGGCGAAAAGAGCGGTCTGGTCAACGTCATAGCCCGTTGGCTGTCGCCTCTCATGGTGCGCCTCTTCCCCGAAATACCTGCGGGGCATCCCGTCTTCGGACACATCTTCATGAACTTCAGCGCAAACATGCTGGGACTTGACAATGCTGCTACTCCGCTGGGACTTAAGGCGATGGAGGGCTTGCAGGAACTCAACAAGCAGAAGGACACCGCTACGAACGCCATGATCATGTTCCTCGTTTTGAACACCAGCGGCTTGACCTTGATACCCGTCGGCGTGATGGTTTACCGCGCGCAAATGGGTGCGGCACAGCCAACGGACGTCTTCATCCCCATCCTCATCGCTACGTCTGTGGCCACTCTTGCCGGCATGATTATCACAAGCCTGTACCAACGCATCAATCTCTTCAATCGGGCCATCATGACGTTCGTCATCGGTCTGTGCCTCGTGGTGAGCGGCGTGATTTGGATTGGCACGCAGGTGGACCAGGAGACCATGAACAAATGGAGCACCGTGGTGGCAAACATCATCCTTTTCTCCATTATCATCGCCTTCATTGCGGCAGGCGTGCGGAAGAAAGTCTATGTTTACGAAGCCTTCGTCGAAGGGGCGAAAGGCGGCTTCGAGACAGCCGTCCGCATCATTCCGTACCTCGTTGCGATACTCGTGGCGATAGGTGTCTTCCGTGCATCGGGAGCGATGGACTTCATCGTGAACGGCCTGGGCAGCTTCGTCGAAATGCTTGGCGGCAGCGCGGACTATGTGGCAGCCTTGCCGACGGCACTGATGAAGCCCCTCTCCGGCAGTGGAGCACGCGGCATGATGGTCGATGCGATGCAGCAATACGGCGCAGACTCCTTCGTCGGACGCTTGTCGTGCATCTTCCAGGGAGCAACCGACACGACGTTCTACATACTGGCCGTCTACTTCGGTTCCGTAGGCATACGCAAGACCCGGCACGCAGTGGCAGCAGGCCTCCTGGCAGACGTCTTTGGTATCATCGCTGCAATGGTCGTGGCGGCAATCTTCTTTGGAGAATAAGAAAAGGGACTATGAACTATGGAATGAAGTGGGAGCAGGCCGTGTTCCGACGCACGGAATTGCTTGTCGGACAGGAGACAATGGAGCGTCTGCAGGGCGCGAGTGTCATCATCTTCGGTGTGGGAGGCGTAGGTTCCTGGTGTGCCGAAAGCTTAATTCGCACGGGAATACGCAAGCTGACGCTCGTCGACTCTGATCGTGTCTGCATCACGAACATCAACCGTCAGCTCATGGCGACCACAAAGACGGTGGGGCAGGTGAAGGTGGATGCCCTGCGGGAAAGGCTCCTCACCATCAATCCGTCGGCAGAAATCACTGCCTTGCAGCAGATATACACGGAGGAAACGGCTGAGATCTTCCACATCGAGACGTATGATTATGTGGTGGATGCCATCGACTCCTTGCGCGACAAAGCTTTGCTCATCCTGAAGGCCACAGCAGCTCCCGTGCGATTCTTCTCGTCGATGGGGGCAGCGTTGAAGTGCGACCCGACCAGAATCCAAGTGACGGAGTTCTGGAAGATACAGGGCGACCCGTTGGCGAGGGCATTACGAAACCGCTTCAAGCGCGACAAGACGTTCCCGAGGCGCAAGTTCCAATGCGTCTATTCCGACGAACTTCTGAGCAACAAGGGACACAACGCGACCTGCGGGACGGAGCAATGTCTGTGTCCGAAGGCGAAGAACGGCCCAGGCGACCCTGCGCTTCTGAACCACGAATGGTGCACTTCGAAGGCACAAATCAACGGCACGCTTGCCCACGTCACTGCCATCTTCGGCTTCATGCTCGCAGGTCTTGTCGTAAGGGACATCTGCACATAATACCATATCTATGGTATATGAATTAACACACATCAGGTATGAAGCGTATGAAATAAATGTCATAATTTTGCAGACGAAACCAAAAGTCTATCATTATGGCAAGTATCTTTGTAAACGGTGAAAAGAGAGTGGTGGCGCTTCCGCAGTCGGTTGAGGACATCATTAAGAAGGAAAACATCCAGCAGCCCGAGATGGTAAGCGTGCAGCTGAACGAGACGTTTGTTGAGAAAGAAGACTGGGCGTCGAGCCAGTTGCAGGAAGGCGACCGCCTGGACTTCCTCTTCTTCATGGGCGGAGGCAGCATGAAATAAATGAATAAATGAAGAAATGAAATAATGAAAACGCGAAAGGCCGAAAGGTGAAAAGGCCAGCGAGCCTTCAAGCAGCTTCGTTTTCATTATTTCATTTCTTCATTTTTTCATTCTAAAAACAAAGCGCAGCCTGTTTTCATCATTTCATTTCCTCATTATTTCATTCTAAAGCAAAGACAATGTTCGATTTCACAGAAGAACAGATTGAGAGATATTCGCGCCACATCCTCTTGAAAGACGTGGGCGTGGAAGGTCAGGAGAAAATCATGTCGGCAAGCGTGCTGGTTGTAGGTGCCGGAGGGTTGGGCGCGCCTGTCGCCCTATACCTTGCCGCGGCTGGAATTGGGCGCATAGGCATTGTTGATGCCGACGAGGTGGATCTCTCGAACCTGCAACGTCAGGTGATACATTTCACGAAAGACGTCGGCACGCCTAAGGTGGAGAGTGCGCGCAGGAAGATGGAAGCCATCAATCCCGACGTGAAGGTGGAGACTTTCCATAAGTTCATGGACTCGTCGAACGCGCTGGAGATTATCAAGGACTACGACTTTGTGGTCGATGGGACAGACAATTTCCCAGTGAAGTTCCTCATCAACGACGCCTGCGTCATGGCAGGAAAGCCTTTCTCCCACGGCGGCATACTGCGTTTCCAGGGGCAGACATTCACGCATCTGCCTGGCACGGCTTGCTACCGCTGCATGTTCAAGGAGCCTCCCCCAGCAGGTGCCGTGCCTACTTGCAGCCAGGCGGGAGTGCTCGGAGCGATAGCCGGAATGCTTGGAACCATACAGGCAGCCGAGGTGCTGAAGTACTTCACAGGCGTTGGAGAACTTCTCACCAACAGACTCCTCACGTTCGATGCCAAGACGATGCAGTTCCGCACTATTCCCGTGACACAGCGCGCCAGCTGTCCCATCTGCGGTGAACATCCCACCATCGACCACCTCATCGACTACGAACAAGCTGCCTGCGACCTAAAAAAATGAAATAATGAAACAATGAAATAATGAAAAGGTGAAGAGTTCATAGTTGACTATCGTCGAGCTAAAGCTTCATAGTCTATAATCCATAGTCCATAGTCTATAGTTAACTATCGTCGAGCTAAAGCTTCATAGTCTATAGTCTACAGTACCTTTTCTTATTTTCTAAATCTCTTATTTTCTCATTTCTATAAACCAATGACCATAGAACAGCACGTCATCGACGAAATCATACGTCAGGCCGAGGCCGAGGCTCCCAATGAGTCGTGCGGCTACCTGCTGGGACGCGACGGCACCGTCACGGAGAACTTCCCGATGGAGAACACAGACCATTCGCCGGAACACTTCTCTTTCAGCCCGAAAGAGCAGTTTGCAGCTCTCCGATATGCTCGCGCGGAAGGCCTCTCCATCCTTGCCAACTGGCACAGCCACCCGGCGTCGCCGTCGAGACCTTCGGCAGAAGACATCCGACTGGCACTTGACCCCAACATCCGCTACGCTATACTTTCCCTCCACGAAGGCATCCACCTCAACTCCTTCTGCATACGAGGCGGAGAGGTCATCGACAAGGAAGTGCATCTCTAAACAAAAGGTGAAAGGGTGAAAAAGTGAAAAGGTGAACAAAACCATAGTCCATAGTCCGACGAGCCTTCAAGCGGCAGCAAACCCTTCATCCTTCACTCTTCATCCTTCATTCTCTAAACCTCTGAAAAGCGACACGTCCCTATTGGGGAAACGACGCGTCCCTATTGGGAAAGCGACGCGTCCCTATTCGGAAAGCGACGCGTCCCATCCGAAAACGGCCAATATACCATAAGTATGGTATGCTGTTTGCTATGGTTATGGTACGCAGTGAAAGCAGGAAAAGCCTTACCTTTGCAGCGGTTGACTGTATAGTCTGACAAAGAATTTTCAACATGGATAACAACAAGAAACTCTCCATCATCGCATTCAGTGGCGACTTCGACAAACTCACCGCCGTGTTCACACTCGCCACGGGAGCCGCGGCAGTCGGCTACGAAGTAAACATCTTCTTCACCTTCTGGGGACTCGACGCCATCAAGCGCAAGCAGGGACGCTCGTTCACGGGAGGCAACTGGCTGACCAAATGCTTTGGCTTCATGATGGGCGGACTGAAGGTGACTCCCACCAGCCGATTCAACTTCTGCGGAGCCGGCCCGCGCATCTTCCGCTCACTGATGAAGAAAAACAACGTGGCCACACTGGAGGAACTCGTCGACGCAGCCAAACTTCTCGGCATCAACTTCTACGCCTGCGAGATGGCGATGCACGTCCTCGGACTCAAGAAGGAAGATTTCATCCCCGAAGTAAAGGACGTCCTCGGCGTCGCTTCTTTCCTCAATCTCTCCGAAGGAGGACAAACCTTGTTCATCTGACACACAAAACATCATACAATGACCAAGACACTCGACATCACGAAGGAACATTGCCCCATGACCTTCGTCAAGACAAAACTGGAACTGGCACGCCTGCAGGAAGGCGACATCCTGGAAGTACTGCTCTCGGAAGGCGAGCCCCTCGACAACGTGCCACGCAATGCAACAGACCAGGGCTACCAAGTGCTCGGCATAGAACACGTGGAAGGCACCACACACAAAGTAATCATCAAAAAATAAATCACATATCAATCATTCCACACCATCATGGCAGATTCAAATCTTCAACGTAGCGTGACAACCGCTACAGCCAGACAACTGGCCACCACCACCAAGACAGCCCCACAAATGGGGAGCATCACACCGAGACTTCTGCTCAAACTCCTTCCCTGGGTACAAGTGAGCGGCGGCACATTCCGTGTGAACAGAACCAAAGTCGAACTGAGAAAAAGCGAGCGGCTCACCATACAATACCTCAACGGCGAACCGTCCTTCACCGCACGCGACCTGAAAGCCATACCACTCTTCAGCGAGTTCGACGACGAAATAGTAGAACGCCTCGTGCGCTCCTTCGAGACACAGGAGATAGGCCTCGGCAAGCTTTTCGTGGAAGAAGGCGTAGACAAGCAGAAATTCTTCATCGTAGCAACAGGCCAGGCAGAAGTCATCAGCAAGGGACCCCACGGCGAAGAACTGCGCATAGCCCTGCTGGGCGACGGCGAATACTTCGGCGAAACCGACCTTCTCGACGATGCACAGTCCACCGTTTCCGTCAGGGCAGTCACCCCAACCGTGTTCCTCGGACTCAAACTCTCCGAGCTCGAAGAGTTCATCCGCGACGTGCCCGACTTCCGCGAGACGTTTAACAAAGCCGTGGAAAAGC
This sequence comes from uncultured Bacteroidaceae bacterium, assembly GCA_905235305.1. GTDB lineage: Bacteria > Bacteroidota > Bacteroidia > Bacteroidales > Bacteroidaceae > Physcousia. Next base: position 29,906 of record CAJOLC010000039.1, on the reverse strand, counting down.
AGCTCCGACTCAAGGCAACAGTCAACGACCATGGCGAAAAGCACATAGACCTAGTCAGCGGACACAAGGAAGACAACATCATTCCTGAGACATATATCGACTACGAGGAGAATCCCACGGAGTATCCTCTCAATTCCCTCCAGACCGTTGTACGTGTCCACACACGCGTCTCCGACCTTTACAACAACCCTTACAACCAGCTTGAAGAGCAGCTGAGACTCTCGATAGAGAGCATCAAGGAACGTCAGGAATGGGAACTCATCAACAATAAGAAGTTCGGCCTGCTCGCCTCCGTCAACCCCGCCTGCCGCATCACCACCCGCTACGGCACACCAACTCCCGATGACCTCGACGAACTCCTCAGCCTCGTCTGGAAAGAACCCGCCTTCTTCGTCGCGCACCCAAGGGCCATCGCTGCTTTCGAACGCGAATGCACATGGCGCGGCGTACCTCCACAGACCACGGACCTCTTCGGCACTAAAGTCATACTTTGGCGCGGCGTGCCCATCATCCCCTCCGACAAGGTCGAGGTAGAAGGACAATATCTTACAGGACGCGGTGTCGGCACGACGAAGATCATCCTGGTCCGCACCGGCGAACAGAACCAAGGTGTCATCGGACTTCACCAAAGCGGCATACCAGGCGAGATAGCCCCATCGCTGAGTGCAAGACTGATGGGACTCGACAAGTTCGGCGTCGCCTCCTATCTCCTCACCAAATACTTCTCGCTCGCTGCACTGACGGACGACGCCATCGCCGTACTCGAGAACGTCGAAGTAGGCTACTATCACGACTATCAGCACAGAAATTCAGTAGAGAAGTAGTATAGCTGCTAACCTCTCAAAGACCTATGACAGAAATACATAACTTGAACGGCTACGGCATGGAGGACCCTCTTTTCGAGCAAATCCGACAAGTGGCAGCCAAATACTTCGGAGGCGACACACCTGTGCCCTTGCCAACAGAAGAGGGAAAAAGGCCAAGATGCCTGTCGGATGGAGAGAAGATCAACTGGCAAGACTTGACTCTTCCCTCCACTCCCGGGCAAGGAATGGAGGTGAGACCACTCGGCGAGAGCGAACTCAAAGGCTTGCACTACGAGGAAGTCGATACGCTGAACAGTGCCGAAATCCGAAAGGACTTTCCCGTCCTCGACCAGAAGGTCAACGGTCACGACCTCGTTTGGCTCGACAACGGTGCCACCACACAGAAGCCTGTGCAGGTGATTGACAAGATATCTCACTACTACAAGACCTATAATTCCAACATACATCGCGGGGCACATACCCTGGCGGCACGTGCCACAGATGCCTACGAGGAAGCAAGAGAGAAGGTGAGAAGCTTCATCAATGCCGCCACTTCCGAGGAGATTATCTTCGTCCGTGGCACTACCGAGGGCATCAATCTCGTGGCACAGACCTACGGCAGACAGTACCTGACGCCCGGCGACGAAGTCATCGTCTCCACACTCGACCACCATGCCAACATCGTTCCCTGGCAACAAGTGTGTCACGAGAAAGGCTGCACACTCAAGGCAATACCTGTCGACAAGAACGGCGACCTCGTGTTGTCTGAGTACGAACGACTCATCACGCCCCGCACACGCTTTGTAAGTGTGGGCCATGTCAACAACACGTTTGGCACCGTCAATGACGTGGCGCGCATCATCGACATAGCACATCAGCACAATATTCCTGTGCTTATCGACGGCGCTCAATCCATCGCCCTCCTGTCGATGTTCAGCAGCTCGGAGCTGACTTCTTTGTCTTCAGCGGACACAAGATTTACGGACCGAACGGCATTGGTGTCGTCTATGGAAGGAAGGAGATCCTGAGTAAGATGCAACCCTGGCAAGGCGGTGGGAACATGATAAAAGACGTCACGATTGAGCGCACAGAGTACAACGAGCCACCCGCACGCTTCGAGGCTGGCACGCCTAACGTGGCCGATGCCATCGGACTTGGAGCTGCACTCGACTACGTAAATCACATCGGACTACGCAACATCGAACATCACGAGCACATACTTACGGAGTATGCACGCGAGCAGCTCGCACTCATTCCTGGCCTTACACTCATCGGCAACCCCAAGCATCGCACCAGCGTTGTCAGCTTTGTCCTGGACGGAATACCCGTGCCGGAAGTCGGAAAGTTGCTTGATCAGGAGGGAATTGCCGTGCGTGCCGGCCATCATTGTGCACAGCCAGCCCTACGTGCGCTCGGCTATGAAATGAGCGTCAGGCCAACGTTTGCACTTTACAACACACGTGAAGATGTCGATAAACTCGTGACGGCCTTGCGGAAAATCGTAAGCTGAAACCTTTCAACCTATGAAGTACGAGACAAAAGTACTGACCACGAAGTATCAGAAGCCTGATGCCTACGGCGCACTTGCCATGCCTGTCTATCACAGTGCAGCTTTCGAGTTCCCGACGGCGGCAGCAATGAGCGACGCCTTTTGCGGGCGTTCCATGTCACCTTCTTATTCAAGAATTGCCAACCCTACGGTAATGCACCTCGAAGAACGCGTGCGTCAGGCCACCGGTGCCCTCAGCGTGACTGCCCTGAACACTGGCATGACGGCTATAGCCTACACGTTTACTGCCGTGTGCGGAGCCGGGTTTAATGTGGTGGCTTCACGTCATCTTTTCGGCAACAGCGTGTCTTTGCTTCGCGACACACTCGGGCAGTTCGGGGTGGAGACACGCTTCGCGGACTTCAGGAACCCTGCAGAAGTGGAGTCGCTGACCGACGAGAAGACGGTGGCTCTCTTCTTCGAAATCATCACCAACCCGCAGCTCTATGTGGCCGACATCAAGGCACTTGCCGAAGTTGCTGCACGGAAGTCGGTGCCACTTATCGCGGACACCACTATCATTCCCTTCAGCAGATGGCACGCACAGGAACTTGGCGTTGACATAGAAGTCGTGTCAAGTACGAAGTACATCTCAGGTGGCGGTACAGGACTTGGCGGCCTCATCATCGACTATGGCCGCTATGATTGGAGCAAATCGCCTTTACCGGCCATTCAGAAGAACGTGAAAAGAGCTGGTCGGCGCATGGCTTTCACGGCTCGCATCAAGACGGAACTCATCACAAACCTTGGCGGACTGATGACACCGCAAGCGGCTTACATGGAGACTTTGGGCTTGGATACGCTCGACATCCGCTATCAACGTCAGGCCGGAAGCACGCTTTGGCTGGCCAAGGAATGCGAGAAGTTGGCAGGCATTTCACGCGTCAACTACCCAGGACTCAGCAGCAGTCCCGACCACACACTTGCCACGAGGCAGTTCGGCTCACTTGCCGGAGCGGTCTTTACTATTGATTTAGCGTCCAAAGAGGCCTGCTTCGACTTCATAGATCGACTGCAAGTCATCCATCGCGCCACCAATCTTTTCGACCGCAAGTCGCTTGCCATCCACCCTGCAAGCACAATCTTCGGACTCTTCACACCCGAACAGCGGGAAGAGATGTCAGTGCCTGAGACGACAGTTCGCCTGAGCATCGGACTGGAAGAACCCGAAGATCTCCTCGCCGACATACGTCAGGCACTGAGGTGAATGAAGTGAACTTAGATGTAAAACTCAATAGGATCGACCCAACCCATGCGCATCGCATGGCGAAGAAGCTCATGCGCCGTGTTAACTTTCAGCTTGCGGAAGATGTTCTTGCGATGCGTGGTGATGGTATGGATACTTGAAAAGCGCTCTTCTGCAATCTCTTTCGTGGTCTTTCCTTGTGTGATGGCACGCATCACCTCCATTTCCGTCCGGGTGAGCGGACAGGGTTGTTCGTCCTCATCTTTGGTGAGAATCAGGTCCATAGCCCGTTGACAAATGTACCTTTTACCAGAGGAAGCATCCTCCAGAGCGTGTTTGAGGCTATGCAGACTGCTGGTCTTGAAGACGACGCTAAAGGCGTGGCTGGCATGAAGCATACGATCAATGAACTGCGGAGTAAGGTCATCACTGAAGAGTACCCAGCTGGCCATGGAGAAACGTTCAGCAGCCACCAGCAACTGGTCCTCGCTCGTGAAGTCGAAAAGCGTGTAGTCGAGCACCACAACTGCGTTCTCATACCGTCCCAAGAGCGTGAAAAGTTCGTCGATGTCATGTGCGATGCGCACCTCGTTGTCAGCATTGCTTCGCACCAGACTCTCCACTGCGAAGCGCGTCACTTCCTGATTGTCCGCCAAAATGTAATTACTCATGTCAAAGCGCGTTACGTCGGCTCGTCTTCCTTCTGAAGAGAAGGAAAATCACCTGACAAATTTCTTTGCAAAGGTACGGCAAAAGAATATAAGCATAAAGGCAATGTCGAAATACGGAAAATAACGCTGTCTGATGCGATATTTGCAGAACATATTTATTATTATACACAAGGAATGACCCGTTTAGCAGAATTTCTTTATAGTGATTCTAACGACTAAAAAGTGCCCGGATTTGAAGATTCCGGGTGAAGGGTCGAGGGAAGTCAGCAAATTTGACTGGTGCCGAGCTGAAAGTTCTCTGAAGAAGTTATAGCGCGTCTGCTGTGATGTCGGTTTTCGGGACGTGCGACCAGGAGAAGAGAGGCAGGAGCTCTTTGGGACTGAGAGGAGTGGGGGAGGGGAGAAGCCCTGCAAGAAAGGCGAGAAAACCCACGATTTCATCAGGATTTTTATGCTTCTCGCGAAGCACCGAGAGGTCGAGACTGCGGTCGCGCTTGCAGAGGCGTTGACCGCTTTCATTGATGAGAAGGGGGTGGTGAATGTAGTGAGGCGGGGTGAAGCCTAACGTGGCGGAGAGGTGGAGCTGCTGAGGCGTGCTGAGCAGGAGGTCGCGTCCACGCACAACTTCTGTGATGCCCATCAGTGCATCGTCGAGTACAACGGCCAGTTGATATGCCCAGGCTCCGTCCTTCCGACGCAAGATGTAGTCGCCGCAATGCTTTGCCAGGTTCACGCACTGCTGCCCGTAGTGACCATCGACGAACGTGATGTCCTCGTCCGGCACGGTAAAACGGATGGCATGAGGCACGTTTTCCGCCATTTCATCGCGTTTTTTTCCTCTGCATGTGCCAGCATAAACGATGCGTCCGTCCGTTTCGTGAGGGGCCTGAGTCGCCATGATTTCGGCTCGCGAGCAGTAGCAAGGGTAGGTGAGACCCATGTCGTGCAACTTCGTGAGATAGTGTTCGTAGATGTCCGACCGCTGACTTTGCCACACGACACTGCCGTCCCACGGCAGTCCGAGCCACTGGAGGTCGTCCATCAACAAGAGTGCAAAGTCGCGACGCGAGCGGTCGGGGTCGATGTCTTCTATGCGGAGATGCCATTCTCCGCCCTGACTCTTGGCCGAAAGCCACGAGAGCAAGGCGCAGAAGACATTGCCGAGGTGCATACGTCCGGTAGGAGAGGGAGCGAATCGACCCTTGAGTACACAAGCCTCCTCTCTGCTTCCCATTGACATGTTCTTAGGTGTTCAGTTCTTCCGATTAGCGACAAAGGCAGTGAGTTCATGCAAGGCCTGGGCAATCTCCACGTTTTTCGTGTCGTCGATAAGGCCGTCGGCCATGCCCTGCATATCTTTCATGTGCCACGTTGCGTAGTCAATTCCGCCCTCGTCTATCGTGAACTTGATGAGCTTTTGTATGTCTTCGTCGGTTGCTTCGCGACGTCTTACCTTCTGTGCCAACGCGTGAACCGAGGCGTCGTCACTGCGACCTACGGCATAGATGGCTGGCAATGTGAGCTTGCCTTCATGCATATCGCTTGCCACGGGCTTGCCTATCTCGCCTGTCCCGTAGTCAAAAACATCGTCGCGGAGCTGGAAGCAGATGCCGATAAGCTTGCCGTACTGTGCCAGCCGTTCCGCGTCTGCATCGCTGCCTCCTGCAGTCAAGGCACCAAGCCTCGTACAGGCAGAGAAGAGACTTGCCGTCTTGCGCGAGATGATTTCAAAGTAGGCAGCTTCCGAAAAGGCGTCGGAATCCTTGTTTTCCAACTGCAGAAGTTCGCCGTCGGCCAGTGTCTGTCCGAGTTCTGCGATGTGTCGTACCACCCGGACATCATCCGTGTCGGCAGCACATTCCAGTGCTTTGCTCAGTATGAAGTCGCCGGCAAGGACGGCCACTTGATTGGACATGAAGGCCCGCAAGGAAGGTAAACCGCGCCGACGATTGCTTTCGTCCACCACATCATCATGCACCAGGGAAGCCGTGTGCAGCATTTCCAAGGCCAGAGCTACGCGCAGGACATTGTCGCCGACCGTGCCCACCATCTTCGCCGAGAGCAGTACCAGCAGCGGACGAACCTGCTTGCCAGGAGCCTTCAGCAAGTGGTCGACAGCCTTTTCGAGCAGAGGATTCTGGCTGAAGAGCGTGTCGCGGAAAGCATCGTTAAATTGCTTGAGTTCGGTCAGGACTGGAGCCTTTATCTTATCTAATACGTCCATTTATCTCATCTTTAGTGTGCAAATTTACATAAAAGTGCTACGTTTCATCTTTTTTCCGTAATTTTACCACATAAAAACACAGAAAAGATGCAGAAACTCTATTTACTTGACGCTTACGCACTGATTTATCGTGCCTATTATGCCTTTATCAAGAACCCTCGCATCAACTCGAAAGGGGAGAACACCTCAGCAATTATGGGCTTTGTCTACACGTTGGAAGAGGTGATTCAAAAGGAGAATCCCACTCACTTGGGCGTTGCCTTCGACCCTCACGGCCCTACATTCCGCCACGAAGCTTACGCTGACTACAAAGCGCAACGCGAAGAAACTCCCGAGGCGGTACGCTTTGCCGTGCCCGTCATCAAGGAACTTCTGGCTGCCTACCACATTCCCGTCCTGGAAGTTGAAGGCTTCGAGGCAGACGATGTGATAGGAACGTTGGCTCGGCAGGCTGATGAAATGGGCATAGATACCTTCATGATGACGCCCGACAAGGACTATGGGCAGCTCGTCACGGAACGCGTCAGGCAGTACCGTCCCGCGGTGGGAAGGAGCAGCGAGGCAGAGATTCTGGGTCCCGACGAAGTGAACAGGAAGTGGGGACTCACGTCGCCTCGGCAGGTCATCGACATGTTGGGACTCATGGGCGATGCCGTCGACAACATTCCCGGCTGCCCAGGTGTGGGCGAGAAGACTGCACAAAAGCTCATCGAGGAGTTCGGAAGCATCGAGAACTTACTGGTCTCGACGTCGAAGTTGAAAGGTGCACTGAGGCAGAAGGTTGAGAGCAACGTGGAACAAATCAGGCAGAGCAAGTGGCTGGCCACCATCTGCCAGGACGTTCCCATCAGTCTCGACATGAATCTTCTTGAGCTTCGTGAGCCCGACAGAGACAAGCTTCGCGCCATCTTCGAACGTCTGGAGTTCCGACAACTGCTGAATAAAAGAAGCTCCCTCCCAGCCTCCCCCAAGGAGGAGGAGAGCAAACCTGCCAAGAATTCCGACGGTTCCATGCAGCTTGACTTGTTTGAGGTGAACCCTGCCGACACGTCGCATCCGAAGAAGAAACCTGACGAAAAGCCTCAGCAGCTTGATCTCTTCAGCCAGCCCGACACGCCTGCCAAGGTTCCTGCTAAGCCTGCGGGAACGGACGCGACGTTCGTCGTGAAGGAAGACTGCGTGATTGGTCACAACCTGAAGGCTAAGTGGAAGGAACTCGAGGCACAGGGACTGACCGAACTGTCCATGTTCGATACGGAGATTGCCCACTACATCCTGCATCCCGAGATGCGTCACTACTACGACTACCTGCTGTCCATCTACGGCCAGACGGACGTGTGCGGACTGAAGGAGAAACTCGAAGAGGAGCTCAGGAAAGAGGGTCTGTGGCAGCTTTTTGCAGACATCGAGATGCCTCTCATGCCTGTCCTGGCCGAGATGGAAGAGGCTGGCGTGATGATTGATACTGAGGGCCTGAAGGAGACAAGCCGTCTCTTCACCGGACAGCTGCTGACTCTGGAGCAGGAAATACACAGCCTGGCAGGCATGGACTTCAACATATCCAGCCCGAAACAAGTGGGCGAAGTGCTCTTCGACACACTTCGCCTGGACTCGAAAGCCAAGAAGACCAAGAAGGGACAATACGTGACGAACGAGGAAGTCCTTGAAGCCCTGAGGCGAAAGCACCCTATCGTCGGCAAGATTCTTGACTACAGAGGACTGAAGAAGTTGCTGGGCACCTACATAGATGCCCTGCCAAGTCTCATCAACCCAAAGACGGGACACATCCACACGTCGTTCAACCAGACCGTCACAGCCACTGGTCGTCTGTCGTCGTCCAACCCCAATTTGCAGAACATCCCCGTGCGCGACGCTCAGGGAAAAGAGGTGCGGAAGGCCTTCATACCTTATCCCGGACAGCTCTTCTTCAGTGCCGACTACAGTCAGATAGAGCTTCGCATCATGGCGCATCTGTCGAAGGACGAGAACCTGATTGAAGCTTTCCGCGAAGGCAACGACATCCATCAGGCCACGGCGGCAAAGATCTTCAAGAAACCCCTTGAGGAAGTCACCTCGGACGAAAGGCGTAAAGCCAAGACAGCCAACTTCGGCATCATCTACGGCATCAGTGCCTTCGGCCTGGCAGAAAGGATGGGAGTGAGCAGGACTGAGGCCAAACAACTCATCGACGAGTATTTCCTGACCTATCCTGGCGTGAAGGCCTACATGGAAAAGAGCATCGAGATGGCTCGCGAACACGGTTTCACCGAGACGCTTTGGGGCAGACGATGCCAGTTGCCCGACATCAACTCGAACAACGCAATAGTACGCGGCTATGCAGAACGCAATGCCATCAACGCACCGATACAGGGCTCGGCAGCCGACATCATCAAGATTGCGATGATTCGCGTCAGCAGAAGAATGAAGGCGGAAGGCTTGAAGTCGAAGATGATATTGCAGGTTCACGACGAACTCAACTTCTCTGTCCTGCCCGAGGAAAAGGAGAAGTTGCAAGCCCTCGTGATAGAAGAGATGCAAGGCGCCGCAAGTCTCAGCGTCCCGCTTATCGCCGACTGCGGCTGGGGCAGCAATTGGCTCGAGGCACACTAAAGGTCCCTATTTGCACAACGACGCGTCCCTATCTGCACAACGACACGTCCCTATCTGTAGAACGACACGTCCCTATCTGTACAGGGACGCGTCCCTATCTGTACAGGGACACGTCCCTATTTGCACAACGACGCGTCCCTATTTGCACAACGACGCGTGTGAAGTTGATAATGATAACTGGGATTTATATCACCATCGACAACATGGAGAGGTCGGCTTCCTCGCCCACAACCCATACAATGTCGTCCTGGGCGAACTTACGCTTTGCAGGAACCGTGCCAAGATGACCTTCTTCGTTCTCCACGCCAACCACCATGCAATGGTAACGCAGGCGGAAGTCGATGTTCTGAAGCGTCTGTCCGATGAGCGGACTACTATCCTGCAGTCGGATGGAAATGATGCTGAGTTTGTGCTTCTCCTTGCTTTGTTCCTGCAAAGGAAGTACCTCCTGCTCGCTCCTCGCTCGCAGGGACTGGATGGCTTCAGCACCTCCCACCACCTCCAATTCGTCGTTAGGATAGATACGATGGCTGCCTCCCGGAATGTTTATTCTATATCCGGAGCGCAGGATTGCCACTATATGTACGCCGTCTGTCTTGCCAAAATGCAGCTGGGCAAGTGTCTTTCCGCTCCAACGCGAATGGACGGGAATCATCACACGGGATATTTGCAGGTCCTTTCCCTTGAGCCGCCTGCCATAACTCAGCATATTCTGCTGCTCCCTGAGCTGTAGGTTCTGCTTGAACGTACGCTCAACTTTGATGCTGATATACTTGACGATTCGGCTAACTATCATCAATACCAAGGCCGCCACACTGATGAGAACGTTCCAAATCCACCAAAGAGGCGAGACGAACGACACTACATTATATATAATCAACAAGCCAAGAATTACCTTCATCGTCATGATGAGCCTGACCATGAAGGCAGTCATTTTTCCCGATGAAATCAGATATTTTGCCTCTCGACTGTTGTTCTTCTTGATAACAATCGGCCGGATGCAGGGCGAGAGAAGCAGCAGCGTGACAATTCCACAAGTAAGCGTGCCGTACCATTCACCTAAGAAGTACTTGAAAAGCGGTAATAAAGTGGCATAGCTAAACATGGTGAGCGCTATACTTATCGTGAGGTAAGCAGCTGTATGAAACAAAATGGCGGACAACAGGCTCTTCCAGGCTAAGCCTTTCGACAGCCTTGCACGCTCCATTCTCTTCTTTACCGAAAGCTTTTTGTCATGACTGATGTGCGAATGAATGCTGTTTCCGAGGGAACTTTCTATGCGCCCTGCAGCCTTCGGAGAGAGCTTTATGGCATAAGGCGTCAGGAAGGTCGTGATGATACTCACAGCCACGACGACCGGATAGAGGAACTGGCTGGTCACTCCCAACTCTTGTCCCAAGCCCGCAATAATGAACGCGAACTCGCCTATCTGCACCATCGAGAAGCCGCTCCTTACGGCAGTCTGCACATTGCCACTCATTGCATAATAGCTCAGACTGCCAAAGAACATCTGACCAAATACGACGGCAAACGTCAAGACCAGTATAGGAAGCCAATACTCTGCCAGCACCTGAGGCTCGACCATCATGCCGACCGACACGAAGAACACTGCTCCGAAGAGGTCTCGAAGCGAGCTTACTGACTTCTCTATATTCTCTGCCTCGAGCGTCTCGGCCAGTATGCTGCCCATCATAAATGCACCGAATGCAGGACTGTAACCTACTTCATCGGCTATCACAGCAAGCAAGAAACACAAACCAACGGAGACAACAAGCAAGGTTTCGCTGTTTATGTAGTTCTTCGCCTTACGCAGAAGAATCGGCAGCAGGTATATGCCTACCAAGAACCATAGCATCAGGAAGAACCCTAACTTCATGAGGCTCTTGATTAGCTCAAAGCCATGGAACTCCATGCTCACTGCCAAGGCACTCAGCATAACCATAAGCAAGATGCCAAGGATATCTTCGATGATGAGCACGGAAATGACCCCCGAGGCGAAACTTTTCGTGCGAAGTCCCAAATCGTCGTAGGCCTTGTAGATAATAGTGGTAGAGCTCATACTAAGCATTCCGCCAAGGAAAAGCCTGTCCATACTGCTCCATCCGAACAACGCGGCTATGACTCCACCCACACCTATCATGCAGCACATGATCATGATGGCAGTCAGGATGGGCTGCATACCCATCTTAAATATCTTCTTAAACGAGAATTCCAGACCAAGCGTAAACATCAGAAAGATGACGCCCAAGTCGCTCCATTCCTCGATTCCCTCTACACTGCTGACCGAAGGCGTGTAGGGCATGTGCGGACCTGCCAGGAAGCCTGCCACGATGTAACCAAGCACAAGCGGTTGCTTCAAGCGTTTGAAGATGATGGTCACAATGCTTGCTACAACAAGAATGTACGCCAGGTCAGTTATTAAAGAAGACACCCTAAATCAATTTACTATTTAACGATTTACTATTTACTATCCTTAATCTACTGTGCCGAAAGGTCGAGCATCCTGTTGATGGACTTCACAGCCTTTTCTGCGACCTGCCTGTCGACATCAATCTCCGGCCATTCATACTTCAGGCAGTTATAGAGTTTCTCGAGCGTGATAAGCTTCATGAAGTTACATTCATTGCAGGCACAGGTGCTGTCGTCGGGCGGAGCAGGCAGGAAAGTCTTCTGTGGACAAGCCTGCTGCATCTTGTGGAGGATGCCGCTTTCTGTTGCGACGATGAATTCATCTGCCTCGTCCTCCTGACTGAACTTAAGGAGGGCGGCCGTGCTGCCAACCTTGTCGGCAACCTTAACGATAGGTCCTTTGCATTCCGGGTGCACAAGTATCTTGGCTTTGGGATGCTCTGCCTTCAATGCAAGTATCCTTTCCAGGCTGAACTTCTCGTGAACATGGCAAGCGCCATCCCATAGAACCATGTTTCTGCCAGTAAGCGAGTTGATGTAATTGCCAAGGTTTCGGTCGGGTCCGAAGATGATCTTCTCGTCCTGAGGCAGGGAGTTCACTATCTTCAGGGCATTACCACTGGTCACAACCACATCCGTGAGAGCTTTGATGGCAGCAGTCGTATTGACATAACTTATGACAGTATGGCCGGGATGGGCTTTTACGAAGGCCTCAAACTCCTTAGGCGGACAGCTTTCTGCAAGGCTGCAAGTGGCATTGAGGTCTGGAACGAGCACTTTCTTGTCAGGGCAAAGAATCTTATTCGTCTCGCCCATGAAGTGTACGCCACACATCACGATGATGTCTGCATCCGTCTTTGCAGCCTGCTGAGCCAGTGCAAGACTGTCGCCAACGAAGTCTGCGATGTCCTGCACCTCCGGCTGCGTGTAGTAATGTGCCATGATGACTGCGTTCTTCTCCTTGCACATCCGGCGTATTTCAGCCTTAATGTCTGTTCCCTGCAGCACAGGTTCCGTGACGAAACCGGCAGCTTTCCATGTGTTGTCAACCATAGTTATATTATTATATTTCTTTTTATATTTTTAAATTTAATAGAAAATGATGATGATGATGGGACGTTGATAAGTTCATAACCTTATGGCTTGTTCTATCGGTCTATATGTTGTCCACAGCTTTTCAACACGTTTTTTTCAGTTATCAACCCAGTCAATTTATGTATTATAGCTTATTGCAGAGTATTTTGCTTTATATTTCCTTTTAACTTTATCCACAATTATGAATAACACGCAAAGTTAATAATTTTCCCTGACATACTGCCTTTATAACTCGCTTTTTTTATGTTGAAAGCACTTTTATAACTTTATGTCCGTGTGAATAAAGTGTCGGGAAGGTTCGATTTGCTGCTTTTACGGTGAATAACTTGCAACTTATCCACCATCTTATCCACAGAAAATGTTAACTTTGTCCACATCTTATTACAATAAGAAATGTAGGAAATAAGAGAATCTGACATGAGAAAGTTGAAGATAACCGAGATGGAACGCCTGAGTGTGGCTGAATACAAGGCATCGGAAGGGCAGCCAATCGTGGTTGTATTGGACCATATATTTATAATGTAGGAAGCGTGTTCCGCAGCAGCGATGCTTTCCGCATAAAGCTCGTTGTGCTGTGCGGCATAACTGCTCAGCCTCCACATCCCGAAATACATAAGACGGCGCTCGGGGCAGAAGAAAGCGTCTGCTGGAAGTATTTCTCCCGCACGGAAGATGCAGTGGAATGGCTCAGGCAGCAGGGTTATACGGTTCTTGCCATAGAGCAATGCGAGGGAAGCACTATGCTCCAGGACTTCCAGAAGAAGCCCGAAGGGAAGTACGCCATTGTGTTAGGCAACGAAGTGAAAGGTGTCCAGCAGCAGGTAGTAGACATGTGCGACGGCTGTCTCGAAATACCTCAGTACGGCACGAAACACAGTCTGAATGTCAGCGTGGCAGCAGGTATCGTGCTCTGGCACTTGTCGGAGAAATAATATCTCTAAGTCTCAAAGAAAAACGCGACACGTCGCGTTTGTGATTTCGACGTGTCGCGTTGAGTAATGCGACGCGTCGTGTTGAGCAAATCGACGTGTCGCGTTTATAAACTGAGAATGTTGAATCTATTTACTTCCTGATTCCGTTGACGAGGAACTTCTTTGCTTGTTCTCTTGCGTTCTTGGCGTTGTCGATGTCTCCCTTAGATTGTTCGTGCTCGTTCTTCAGGTTTGCCACGTTGTTTTGCGTGTCGGTTATCTCCTTTTTAACGTTTTCGAGGTTCTGCTTTGCCTTTTGGAGGTTCTGCTCAGCCTTGGCTACGGACGACTCGGCCTTAGTCTGCTTCGACTGAAGCTTCGTGAGCTTGTCGCTAGCCTTGGAGTGCTTCTCCTGAAGCTTTACAGAATTGTCCTGTGCCTTCTTCAGTGAAGCTTCGCCCTTTTTCTCAAGGCTGGCAGCTTTCTTGGCAACCTTCAGGTTAGCCTGTGCCTTTTTCAGTTCGGCAGTCTTCTTGCTTATGTCGGCCTTTGTCACGGTGCTTGCTTCCAGCTTTGCCTTTTGCTTCAGGCTGTTGAGCTCGCCTTTCTTGGTAGCAACCTCTACTTCGAATTCGTTCTTCCACTGTTCGCAAGTCTTGCCGTCGTACATTGTCTGTGCCATAACGGGCATTGCGATGACGAGAGTCATCATTGCTAAAATCTTTTTCATAATGCTTTTGTTTTGTTTTTATTGGTTTATGAAACGATATGTAATGTGGTTATTTGCAAAGTTCTACGCATACATCGTCTTGGAAAGCACGTCCCTCCGAGGCACTGCTTATGCCTTGGTTGATGATGGCAAAGGCGAGGGTGTGTCCGTTGACCAGCGGGATGTATCCGGCCAGCGAGGAGATGCCGGTCACGGTTCCCGTCTTTGCTTTCACAATGCCGTAGGCTTCCGTGTCGGTCATGCGTTTCTTCAAGGTGCCGTCGACGCCTGCCACGGGCAGCGAAGGCAGCAGATGCTCCCTGACAGCCTCGTTTCTCCAGGCATAGATGAGCAGTCCTGCGAGCATTTCGGCTGAGGCATAGTTGTAGAGCGACAGCCCGCTTCCGTCGGCAATCCTGTATGAACCGGGGTCCAGACCAATCTTCATGAGCAGTTCTTCCGTCTTGCTGCCGGCGTCTTTATAGCTTGCTCCCTTCTTTCCGCTGAGGGCTGCCGTCTGATAGAACAGGCATTCAGCGTAGATGTTGTCGCTTTCCTTCATCATGGGAACCAGCAGTTCGTCCAGCCCGTGACTTATTGTATAGACAGTCTTGGCCTGTTCTCCTGCCCCCTGCCCCTTGTTTCTTGCCTTGGAATTAACCTTTATGCCGGCTTTGGAGAGCGCCACCAGCCAGTTCTTTTCAAAGGCATCTTTGCCGCCGACGAGTAATGCCGAGAGTGGTCCATAGTCATCGTCCCAGCACCAACCTAAGCCGAACGGCTTGTCTTCACGCATTGAGCAGTCGTAGACAATGCGTCCCGCGATGCTCTGTATGCCTTGCTTCTGCCTGAGGTTACGGGCTGCCTCGAGCAAGTTGGCAGGGGTGACCAGCGGATCCATGCCGCCCACCACGACGAGGTCGCCTTGGAGGACGCCGCCCGCAACCTTTCCCTTGATGCGGAATTCTGTATGTAATTGGTAGTCGCCACCCAGAAAGTCGAGTGCCGTAATAGCAGTCACGAGTTTCTGACACGAGGCGGGTCGCATCCTTTGTGCGGCATTGACGGCATAGAGAGGCTGATTGTCCGTCAGATCATATACGTAGAGTCCGAGCTGGGACGTCTCAAAGAGCGACGACTGACACAGCTGGTCGAGTGCCTGCTGCTTGCCGGCTTGCCATGTTCCCTGTGGAAAGGGAGGGACCTGAGACATCAACAGGCGGCCATTCACCACAGGTTCTTCTGCAACCAACGCCTTTTCTTCACCAGTCGTGACGGGTTGCTCCACCACCACCGTCTGGTCGTTCTGCTGATAGACTTGGTATCCGGGACCACTCGCAGAGCGTCTGGAAGCACAAGATGCCAGCAGTAAAAGCAGAGGTAAGAACTTCGTGATTCTCATCATTTTATGTTGCAAAGGCAAGCTCAAAGTATGTTATCGGGTGCAAATATACGACAATTAATTGAAAGTAAGCGGTTGAAGGTTGAAAAATATAATGTTAAATAAAATAAACCCTCGTATTGCGTCGGTCCATGCATCAGCATGTCTTGAAAATCTTGTCTGCAGGAGGGAATCCGCGTCACATGTGTTACAAAATGACGGAAATGTTTGAATATTATTCTCCGAAACGTCTAAGGATAGAACAAAACTTCTTATTTTTGCTAACGACTAACGTTTATACATTATATATATTATATGAAAAAGGCAAAAATTCTCCTTACCGTCGGCATGGCTGTCGTTATGCTCGCACTCTCGGCGGCAGATTTCGACGGCTTTTACTTATGGAAGAACGGTTCATACACCAAGTTTGACCTCACCGAGATACTCTTCGCAGACGACCGGATTACCATCGGCGACGATACTTTCGACGTGAGTGAAGTGGACAGCATTACCTTCAAAAAACCCGATGAAACCGCAGAAATCGTGACTGACACCCTGTTCATCACCTACGACGGACAGCAGGCGACGGTCAGTCCGCAACATGTCGTGGGCATCAGCAGCGAGATAAATGGAGCCGAAGTTGCTGTGACGAATGCCAACGAGGACCGTGAGATGTGCTTCATCCTCAGCGGAGAAAGCTCGGAGGGAAGTTTCACATACAACGGCACATACAAGGCCTGCATCCGGCTCGCCGGCGTGAGCCTGAAGAGCACTACCGGTGCGGCGCTCGACATCAAGTGCGGCAAGCGCATTGCCCTTGAGCTCCTCGACGGCACGGACAACTATCTGGAAGACACTGCCGAAGATCTCGGACAGAAGGCCGCCCTGTATTGCAAGGGACATCTCGAGGTCAGCAAGGGCGGCACACTCAGCGTCAAGGGCAACTTCACACATGCCATCAAGACCAAGGAGTACATGCTCGTGAAGAATTCTGCAGGCAGCATCACCGTCGTCGGTGCAGAGGGCGACGGCATTCACGCAGGA
The DNA here is from genome assembly GCA_905235305.1 of uncultured Bacteroidaceae bacterium. Lineage (GTDB taxonomy): Bacteria > Bacteroidota > Bacteroidia > Bacteroidales > Bacteroidaceae > Physcousia. The sequence goes on along the minus strand of CAJOLC010000039.1, from coordinate 13,311 downwards.
CAGTACTTCAAGATGAACGGCGGCTCGGTCAACATCACCGGTGTGAAGGGCGACGGCATACAGGCCGAGGCTACCGGGGAAGGCGATGATTTCGACGGACAAGTCATATTGCGTGGCGGCACGATTGACGTCGCCGTCACCGAAAGGGACGTGGCCGCCATCAAGTGCGACAGCCTGGCGAACATCTCGGGCGGTAACATCACGCTCATCACGACTGGCGACGGCAACAAAGGCATCAAGAGTAAGGACGAAATCCTCATCAGTGGGGGAGACATCTCTATTACCCAAAGCGGTAAATACATCGTGGAGAACAACGACCCGGGTTACGTCGTGGCTGTCAAGGCCAACGGAGACATCGACATCAGCGGCGGTACAATCGTCATCAACAATACTGCCGAGGCAGGCAAGGGAATCAGTGCCGACGGCAATCTCAACATCAGGGAGGACGACTCGGCACCCGTCATCAACATCAAGGCCCTTGGTTCCGGCGCAGCACTCGACCTGTCGAGAAACGTCGAGGTCGATGACTCGGACAGCGGCGACACCGATGGCGGAGAGGACGGCGACGAAGATGTCGTCTATCGCATCTGCGTGGCACTCAGCAGCACAACCAGTCAGTACTGGCAGAACGTCGTATATCTCTACACCTCGAGCGGCACCCTTGTGGACCAGCTCACGCACAGCATCACCGTTCAGGCTACAGGTCAGGCCACGAGAACCTTCTATTATTATGACTTCGACGAAGCCCCCGACGGTCAGTTCTACTTTGCGAGCGACGACTACACCCGTCAAGGCGGTGGCGGTCCTGGCGGTGGCGGCGGTGGACAAACCTATACGATTCGCACCGGAAACGTCAGCGGACCGACCGACACGAACACCTCTGTCTATTACTACATCAATACATCGAATCCGCAGAGAAATGGCTCAGTCTATACGTTCACCGTTACTGACTACACAACTCGCTACAAGGACGGCACCATCACAGACAGCGGCACCGTCACTCCCTCCGGTGGAAAGTTCGCAACAGCCGCAGGTATCAAGGGCGACGGCAACATCACCATCGGTGGCGGAACCATTATCATCAACAACACTGGCGCTGCTGCAAAGGGTATCTCTTGCGACAAAGTGCTCACCACGACTGGCGGAAACCTAACCATCACCAATAGCGGAACGGGCACAGGAACCACCAGCAGCTACTCGACAGCCAAGGGTCTGACCTCCGACGGCAGTATTGACCTGCAAGGCGGAACCATCTCCATCTCGATGACTGGCCAGGGAGGTAAGGGCATCAAGAGCGACGGAACGCTCGTCATCGGCAAGAGCGACACAGAAGGACCTACGTTGACTGTCAGAACGACGGGTGCCAAGTACCTCAGCACATCGTCGGCCAAGGCCATCAAAGCCACGGGAGCTATCACCGTCAATGGTGGCGAGATGGTCGTCACAACTGGTTCGAATGGCGCAGAAGGCTTGGAGAGCAAACTGAAGTCGAACGCCTCGATTGTCTTCACGGGCGGCAAGCACTACTTCAAATGCTATGATGATTGCATCAACACCGCTGGTGCGATACGCTTCGACGGCGGAATCGTCGTCTGCTACGGCACTGGAAACGATGCCATCGACAGTAACTACGGACAAGCCGGAGCCATCCAAATCGGCAACGGCATCGTGCTGAGTTATACTTCGGCTGGTGGTCCGGAAGAAGGTTTTGACTGCGACAACAACTCCTACATACAGATAACAGGCTACGGCATCGGCATTAGCGGCGGCAGTTCGCAAGGCGGCGGTGGCGGCGGCTGGGGAGGAGGTGGCTCCTCGAGCAGCATCGGAAGTGCCGTTCAAGGTTATAGTCTCAGCACATCCAGCATCAGTTATGCAGCGAATCGCTACTATACGTTGGCCGACGCAAGCGGCAACAACCTCGTCACCTACTCGGTGGAAGCCAGCTTCAGCAGCACCTTGTCGCTCTTCACGGCTACCGGCATGAAGAAAGGCAGCACGTATACCCTCAAATATAATACCTCAAAGCCTGCAGATGCCACGACCGAATGGCATGGCATCTACCTGGGAAGTTCAGCCACGGGTACAAGTCAAGTGCTGAGCTTCACAGCACAGTAAAGAAAAGTTCACGTGTGAAGTTGACTGACTTCACACGTGAACTTTGTTATCTTCACACGTGAACTTTGTTCAGAAGACCTGTCGGACAATCTGGCAGACGTTGTCGGGCTTGGCCATAGTATAATAATGTATGGCCGGGACGCCGTGCTCCAGGAGCTCGCGACTCTGGCGGACAGCCCAGTCGATGCCTGCCTGGTAGGCTTCTTCGGCTGTGCGCGTCTTCTCCATCAGGCTGACGAGTTCCTGCGGGATGTCAATGTGGAAGGAGCGTGGCAGCAGGTCGACCTGCTTCTTCGACGAGAGGGGTTTCAGGCCGGGAATGATGGGAACGGCAATGCCTGCCTGCCGACACATGTCGACAAACTGGAAGAACTTCCCGTTGTCGAAGAACATTTGGGTGACGATATACTGCGCTCCGGCTTCCACCTTCTCGCGGAGATGGCGGATGTCGGTCTCCAGGTTAGCTGCTTCGAAGTGCTTCTCGGGATAGGCTGCCACGCCGATGCAGAAGTCGGTGCTGTGGCCTTGCTTCACCGTCGGGTCGAGGTATTGTCCGCGATTCAGGTCGCTTATCATCCCGACCAGTTCCGAGCTGTGGCTGAAACCGTCGGGCTCGGGTGCAAAATGCTTTTGGCCTGGCAAAGCGTCGCCGCGTAGGGCCATGATGTTATTGATGCCCAGGAAGTGGAGGTCCAGCAGTTCCGACTCGACGTGGCTTTGCGAAGAGCCTCCGCAGATGACGTGCGGCACGATTTCCAGCTCGGGGTATCGGCGCATGATGGCTGCCGCGATGGCCACCGTACTGGGCCGCTTCGACAAAGTCATGCGCCGGAAGGTGCCGTCGGCACTGGGCACGTACTCCACTTCGTCGCGGTGGCAGGTGATGTTTACGAAGGGGGGATGGAACTCCATCAGTGGGTCGAGGCTCTGATAGAGACGGCTCGCGTCGCTTCCCTTCAGGGGTGGCACGAGCTCGAAGCTCGCGAACGGACGGCTGCTGCCGTTCAGGATGTCAATGACTTTCATTAGATGCTTGTCGTTTTGTCGTTGTTCCGTTATATCGTTATAACGGTTTATTTGGCCTTGAGCCTTACAGCCGGCAGAACGGCAAACGCCAGGGCTGCAATGGTCAGGAAACGTCTCATAGGTAAACGGTTTATTGTAAACTGGATGCAAAGGTAAATAGAAATCGGCAAAACGGCAAGGAATAAAGGGAAAAAAAGAGTAATGCCCCGAATAATCATCCACGGTTCCGTGGAAAACGCCCTGTGGCATGATGCCAGTACTACCACGGTAAAACTCCAGTACTACCGTGGTAAAACTCCAGTACTACCATGGTAAAACTCCAGTACTACCACGGTGGGACTGGCGACGCGGCAGTATGTGTCTTCTCTCGAGGAACGTTGTCAGCCCTGGACAATAAACTTGGAGAGGAGGCTTTCGGCTTCTTCCTGGGTGATGCCCCTGCGCCGGCAGTAGTCGCGAAGCTGGTCGCGGTCGATGCGGCCCACGGGGAAGTACTTCGCCTCGGGGTGCCAGATGACGAGTCCGCACACGGAGGTGGAGGGCACGATGCTGTAGTGGTCGGTCAGCCTGACGTCCATCTTCTGCTCGGCCTCCAGCCTGTCGAAGACGATGCGCTTGAGCGAATGGTCGGGGCAAGTGGCGTAGCCGAAGGCAACACGCAAAGGGCGGACCCCCTCTAACTCCACTTTAAAGGGGGAGAAACAATCGCTCGACGAAGCAGGCTCCCTCCCTTTAAGGGAGGGCTGGGGTGGGTCTGTCAGCTTTTCGGCAGCCGCTTCGGCCAGACGGGCACAGAGGGCGTGCATCATCAGCCGTTCCTCTTCGTCCGTCGGCTCCTGCAGCGGGCGCGCCGTTACCAAGAAGAGACCGATGGGGGAGGGTTGCTCGTCGTCGAAGTAATCGGCAAGGCAGCGGTAATGATGTGCGGCGGATTGGCTCCGGAGCATGGGCAAAGTCTGTCCGTCCTCCGTGAGCACGATGTCGTTCCCCCTGCGGACAGCCGGCTCCACCTTATATAAGGTCTGCACCTCCAAGCGGTTGTCCTCGATGCAGGACGCAAGGAATTGCTTGCCTCTCTTCAGTGTCTTTTCCGCCTCAGGGTTGGTCAGGAGCTGCTGCATCGTTTCGCCCTTGAAGCCCCAGAACAGCAGGAACATCCGCCAGTCGATGAGGGACGTTAAGAGTGAAGGGTGAAGAGTGAGGAGTGAAGAATTGGCTACCGCCTTAGAATCACGGTTGGGATTGAGGAATGAAGAGTGAGGAGTGGTCGATACACTCGGCGCGGTAGCAAATTCTTCATTCTTCACCCTTAATTCTTCATTTATCTTGTTGGCCTCTTCATACGGCGTCAGGGGCGTGTGATGCTCGTTGTAAGCATCGCGGATTGCAGTCTGTTCGGCCTTATAATCCTCGATGAAATGGGCGGAATTTGTGGTGAGACGCTTCGCAAGCACAGAGGTCTGGGAGGCATCGCCACCATAGATGACCAGTCCATCATAGAGGGGAGCGAGCTTCACTGCTGTGTGAACGGCCGACGTCGTTGCCCCGCCCACCAGGATAGGCACGTTGAGTCCTTCCTTCTGGAACGTCTCGCAGAGCTTTTCCATCTCCTTCAGCGACGGCGTAATCAGGCCGCTGATGCCCACGAGGACTGGTTTATGTTGCTTTGTGGCCTCGAGGATTGTCTCGCACGGCACCATGACTCCGAGGTCGACCACTTCGAAACCATTGCACGCAAGCACGATGCCGACGATGTTCTTGCCGATGTCGTGGACGTCGCCGTTGGCTGTGGCGAGCACGATGCAAGGCTTTGTCTGACTGCTACTTGCTTTGTCTTGGGCGTCGATGTACGGCTGAAGGATTGCCACCGCGTCCTTCATCACCTGGGCCGAGCGGACGACTTGCGGCAGGAACATCTTTCCTTCGCCAAACAAGACACCGATGTGCTCCATCGCCGCCATAAGGGGACCCTCGATGACCTTAATGGGCTGACCGTATTTGGCCAGTGCCTCCGGCACATCCTCCGCAAGATGCGTGCTGTCGCCCTTTGTCAAAGCGAGTTTCAGACGCTCCTCTATGGGAAGTGAAGACGTGGAATTACCATTAGACACCGCTGGTGAATTTAATTCTTCACTCTTCACTCTTAGTTCTTCACTCAGGGCGAGCAGCCTGTCGGTAGCTTCGTCGTCGGTGTTCAGAATGACGTCCTCGACTGCACGACGCAGGTTTTGGTCGATTTCATCGTATATTTGAAGCATCGACGGATTAACGATAGCCATGTCGAGACCTGCTTTGATGGCGTGGTAGAGGAACACCGAGTGCATGGCCTCCCTTACCTTATTATTACCGCGGAACGCAAAGGAGAGGTTGCTCACGCCGCCGCTGGTCTTTGCGAAAGGCAGGTTCTGCTTGATCCAAGCTACGGCGCGGATGAAGTCGACGGCATAGGCCTGATGCTCTTTAATACCCGTTCCGACCGAAAGGATATTGACGTCGAAGATGATGTCCTGTGGAGGAAAACCCGCAGAAGTCAGGAGCTTGTAGGCACGCTCTGCAATGGAAATCTTCCTCTCGAACGTCGTAGCCTGTCCTTCTTCGTCGAAAGCCATCACGACCACTGCGGCTCCCAGACGCCTCAATTCAAGGGCTTTACCAAGGAAATCCTGCTCCCCGGCCTTGAGACTTATGGAGTTGACGATGCACTTGCCGCCTGCGTTCTTCAGTCCGGCCAGCACCGTGGGCCAGTCGCTGCTGTCGATCATGAGCGTGGCCTTGCCTACGGCAGGTTCTCCACTGATGTGCCGGCAGAAAGTCTGCATTTCGAGTTGACTGTCGAGCATGGCATCGTCCATGTTTATATCGATGACCGTTGCCCCGCCCTCTATTTGGTTTCGTGCCACGGAGAGTGCTTCGTCGTAGTGTTTCTCAGCGATGAGACGGGCGAATTTGCGTGAGCCGGCGACGTTTGTACGCTCCCCAACGTTCGTGAAGTTCTGCGTTTCTCGGTCGATGACGAGTGGTTCGAGACCCGACAGACGCAGCTTCTTGTCAGCCTCCGGCACAATTCTCGGCTTCACGCCCCTCAGTGCTTCACTGATAGCCCTGATGTGATGCTCGTCCGTACCGCAGCAGCCTCCGGCAATATTGATGAGTCCGTCGTCTGCCATCCTACGGAGATGCGAGGCAGTAAACTCGGGAAGTTCCTCATACTCACCCATTTGGTTGGGCAATCCCGCGTTGGGATAGAGCGAAAGCGGCAAGGGGCAGTTGGCAGCGAGCTGTTCTACGAAGGGTCGCAAGTCAGTGACGCCGAAGGAACAGTTCAGGCCGAAGCTGAGCAGGTAGGGGTAGTGGCTGATGCTTGTATAGAAGGCCCAGAGCGTCTGTCCCGTAAGGGTTCGTCCGCTGCGGTCGTTGATTGTGACCGACACCATGACGGGAATTTCCCGATGAAACCGTCGATTTATGTCGCTGATGGCATAGAGAGCGGCCTTCGTATTAAGGCTGTCGTAGCAAGTCTCCAGCAGGAGGAAATCCGCTCCACCTTCGATGAGAGCTTCTGCCTGCTCGCGATAAGAATCGGCCATTTCATCGAAAGAAACGACCCTTCGTGCCGGTTCGCCCATGTCGGAAGGGAGGGTGAGCGACTTTGCTGTGGGACCCATGGAGCCAGCCACGTAAATCCTGCGCTCCGAAGTATTGGCAACTTGTCGGGCCAGCCTTGCACCTTCGCGAGCCATCTCGGGGGCGATGTCCGCGCAACCGTATTCCTGTTGGCTGATGCGGTTGGAGGAGAAAGTGTTCGTGGCGATGATGTCGGCGCCAGCCTCAATGTAGCGTCGGTGTATGCCCTTGATGGCTTCGGGCTCCGTCAGGCAGAGCACGTCGTTGTTGCCCACGAGGGAGACCGGCCAGGAGGCGAATTTGCCGCGATGGAAACTCTCCCGGGAGAGGCCGAGCGCCTGTATTCTTGTGCCCATTGCGCCGTCCATGATGAGGATGCGCCGGGCAAGTTGTTCTCTTATTTCCTTGTATGTCTGCTCCATTTCCGTGTGCAAAGGTACGACGAAGTGAGCGAAAAGCAAAGAAATAAGCTGTTTTTCTTTTGCTTTCACTAATAATTCTCAGTTCACGATTCATAATTCTTTGCAAGGCTATCCATTAGTGAAGGAAAACGCCCTCAGGGGGGGAGCTGTCATTCCCCTATAGGGCATTGACGATTCTCCTATAGGGCGTTTGCTGATGCTTGCTGAAGCACTTTCCAAAGACCTATACCTCTTTGAGCGGACACCTGGCCTATATTGTAAAAGAAAAAGTGCTTTTTCTTTTGTGGTTCGCTGCGTAATTCGTAAATTTGCGGCGGTAAATGTGTCATTTAAGGCATTAGAAAGTCATGATAAAGAAGAGTGAATTCCTGATTATAGGCAGCGGTGTGGCTGGAATGAGCTATGCGCTGAAGGTGGCGAACGCAGGTAAGGGCAAGGTGACGCTCATCTGCAAGACGACCCTCGAGGAAGCCAATACGGCGAAGGCTCAGGGCGGCATCGCTTCGGTCACCAACCTCTTGGTCGATAACTTCGAGAAGCACATCGAGGACACCATGATTGCGGGCGACTACATCAGCGACCCCGCTGCCGTGGAACAAGTGGTGCGTAACGCGCCGCAGGGTATCAAAGACCTCCTGAAATGGGGCGTCAACTTCGACAAGAAAGAGGATGGTGAGTTCGACCTCCATCGCGAAGGCGGCCACTCCGAGTTCCGCATCCTGCATCATGCCGACGATACCGGTGCCGAGATACAGCGCGGACTGATGGAAGCGGTAAGGCAGAACCCCAACATCGAAGTGCTGGAACACCACTTCGCCGTGGAAATCATCACCCAGCACCACCTCGGCATCCGCGTCACCCGCCGCACGCCCGACATCGAGTGCTACGGTGCCTACGTCCTCAACCCAGACACCGGCAAGGTGGACACCTACCTGAGCAAGGTCACCCTCATGGCAACGGGCGGCACAGGCGCCATCTATGCCACCACCTCCAACCCTAACATCGCCACCGGCGACGGCATCGCCATGGTCTATCGTGCCAAGGGAAAGGTGCAGGACATGGAGTTCGTGCAGTTCCATCCGACTGTCCTCTACAACCCTCAGGAGACCCATCCCGCCTACCTCATCACTGAGGCGATGCGCGGATATGGTGGCATCCTCAGGCTGCCCAACGGCGAGGAGTTCATGCAGAAGTACGACGAACGTCTCTCTCTCGCTCCCCGCGACATCGTGGCCCGCGCCATCGACCGCGAGATGAAGATACACGGACTGGACCACGTCTGCCTCGACGTCACACACAAAGACCCAGAGGAGACCAAGCATCACTTCCCCAACATCTATGCCAAGTGTCTCAGCATCGGCATAGACATCACGAAGCAGTACATCCCCGTTGCGCCCAGTGCCCACTACATGTGCGGCGGCATCAAGGTTGACCTCGACGGGCAGAGTAGCATCAAACGTCTTTATGCTGTGGGCGAATGCTCTTGCACAGGACTTCACGGCGGCAACCGCCTGGCCAGCAACTCGCTCATCGAAGCCGTCGTCTATGCCGACGCAGCAGCACGCCACTCGCTGGAAGTCATCGACCATTACGACTACAACGACCGCGTGCCCGAATGGAACGACGAAGGCACAATGACGAACGAGGAGAAAGTCCTCATCGCACAGGACGTCAAGGAAGTGAATCAAATCATGAGCACCTATGTGGGCATCGTCAGGAGCGACCTTCGCCTGCACCGTGCCTGGGAGCGCCTCGACCTCCTCTACGAGGAGACAGAGCACCTCTTCAAGCGCGTGAAGCCCACCAAGGACATATGCGAGCTCAGAAACATGATAAATGTAGGCTACCTCATCACACGCCAAGCCCTCGAACGCAAAGAGAGCCGCGGCCTGCACTACACTGTCGACTACGCCAAGCACGCCTTGGACAAGAACCCTGACAAGCAATAGCAAGAGGCAGGGAGCAAGGATAAATAAATAATGAAAAAGGGAATCTTCGGCATACTCATCATCATGGAGAGCTTCTTCCTGCTGCTCTCCATGTGCGTTGCCATCCTGAACGACGAGGCCGACTGGCTATGTTTCCTGCTCACGGCACTGGGTGCAACAGCCGTCGGGGCGCTCTGCATCTTTCTGAGCCGAAGGGAGGAACACAGAAGAATGCGCCGGGCTGACAATTTCCTTGTCGTCTCCCTCTCCTGGATACTCTTCTCCATCGTCGGAATGGTGCCGTTCCTTTGCCTGACAGACCTGGATGTGGCGGGTGCTTTCTTCGAGACCATGAGCGGCTTCACCACGACGGGCGCCACCTGCATCAACGATATAGATGCCCTGCCGAAAGGCTTGCTCTTCTGGCGCTCCATCACACAATGGATAGGAGGCCTTGGCATAGTGGTCTTCTCGTTTGCCCTCATCCCCGTCTATGAAATGAAGAGCAGCAACCTTTATTCGGCAGAAGTGACCGGCTTGGGACTCGACAAGCTCCGACCCAAGATAGGTGCCACTGCCCGACGGGTGCTTCTGATATACCTTACACTGACCAGCGCCTGTGCTTTCTTCTATTGGCTCGGCCCGATGAACCTCTATGATGCCGTCTGCCACGCCTTTACCACGATAGCGACCGGCGGCTTCAGCACGCACTCCCAAAGCATGGCGTACTTCCACAGCAGCTATATAGAGTACGTTGCCAGCCTGTTTATGGTGGTCAGCAGCGTCAATTTCTCGCTCTATTACTACATGACCATCCGCCGCAGCCGCGTGCTCTTCCAGAACGAAGAGGTGCGTGTCTTTGTGAGCTACATTGCATTGTCGGTGGTCATCTTTATGCTGCTCTTCTACTTCGCCCCAGTTCCGGAGAGTGCCCACAAATCCTTGCCCCATGGTTTCGAAGAGACGTTCCGCTCGGCCCTTTTCCATGTAAGCAGCGTTGCGACCAGCACCGGATTCTCGGCCCAGAAGTTTGATTATGTAGCGTGGGGCGCCTCGTTCTGGATGCCGACAGTTGTCATCATGGCCATCGGCTCGTGTGCCGGCAGCACGGCAGGTGGCATAAAGGTCATCAGAATAATAATCTGTGCCAAGAGCGCCTTCAATGAACTCATCCAGATGCTGCATCCCAGAGCCGTCCTGGGCGTACGCGTCAACAAACAAATAGTCTCAGATCAGAAAGTGCGGCAGGCTCTGGCCTTCATCTTCATATATATCCTTTTGGTAGTCATAGCAATGACCTGCTATTCCCTGCTCGGTGCGGATGTCGATACGGCACTTGGCAGCAGCATCAGCATGCTGAGCAATGTCGGCCCGGCCACAGGTGCCACAGGTCCCGCCAGCACCTTTGCTCATGTCCCCGCCTCAGGGAAATGGCTCATGAGCGCCTATATGCTCCTCGGCCGTCTCGAGATATTCACCGTCCTCTTCCTCTTCATGCCAGGCTACTGGAAGGATAGGAAATAGGGTTTCCTCTGTTTAGAAAATAAACTTCAGAGCTTCCAGGGTTTGCGATAAACGGGAGTGATGAAGTGGTCTGCCTCGCGATTGTGGAAGGTCTGCTTCGAATCGTCGTAGGTCAAAGCCTGATGCGTTCGTGCTGCAATGTTTCCGATGTGAGCATATTTTGCGCAGAAACTGCCGTTCGTGATGGGGCAGGCTGTCTGCATGTCACGCCGCTTCACGCAATCCAGGAAGTTTTTCGTGTGATCCAGATGGTCGTTGTTCGATGGTTTCACCAGTTTTGCCTCCAGTTTGTCGCCTTGAGGAATCACTTCCCAACTCTCACGATTGGCGATGAGAGTGCCGTTGGTGCCCTTGAACTCAAGCCCATAATTGCGTCCATAAGGACCTGATTCAATAGCTACATTAGACCATTGAATGAGGTAATCAGGGAACTGATAGGTGACGCTCAGTGTGTCGAATGTCTCCGAGAAGTTGTTGGGATAGGCATGATTCCCACCAGCGGCAACGACTCGCTGAGGCATTCCCTCAACATTCATTCCCCACAAAGCCATATCGAGCAGGTGTACGCCCCAGTCGGTCAGTAAGCCGCCGCCATAATCCCAGAACATTCGCCATGAACCATGAAAGCGAGAGGCATTGAAAGTGCGTTTGGGAGCAGGGCCGAGCCACATGTCGAAGTCGACACCTTCGGGTACAGGACCATCCTTGGCAGGGTTCAGCAGAGCGGCATACGCGAAGTTTGCCCAGACGTTGACACGACCGATGTGTCCCAACTCGCCGCTGTCGATGTACTGCTTCATGCTGTGCCAAAGTTCTGCACTCCGTTGCTGCTGTCCCACCTGAACCACGCGACCATAGCGCTGAGCTGCAGCCACCATCGCATCACATTCGGCAATACTGTTGGCCAAGGGCTTTTCCACATACACATCCTTGCCTGCCGAGCAAGCGTCGGTCGTTATCTTGCAGTGCCAATGGTCGGGTGTTCCAATGACGATGATGTCCACATCATCACGCTCCAGCACCCTTCGATAGTCCCCATAGAGTGCAGGCCTCCTGCCCCAGTTCTTCTCCGCTTCGGCAGCCCGATTGCTCAGGATGCCGCTGTCTATGTCGCAGAGGGCGACACAGCTGGTGCCGGGATATCTCATAATGTCGGAGAGGTCGTACCAGCCCATAGAGCGGCAACCAATCAGAGCGACAAGGCGGTCGCTTGCAGCAGTCTGTTTCTTGGGTGCTCCTGCGTAGAGAACACGGGGCATCAGCATGCCCGCAGCCAAAGCGGTGGCCGACTGGCGGAGGAAGCTTCTTCTCGTCGTCATGTGTTTCATGGTTTAGGGTTCTGACTTCTGTTCTCTTACAACGGACGAATCCAGATGTTGCGGAAGCTGATGGGCTGGCTTGGGTCGCCATGCGATTGCAGACGTATCGGGCCATCGCCGTGCTTCACCGTGCGCGGGAATCCTATATATTCCGTCGTGCCTTGAATTTCCGTATGGTTCTGCAGGACAACACCATTCTGGATGACTGTCACGAAGGGTTTGTAGAGGTACGTGCCGTCTTCCTTGAAGATGGGAGCCGTGTAGATGATGTCGTACACATTCCATTCACCAGGTTTCCGCATCACATTCACCAGGGGAGGTGTCTGCTTGTAGATGCTTCCCGTCATGCCGTTCACGTAAGTCTCGTTGCCGAAGCAGTCCAGAATCTGCACTTCATACATATCCTGCAGGAAGACACCGCTATTGCCTCGTGCCTGACTCTCGCCCGAGATGCCTTTTGGCACGCACCATTCCAGGTGAAGCTGGAAACTGCCGAACTTCTGACGGGTCACGATGTCACCCTTCGACTTGTCGACAGTCATCACGCCGTTCTTGACGGTCCATGCAGCATCCTCTCCGTTGGGGTTCATCCAGGCAGAGAGGTCTTTTCCGTCGAAGAGAACTATGGCGTCGCTTGGAGCAGTAGCTGTCCTGATGTCGCCAGGCTCCACCACCTTTGGCTGAGGAGTCCAGTACTCCGACATTCCAGGTCTCATAGGTTCGGGTTTGGGATACTCTTTAGTTGTCTGTGCCAGGCAAGCCGGGCAAACGGCAATCGTAAACAATGCCAAAATGAATAGTTTCTTCATAGTTGTTATGATGTTAGATGACTCGCTTGCAAAGATATGAAAAAGAAAGCAAAATGCAAAGAGAATACATCTTATTATCTTCACATCTTGCTAGAAAACATATTCCACTTCATGGCAGGCTGCGGGGAAAGAAAGGAAGTAGAGTAAGGAGTTTTTATCCTTATACTACCCCAGTTCGGGGTAAGTTTGACTCTGCTCTCGCTTACTCGAGGCCCTGAGCTTTGCTCGAGACCTCTCACGCTCTCTTGTTAAAATCTGAAATAACCGTGGTTAACTGGCCAATTTAACGTGGACTTTTTAGCATTTTAACGTGGGTTGTTTGCAAATTAACCGTGCTTAATTGCGCACTTAAGCAGGATGTGTTTGTGAACTCAACCCCTCACATCTATATATACAGCGTACCCCCCGATTTTTCAACCCCTTGTCCCGGATTTCATATTTTTTTACCCTAAAACCACGTCGAGTACCATCATGAGGACAAAGCCAATGGCGAAGCCGATGGTGCTGAGGTTGGAATGCTGACCGCTGGAGGCTTCGGGAA